>NZ_CP146101.1:2700909-3001363 GCF_037023745.1 Streptomyces sp. SCSIO 30461
CAGATGGGAGATGCCGAGGCCGGCGAGATAGGGCACTGCTTCCTCGGCGGCCCTGAAGGGGAAGGCGGGCTGCAACTGGAGCCGGTAGGTGGCGGTGGGCGTCATGCGAACGTACGTACCCGCATCGGCGCGGTCTGTGACATCCCGCGTGGCGGGGGTCGGCCGAAGCCGGACACGTTCACCTGATACGACCAAAGAACCGTTCGTGTGTGCTGAGGAGCTGTTCCTGAGTCCTGTATGAGGAAAGCTCTGTGGATCGGTGCGTGGCTCTGGTCGCCTTGGTCGCTGGCGGGGGCGCGGTTGGTCGGGGGCGTCACCTGTTTGCGTGCGCGTCTGTGCGGGGTGGGGTGGTGGGGGGTGTTGAGAATCGGACGGGTCGCCGAGCCATGCGTGGCCTCCGGGTCGTTCGGGCGGCCCCGCGGGTGTGTCGTGTCCGAGCCGGCGGTGGCCGTACGGCGGGGTGCCGGGTCGCCGCCTGTCGGCCTTCCGCTTCTCGTTTGGGGGATTGTGTGACAGTCTGTCATATTTCTGGGCGGGGCGGTGACTCCGCTCTCCCGCCACCACCGTCGGGGCTCTCCTCGTCGCGGTCGCGGTTGCCGCGGTGGGGACGGGCCGGGCTCTTCCGAGGCCTAGGGCGTGTTGCGAAAGTCCCTCCTGACCCGCGACGTCTGGGACGCACGCTCGCTGCGTTGTCGGAGTCATCCACGTACGTCCGGTACGAGGATGATCCTCCGCTTTGCGATCGCACGCACCAGACGCCGCAGGCCCCGCCCTGCGGGCGGGCGGAGCTACTTTCGCAACACGCCCTAGGTGACTGGTGTTAATCGTGTGAGCTCGCGCTGGGTCTTCGTCCTGTGTCAGGCTGCGGGGTGTTGGTCGCTGGGTGTGGGGAGAGGTTGAGCGATGGCAGTGGGCCGGACTCCGATGCAGCCGGGGTTGCTCTCCTCCACAGTGGGTTTCTGCGAGGGTCGGCTGGCGCCGAACTCGATCTACGCGGTGCTGCACCGCGAGTGCCGGGCGTTGTTCCCCGATGAGATGTTCGCCGATCTGTTCGCCGAGGACGGCCGCAGGTCGGTGCCGCCGATGATCGTGGCGGTCGTGATGGTCCTGCAGCGTCTGGAGGGTTTGTCCGATCGCGAGGCGGTCGAGCGGTTCGCGTTCGATGTGCGCTGGAAGTACGCCGCCGGCGGGCTGGACTTCGACCATCCGGGGTTCGTGCACACCGTGCTGGTCGACATGCGGGCGAGGCTTGCCGCTTCCGCCCGGCCGAACCGGATCTTCGAGCGGACGGTAGAGGTTGCTGCACAGGCCGGACTGGTCGGCCGCAGGAGGGTGCTGGACTCGGCACCGATCTATGACGCGGTGGCCACGCAGGACACCATCACGCTGATCCGTTCGGCCATCCGCGGCCTGCTGCGGGCGGCCGATCACGTGCTGCGGGCCGAGCTGCGGGCGGTGATCTCCAGCGGGGACGCCTACACCAGCACGGACAAGCCGGTCATCGACTGGACGGACGCGGCCGAGCGGGAAGCCCTCATCGATTCGCGGGCCCGTGACGGGTTCGCGCTGCTGACCGTGCTGGACGGCCGGGCCGTGCCCGGGGATGTGGGCCAGGCCGCGCGGTTGCTGGCCACCGTGCTGGGCCAGGACCTGGAGCAGGACGGGGGCGTCTTCAAGATCGCCCGCAAGGTGGCCGCGGACCGGGTCATCTCCACGGTTGATCCCGAGGCCCGGCACGGCCACAAGACCGTCCGCCGGTCCTTCGACGGTTACAAGGGTCATGTGGCCGAGGAACCCGACAGCGAGGTCATCACCGCGACCGAGGTCACGGCGGGCAACGCCGGCGATGCCGAGCCCGCCGCCGACCTGCTCGCCGACGTTCTCCAACCACCTGCCGCCGAGCAGGCAGACCAGGCGCGGGCCGAAGTCTACGGCGACGCCGCTTACGGGACCGGGCCGCTGCTGGCCGAGCTGGACGACGCGGGCGCCCGGGTGATGGTCAAGGTGCAGGCGGCCAACGCGCCCGGTGGGCGGTTCTCCAAGGACGCCTTCACCATCGATCTGGAGGCAGGGCAGGTCACCTGCCCGAACCAGATGACCGCCGCGATCCGCCCGAAGTCTGATGGCGGTGGGGCGGCCTGCTTCAAGACCGCCTGCGCCGCCTGCCCCCTTGCGGCGCAGTGCACTACCGCCAGGAACGGACGCGTCATCACCATCGGCCCTCACGAAGAACACCTGGCCCGGGGCCGGGCTCGCAGTGCGGACCCCGTCTGGCTGGCCGCCTACCGGGCCACCCGCCCCAAGGTCGAACGCAAGATCGCCCACCTGATGCGGCGGCGACACGGCGGACGCCGCGCCCGGGTGCGGGGCCGGGCCAAGATCGCCGCCGACTTCTCCTTGCTGGCCGCCGCCGTCAACGTCGCGCGGCTCGGCGTGCTCGGAATCATGTCCACAGGCAGTGACAAGTGGGCGGTCGCCGCCGGCTGACCGTCCCGAGGGCGCCCTGGACCATGCAAACGACCCGCACGCGGCCGTGCCAAGCCCTCAACAGCCCCCACGACGGCCACGAACCGCCCACACGCCGCCCGACCACCAGCCAGCAACCACGACCCTGACACCCCCAACGGCGACACCGCACGCCCAGGACGACCCGCTTAACACCAGTCACCTAGTGGCCGGACTGGTCCTGGTGGCCGGTCTGACCCTGCCCACGTGTCTGCGCGGCCCGCGCACGCCGTCCCGCCCGGCACCTACGCCTACGTCGCCAACACCGGCGACGGTACGGTGTCGGTGATCCAGGCCCCGACAACACCGTCGTGGACGCCGTCACCGTCGGCAGCAACCCGGTAGCGGTGGCGATCGCGGTGGTGCCCGCACCGGCGCTGAAGCTGGTGAACGTCGCGACCGGCGGGAAGTTCACCCGCGGCGGCCAGGGCAGTGTTCGGGCACCTCGCACGCTGGGCGAAGGCCGGTGTCCTGAAACGCCCGTCGTCAGACCGAGGCGCCGCACCCTTTCCCCGCAGCCGCCTGAGGACCCCCACGCCGGTGCCGCTCGGAACGGCGACCACCGACGCCCGATCGAACGGCAAACAGGAGCACTGCCGGCTTCAGATCGCCGTGAGCTGTGAAAAGAGGATGTGACACAGCTTCTTCAGGCCGGGCGGCGCAGCACCACCAGGCTCCGCCCGATCATCCGCACCCGCTCGCCGGCCGCCACCTTCGGCCCCTGCCCCGGTGGCACCCCGTCCGGTCGTGCGGTGTCCACCAGCACTTGCCACTGTCGGCCGTGGTTGACCGGCACCGCGAAGTCCAGGTCGCCGCCGCTCGCGTTGAACATCAGCAGGAACGAGTCGTCCGAGATGCGCTCACCCCGCGGCCCGGGCTCGGAGATCGCGTGACCGTTGAGGAACACCGTCAGCGCCCGCGCATGGGCAGCCTGCCAGTCCCGGTGAGTCATCTCCACCCCGTCCGGGGTGAACCAGGCGATGTCGGAGAGCTCGTCATGGGTGCCCTCCACGGGCCGCCCGTGGAAAAAGCGTCTGCGCCGGAACACCTGGTGGTCGCGGCGCAGCCACACCATCGCCCGGGTGAAGGCCAGCAGCGAGCCCGGCTCCTCCTCTGTCGACGAGGGCCAGTGCACCCAGGAGAGTTCGGAGTCCTGGCAGTAGGCGTTGTTGTTGCCCCACTGGGTGCGGCCGAACTCGTCGCCGTGGCTGAGCATGGGTACGCCCTGGGACAGCATCAGAGTGGCGATGAAGTTGCGCATCTGGCGGCTCCGCAGCTCCACCACACCGGGATCGTCGGAGTCGCCCTCCGCGCCGCAGTTCCACGAGCGGTTGTGGTTCTCCCCGTCCCGGTTGCCCTCGCCGTTGGCCTCGTTGTGCTTCTCGTCGTACGAGACCAGGTCCCGCAGGGTGAACCCGTCATGGCAGGTCACGAAGTTGACGGAGGCGATCGGACGCCGGCCGTCGCTCTGGTAGAGGTCGGACGATCCGGTGAGCCGGGAGGCGAACTCGGCCAGCGTGCGCGGCTGTCCGCGCCACAGATCGCGCACGGTGTCCCGGTACATGCCGTTCCACTCGGTCCACAGCGGCGGGAAGTTGCCCACCTGGTATCCGCCCTCGCCGACGTCCCAGGGCTCGGCGATCAGCTTCACCTGGCTGACCACCGGGTCCTGCTGCACCAGGTCGAAGAACGAGGACAGTCGGTCCACCTCGTGGAACTGCCGGGCCAGGGTCGCCGCGAGATCGAAGCGGAAGCCGTCCACATGCATCTCGGTCACCCAGTAGCGCAGTGAATCCATGATCAGCTGGAGCACGTGGGGGGAGCGCATCAGCAGGGAGTTGCCGGTGCCGGTGGTGTCCGTGTAGTAGCGCTTGTCCTCGGACAGCCGGTAATACGAAGCGTTGTCGAGGCCCCGGAACGACAGGGTGGGGCCCAGATGGTTGCCTTCCGCGGTGTGGTTGTAGACCACGTCGAGGATCACCTCGATGCCCGCTTGGTGCAGCGCCCGGACCGCCGACTTGAACTCCAGCACCTGTTGACCGCGGTCGCCCCAGGAGGCGTAGCTGTTGTGAGGGGCGAAGAATCCGATGGTGTTGTAACCCCAGTAGTTGCTCAGCCCCGAGTCCGCGAGTCGGTTGTCGTTCACGAACTGATGTACCGGCATCAACTCCAGTGCGGTGATACCCAGTTCGGTGAGGTGCGAGATCACCGCCGGATGGGCGAGCCCCGCGTAGGTGCCGCGGAGCTCGGACGGCAGCGCCGGGTGCAGTATCGTCAGGCCCTTCACATGGGCCTCGTAGATGACGGTGCGGTGGTAGTCCGTACGCGGCGGGCGGTCGTCACCCCAGTCGAAGTACGGATTGACGACGACGGAGGCCATCGTGTGGGGAGCGGAGTCGAGGTCGTTGCGCGAGTCGGGGCGGCCGAAATGGTAGCCGTACACCGACTCGCCCCAGTCGATCCGTCCGCTCATCGCCCGTGCGTAGGGATCGAGCAGCAGTTTGGCGGAGTTGCACCGCTGCCCCCGCTCCGGCGCGTACGGTCCGTGCACCCGGAAGCCGTACCGCTGCCCCGGCATCACGCCCGGCAGATAGGCGTGGCGCACGAACGCGTCGGTCTCACGGAGTTCCACCGCCGTCTCCGAGCCGTCGTCGTGCAGCAGACACAGCTCGATACGGTGCGCGGCCTCCGAATAGACCGCGAAGTTGGTGCCGGCGCCGTCGTAGGTGGCGCCGAGGGGATACGCCTGTCCCGGCCAGACCTGCATAGATGCGACTCTTCCACTTCTGATCCGGGTGCGGGGGACCACTTCGGGCAGATCCTCCCCGAAAGTGGGGCGAGCTCCTAGGACTTACCGCGGTGCTACCGGGTGACCATCTCTCAAGAGCGGGTAAATCCGCGAAAACATACCCAAAGGCGCTGACTCCAAACCGGTGACCTTGTCAACACCGCGTTTCTGCGTGTCGCCCGTGCGGGGAGCCGGATCCGCCCGGTCTGCCGCGCGTTCGTGAGGGCTGCTGGGGACGCGCCGGGGGTGCGCCGGGGCGCACCGACGGTGTCACCAGGGGGCGCAATCACTATGAATCACCTCACTCCAGGTGATCCGATCACGGAGAACGGAGCCTTGGTGCGGAGGAGTTGGGAAAAGTCCCCGGGGATCCGGATGCACCGCGTCCCACGGGCGGAGTACTCTTCCTTGATCGTTGGAGGGGAGCGGGAAGGCGGTGCGCGGGTGAGCTCGGGAGGGCTGGAGCTACCCCCCGGTGACACAGGTCACGAGGGGGACTCGGCCGATGTCCCGCCCGGCGCGGTATCGCTCGCCAGGCCGGTCGAGATGACATCTCACATCGGACCAGAACTGGACTGGAGCGCGGAGGCCTGGAGCGAGGTACGCACCCGCGCCCAGCGGGCCGGGCGTGCCTACGTCTGGCTGAATCTGGTCGAGCAGCGGCTGCGCGCGGTGGTGGCCGCCGTGCTCATGCCCGTCTACGAGCCGGTGCACGGCGACGACTGGGTGGTGGCCGCGGCGGGCCCGGCAGGGCAGGAGTGGGTGCAGCGGGCCGTCGCCGTACGGGAGGTCTCGCGCCGTAAGGGCTATCTGCTCGACCCGGCCGACGACAATGTGCTCAGCTTCCTCACCCTTCCCCAGCTCCGGGAACTGATGGTCCAGCACTGGCCGTGCTTCGAGCCCTACTTCGACGAGCGGCGCGAAGTCGAGCTGGCGCTGGACGAGCTCGAGGTGGCGCGGAACGTGGTCTCCCGCAACCGGGCGCTGAACGAGGCGGTACTGGCCCAGGCCGAACGCGCCTCGGCCCGGTTGCTGGAGATCCTCGGCAGTGGGGCCGGGGTGCCGTCCGCCGACCGCCTGCCGGTCGACGCGGTCGAGGACCTGGTGGGCGACCGCTACGCGGACGTGGTCTCCGTGCATCCCGACCGGGTGCGGCTCCAGCGGCAGCTGCCGGCCGAGGACCTCTTCGGTGGCGCCAGGCGGCTCGACGCCGTCGGGATAGGCCTCAACCTGCTCGTGCAGAACTTCTCCGGGCGGCGACTGGTGAGGCTGGCGGAGGCGGGCGCCCGGGTGCGGCTGCTCTTCCTCAACCCCGCCAGCAGCGCGATCAAGCGCCGCGAGCGGGAACTTGGCGTCAGAAAGGGCGAGTTGGGCCGTTCGGTCGAGATGAACATCCTGCACATGCGGCGGGTTCGGTCGAGACTCCGCGACCCCGGGGCCTTCGAGATCCATGTGTTCGACGAGACGCCCCGCTTCACCGCCTACCTGGTCGACGGCGACGGCCCCGACGGGCTGGCGGTCGTGCAGTCCTACCTGCGCCGGGCCCGGGGCATGGAAGCCCCGGTGCTGGTGCTGCGCGGCGGCCGGCCGGCCGTGGTGAGGTCGGGCCAGGAGAGCGAGCACGGTCTGTTCCAGACCTACCGGGAGGAATTCGAGTCGGTGTGGAGCGACTCCCGACCGGTGTCCTGACTGTCAGTGCCACGTGCGAGAGTTCCGTACGTACCACAGACGAGGGGGCACCGCATGGCGTGGCACCATGAGCCGCTGGTCGGCTTCGACCTGGAAACGACGGGCACCGACCCGCTGCACGCACGCATCGTGACCGCGGCGGTCGTCGCCGTGGAGGCGGGCCGACCGACCCGGCGGCGCACCTGGCTCGCTGACCCGGGGATACGTATCCCGGCGCAGGCGTCGGCCATCCACGGGATCAGCAGCGAGCGGGCGGCGACCGAGGGACGCCCGGCGAGCGAGGTGGCGGAGCAGATCGCCGTGACGCTGGCGGACTACTGGAAGGCGGGCGTCCCGGTCGTCGCGTACAACGCCGCTTTCGACCTGACCCTGCTTTCCGCCGAGCTCGCCCGCCACGGTCTGCCGTCGCTCGCCGAGCGGTTGGCCGAGGGCCAGGAGGGCTCCGGGATCGGCCCGGTCATCGACCCCTACACGATCGACCGCGCCGTCGATCGCTACCGCAGAGGCAAGCGCAACCTCGAAGCGGTCTGCGCGGAGTACGGAGTGGTGCTGGAGGAGGCACATGAAGCCTCGGCGGACGCGCTGGCGGCGGTCAGGGTGGCATGCGCGATAGCGGAGCGGCATGCCTCGGTGGCGGCGGTCGACCCGGCGGAGCTGCACAACCGGCAGATCCGCTGGTACGCCGACTGGGCGGCGGACTTCCAGGGTTTCTTGCGACGCAAGGGCACCCCTGACGCGGTGGTGGACGGATCCTGGCCGGTGCGAGCGCTCACCGGGGTGGGGCCTGTCTGAGGCTTGTGTCCGACACCTCCGGGCTCCGGTGATCCGAATGACAGCACGTCATCCTGCTGCACCAGTGCCGCGTCGGGCAAGTTTGCCCGTGAAGGGGCGGCGTCCGGTGCATGGGGTTTCCCGGGCGGTTCGGGGGCGAGGGAGGTGGGGTCTCCAGCCGGATCGCCCCTCCTAGCGAGCCTGCTCGGTTGATTCGGCAACGCCGCGTGGGGGCACCTCCCGGCGAAGCCAGGGGGAGCGCCGTCCCGGGGGCACCTCCCAGGCGAAGCTCTGGGGGAGTCGCGACGGGGTGAACGTTGATTACCGCGCTAGAGAGGGTGCCAGCGGACTTCGGGGTCGTTCCTCCGCAATGAGTCCACCCGGCGCCGGAATTCCTCCAGCGCCACACGGCTGGTCGGGGCGTGCTGGGCGATCCAGGCGCAGCCGGCCGTTTCCCGGGCGCCCCGAAGCACCGCGCAGCCGGGCCAGTCGCGTACGTCCCAGCCGTAGGCCGCGGTGAAGGCTTCGTAGGCCGCCGGGTCGAGCCCGTAGCGGTCGCGGGCGAGTGCCAGGACGACCAGATCATGTTCCCTGAGGTCGGCGGAGAAGGTCTCCAGATCGGTCAGCACAGGACCGTCTGGACCGATATGGACATTGCGGGGGAGAGCGTCGCCGTGGATGGGGCCGGGCGGCAGACGAGGCGTCAGCTCGCTCGCAGCGGCGGCGAAACCGTCCCGGCGCTCTCGTAGGAAGTCGGCGTCCGCCTGGTCTACCGCCGGCCCCGCCAGCCTCAGCCAGCGCTCCACCCCGTCGAGCAGCTTTCGGCGCCGCAGCGGGATCGGGGCGGAGGGCAGCGAGTGCACCAGCCGTAGCAGCGGTGCCAGGTCGCGAGGCTCGGCGGGTCGTACCGCCCGGGGCAGGCGGTGCCACAGGGTCACCGGGTGGCCCTCCACCAGCAGGGCCTTCGGCTCCGCCGCCCGTACGGCGGGTACGCCCGCCTGTTCCAGCCATTCCGCGACGGCCAGCTCGTACTCGGCGCGATCGAGCAGCTCGGCGCTCCGTCCGACTTTGACCACCACGTCTCCGGACGCGAAGACCGCGTTCTCTCCAAAGGCCAGCAGCTCCGCCTGCCCCGGAGGCAGCCCCACCGCCGCGAGCACCGACCGTGCGTGTTTCTCGTCCATGGCACGAATTGTGGCATTGCCGCACTTGGGGTGGACAGCGCGCGTGTTGACATAGAGGGATTGTCAGAAAAAGTCAGCATCGGCGCGATCGAAGGCATCTGACGGTGTCGAGGCGGTGACAGCGGCTCCGGCTGTGTGGGAGGACTTCGTGACGTCACATCATGCCGAGAGGATTCCGGTGGCGGGCGATGGCCAGGCGCCGCCCGGTACCGCGAGCCGTCCGCGCGGGTGACGCATGCTGCTCGGAACTCCGGCGGCGGGTCTGGTCCTGCTCGCCGGACCGGCCCTGTCGATGGTGCTCGCGCGCCCCGCGGGGCCGTTCCGACCATGTCCACGTCCCGGACCGAAGCAGGCGCCACGTCCGGTGAGGGAGGGCGCTTGGCCGCGAAGGCTCCGTGCCTTGCCGCCGTGAGCGGCTCGTCGTCAGCGAGGACCCGACCGCCACAGGGCTCGGAGAAATCGTTTCAGAATCAACACATTTGGTGAATGGGGGAGGGCTTCCGTGCCGCCCAAGTGAAATCGAGGGGACTCGTGTACCCGCTCGAAGCTCCTCTGCGCCCCCTCGATACACGGGTGTTTGTGTCGAGCTGGGACCGCGTCCGGCCGGCCCTGATGTCGCCGATTGGCTGTAACGAGACCCAGTCCACGTAACACGTAAAGAATTTGGGAGGGTTCGCGTCCGAATTGAGGGGGCGTGGTGGATATCCCATTACCAAGGCTTGTTGAGTAAGTCACAGGTGCATGAACCTCTTGAACTGAGCCCGTCAATCGGTCAGTGTTTCGAAGCGACCTCCGGAGAACTTCCGTTCGGAGGCCAATCCCCCCACAAAAGATGACGAGGAGATCCCTCTTCATGGCAACTCACAAGCGCGCGAGCAGGATCAAGCTGACCGCGGCCATCAGTGCCGTGGCCGCCGCCGCAGGAGTGACCGTATTCGGCGCCTCGTTCGCCGGAGCCGCCCCCGCTCCTGCGGAGGGCAAGATCTACGGCGCGAACGCCGAAGGCGCAGTGGCCGGAAGCTACGTCGTCCTGCTGAAGGACAGCGGCCAGAAGAGCGCGATGAGCGCCAAGGCCGACAAGCAGGACCTTGCCGAGGAGTACGGCGGCAAGCTGGAGCGCAACTACTCATCGGCTGTCAACGGCTTCTCGGCCAGCGGGCTTTCGGAGACCGAGGCCAAGCGCCTCGCCGCCGACCCCGCCGTGGCGAAGGTCGTCCAGAACAAGAGGTTCTCCATCAACGCCACTCAGGAGAACCCGCCGTCCTGGGGCCTGGATCGGATCGACCAGGCCGACACGGCCGGCGACAGCAAGTACACCTACCCCGACGGTGGCGGTGAGGGTGTCACGGCGTATGTCATCGACACCGGAGTCCGCACCACGCACAAGGACTTCGAGGGCCGGGCCACCAGCGGCTTCGACGCCATCGACAACGATGAGGACGCCGACGACGGCAACGGCCACGGCACCCATGTGGCGGGCACCATAGCCGGGGCGTCGCATGGTGTGGCCAAGAAGGCGAAGATCGTCGCCGTGCGCGTGCTCGACGACAACGGCTCCGGCACCACAGAGCAGGTCGTCGCCGGCATCGACTGGGTGACCAAGAACCACGAGGGCCCCTCCGTCGCCAACATGAGCCTCGGCGGCGGCGCCGATCCCGCCCTCGACGAGGCTGTCCAGAAGGCCATCGCCGCCGGTGTCACCTTCGCTGTCGCCGCGGGCAACGAGTCGAGCGACGCGGGCCAGGGGTCCCCGTCACGGGTCGAGGAGGCCATCACGGTCGCCTCGTCGACCAAGGACGACCAGCAGTCCGACTTCTCGAACTTCGGTTCCGTCGTGGACATCTACGCTCCGGGCTCGGACATCACCTCCTCCTGGAACGACAGCGACGAGGGCACCAAGACCATCTCCGGCACATCGATGGCGACCCCGCACGTCGTCGGCGCCGCCGCGGTCTACCTCGCCGGACACCAGGACGCCACCCCCGAGCAGGTCGCCAAGGCCCTGACGGACGGTGCCACGCCCGACAAGATCAGCAACCCGAGCGAGGGTACGCCCAACAAGCTCCTGAAGGTCGTCGAGTGATCGCCTGACCCGGTAGGACCGCAACGGACGGCCGCCGTGCCCTCCCCCACGGGGCATGGTGGCCGTCCTATGGTGTGCCGATGGCGAACACATATCCGTATGCGCTGCTGCTGCGGGGAATCAACGTCGGCGGACACCGCAAGGTCCCGATGGCGGATCTCCGCACACTGCTGACCGAACTGGGCCACGGCGGCGTCCGCAGCCACCTCCAGAGCGGGAACGCCGTCTTCACCAGCCCGGAACGGGACGAGCGGCGGCTCGCCACCGACATCGAGAGGGCGATCGATGGGCACTTCGGCTTCACCGTCGACTGCCTGGTCCGCGGGGCGGCGTATCTGCGTGCCATCGTGGACGACTGCCCCTTCCCCGCCGCCGAAATCGAAGGCAGGCAACTCCACGTCACCTACTTCTCCGAGCGGGTGGACCCGGAGCGGCTCGCCGGAATCGACACGGCCGCCCGTCTGCCGGAGGAGTTCCGGCTCGGTGACCGTGCTCTCTACCTCTACGCGCCCGACGGTCTGGGTCGCTCCAAGCTCGCCCAACAACTTGCCAGGCCGGGCCTGTTCAAGGGGGTCGTCGCGACCAGCCGCAACTGGAACACGGTCGTCAAGCTGGCTGAGATGACCGCGGATGCGGCGGCCGGGGACGATCGGGGCTGAATCGGCCAGGGGAGGGCGTGGCTTCCGGATACCGGTGGGAGTCCCCGTGCCTCAGTGCCGGTGGGAGCTCCGGTGCCAGCTGAATCCGCCCGGCAGCCGCACGGACGCACTGCGGTGGCCACCGCTGTGCCGGGTGACATGAGCCCGGCGGGTGCCCAGGCTCAGCGACCACCCGCGGTCGCTCAGGTTCAGATGCAGCAGCTTCGGGATGATGGTGATCCGCTTGTGGTAATAGATCGACATATCGGCCTCCTTGCCGTCATGGTGCGTGAGAAACCCGGCACCGCTGTCACCGGACTGCCACGGCCTTGTCACCGCAGGGCAGACATGTCCTGTTCCCGGGGCCCGCTCCCGGACGCCCCGTGCTTCTCCTCCGGATGGGCCAGCGGGGATTGTCAGGGGCGGGCCCTATCGTCGGTCCCATGTACGACGACGGCGACGGCCCACCGCGGGCCACTGACGAGCACGCGGTGCGGGCACGGGCTGCCGAGGTTCGGGTCGCCTTCGACGGGCTGCTCCGGATCCGGCGCCTGACCGGCACCGGCGCCGCCGTGCCGGAGGCCGCCCCGGCACCCTGGGAGCACCACCGGATGGTGCGGTCCGTGGCGCTCGCCCTCGAAGCGGCCGGGATACCGCCGTCCGCGGTCGACGCGTCGGGACGGCGGGTGGAAACCGGATACCGCGTCCGGAGCGCTGACGGAGAGGACCAGGAGCCCCGGGTCGTCGCGGTCGAGTGGCTGGGGCCTCCGGGGGGCGGCGCCCCGTCCGGTGAGCCCGCGGCACTCGACGAGTGCGCCAGGATCCTGGACCGGCTCGGCTGGGACGCACTGATCTACCGGGGAAGGGGCGGCCGCCGGTTCGTCGAGGTGCGTGCACCGCATCGCCCCGGGCGTTGAGGAAGGCCCTCGGAAGCATCCCCGGTGGCCCGGGAAAGCGGTGGCTGAATGGCCCGTGGCCCTGGGTCACTCCAGCCTCTAGGGTCGTCCCCATGACCACCGATCACACCGCTCAGGTCGACTTCTTCTTCGACCCTGCCTGCCCCTTCGCCTGGATCACCTCCCGCTGGATCCTGGAGGTCGAGCAGCAGCGCGACATCAATGTCCACTTCCGCCCCATGAGCCTCTACTTCCACAACGAGGGCAACGAGCTTCCCGAGGGCTACCGCGCACTCATCGACCGGACCATCGGACCCGTCCGGGTCCTGGTCGCCGCCGCCGAGCAGCACGGCGAGCAGGTGCTCGGCGATCTCTACACCGCTCTCGGCACCCGGATCCACCAGCAGAAGAACGAGGACTTCGACGCGGTGATCGCCGAGGCCCTGGCGGAGACCGGGCTGCCGGCCGAGCTGGCGGCAGCCGCGTACGACGAGTCGCACGACGACGCGGTGCGCCGCAGCCATGACGCCGGTCTGGACCCGGTGTCAGGTGGGTACGTCGGCACACCGACCGTCCATGTGGACGGAGCCGTCTGGTTCGGGCCGGTGCTGAACTCCATCCCGCGCGGTGAGGAGGCGGGCAAGCTCTTCGACAGCTTCCGGGTGCTCGCGAACCACCCTGACTTCTTCGAGCTGAAGCGCACCAGGACCGGCGAGCTGAGCATCGCCTGACCGCGGCGGGTGCCCGGCTCGGCGGTCGGGGCCGGATGCCGCATCCTCCGACCACCACCGCTGAGCGGCCCGGGCAGTACCTAAGCCCCCGTCGCACGCACCGCCGCACGCGTCGGTGTCCGTGCCCGCAGCGGGAGCCGGGGCAGTCGGGCAGCCGCCCGGGATTCGTCGAAGCGCTGGATCAGCAGTCGGGCCAGCTCGGGTGATGCGCCGAGGACATCCGCGAGGACGTCCGCGCCCGCGCACCCCGCGCCGTCGGCGATCCGGTCCGGAAGCCGGCCGGGGGCGATCACATACGGTGCGACCGCCACCCGGCGCACTCCTTCGGCGCGCAGCGCGCGCACCGCGTCCTCGGTGCGCGGCAGAGCGGCGGAGGCGAACGCAGGCCGCACGGCGCACCAACCGGTGTGCCGCAGCTCCCGCGCCATTTCAGCGATCACTGCGATCGCCTCCGGGTCGGATGAGCCCGCCGAGGCCAGTACGACGCCGGTCGAGCGCTTGTCGGCAGGGTCGAGCCCGGCCTCGTACAGCCGCCGCTCCACCGCGTCGAGCAGCAGCGGCGACGGGCCGAGCACCTCGGCCTGGACGATCCGCAGCCGCGGATGCCTCACCCGGGCCTCGTCGAGCACCGACGGGATGTCGGTCTTGGCATGGAAGGCGCGGGTCAGCAGCAGCGGCAGGGCCACCACATCCCGCACCCCGTCGTTCGCCATTCGTTCCAGCACCTGCGGGACGGACGGGGCATTGAAGTCCAGGAACGCGGTGGACACACGCAGCCCGGGCCGCTGCGACCGCACCCGCCGCACCAGGGCGGGCACGGTCGCGGCGTGCCGCGGGTCGCGGCTGCCGTGGGCGATGACCAGCAGTACGGGATCGTGCATGGGGGATCAGCTCCGGCCGAGCAGCCCGCGGCTGCGCAGCACCCACCGCTCCAGCGGGCTGAAGATCAGCAGGTCGATGGCGATACCGACGATCAGGATGAGGATGATCGCGAGGAACACCCCGGGCATGTCGAAGTTGTTGCGGCCGTTCTCCAGCAACTGGCCCAGACCCAGGCCTAGTTCAGGCGACGAAGCGATGATCTCGGCGGCCATCAGTGAGCGCCAGGAGAACGCCCAGCCCTGCTTCAGCCCGGCCAGGTAGCCGGGCAGCGCGGCCGGCATCACGATGTGCCAGGTCCCCTTCAGCCCGGTGGCGCCGAGGGTGCGTCCGGCCCGCAGGAACAGCGGCGGGACCTGGTCCACGCCCGACACCAGCCCGTTGGCGATGGAGGGCACGGCGCCGAGCAGGATCACCGTGAACATCATGGAGTCGTTGAGACCCAGCCAGATGACCGCGGGCGGCACCCATGCCACCGACGGCAGCGACTGGAGACCGGACAGGATGGGGCCGATGGCGGCGCGGACGAACTTCACCCGGGCCACGAGCAGACCGAGCGGTGTACCGATCGCCAGGGCCAGCAGGAAGCCGAGCAGGCCGCGCGACACACTGGTCCAGACGACTTCGAGCAGGGTTCCGTGCAGCCACATGTCGGACACGCTGTCCCATACCGCGGACGGCGGCGGCAGCTTGTAGTCGTCGGTGACCTTCAGCGCGACCAGCGACTGCCACACCGCGAGCACCAGTGCGACGGCCAGCACGGGCGGCAGCACTTTGCGCAACAGCACCTGGCGGATGGGGGTGCGATGGGCTTGTACGGTGTCGAGGGCGTCGAGGCCGGCCTCAAGCCCGGCGAAGTCGTCGGTCTTACGGACCACCGCGTCGCCGGTGGCCGTGGCCGGCCCGTGCTCGGTGTCAGTGCTGGCCATGGCGGCGGATCTCCCCACGCAGTTGTTCGGTGATCTCGACGGACAGCTCGGCGACGGCGGCGTCCTCGATACGGCGCGGCTGGGGGATGTCGACCCGCCACTCGTGCGCGACCCGGCCGGGCCGCGACGACAGCAGCACCACGCGCTGGGCGAGGCGTACGGCCTCGCGCACGTTGTGGGTGACGAAGAGGACCGAGACGTTCGTCTCGCGCCAGATACGGGTGAGCTCCTCGTGCAGCACGTCGCGGGTGATCGCGTCGAGCGCCGCGAACGGCTCGTCCATCAGCAGCAGATCGCTGTCCTGCGCCAGCGCCCGCGCCAGCGCCACCCGCTGGCGCATACCGCCGGACAGCTCGTGCACCCGCTTGCGGTGCGCACCGCCGAGCCGGACCAGACCGAGCAGCCGCTCCGCCTCGTCCCGGCGCTCGGACTTGGGCACCCCGCGCAGCCGCAGGGCGAGTTCGATGTTCTTGCCCGCGGTCAGCCACGGGAAGAGGGCATGCTCCTGGAACATCAGAGCCGGCCGGCCGCCGGGGGTCTCGATGGACCCCGCGGTCGGCCGGTCGAGCCCGGCCACCAGATTGAGCAGAGTGGACTTTCCGCACCCGGAGGCTCCCAGGAGGGTGACGAACTCGCCCGGGGCGACATCGAGGCTGATGTCGTCCAGTACGAGTTGCGGTCCGGCCGGTCCTGCGAAGGACTTCGAGACATGCGCGATACGGGCGGCGTGCGACACCACCGTGGCGGCGGTACCGTCTGCGGCCTTGGCGAGCGTGGTGGCCATGGTCGTCACCTCCTGGGAGCGGGAGCGGGAGCGGGGCGTTGGCGGTGGTGCTGCTACCGGGTGCCGAGTCCGGCGTCGGCCACGGCGGGCTGCCCTTGGGCCTTCAGCACCTTGTTGAGCAGCGTCAGGTCGTAGACACCGCCCAACTCGGGCTCGTCCAGCAGGTCGGCCTTCACTGCGTGGTCGGCCTGCGCCTGCAGGGTGGTGGCCAGCGGGTCGTCCGTGATCTGGATCGACTGCCAGGCCGGGTCGATGACCTCGGGCGCCAGCTCCTTGCCGCTGAGCTCCTTCAGCGCGGCGTTCGCCGACGCCTTGGCCTTGTCCGGGTTGGCCTTGATCCAGGCGTTCGTCTTCACCGTGCCGCGCAGTACGGCCTCGACCACGTCAGGGTGCTCCTTGAGGAAGCTCTGCGACACGATGACGTTGGTGATCACGAACTTCTCGTCCGGCCACAGCGAGGTCTCGTCCAGCAGCACCTTGCCGCCCTCGGCGACCAGCTTGGACGCGGTCGGCTCTGGCACCCAGGCTCCGTCGACCGAGCCGGACCTATAGGCGTCCGGAGTGACCTTGCTGTCCGTGCGGACCACGGAGACATCGCCCTCGCCGCTCTGGGCGTCGACCTTCCAGCCCTTCTCGGAGACCCAGTTGAGGAATGCCACGTCCTGGGTGTTGCCGAGCTGCGGGGTCGCGATCTTCTTGCCCTTGACGTCGTCCAGGTTCTTGATCTTGTCCGGGTTGACGACCAGCTTCACACCACCGGAAGCGGAGCCGGACACGATCCGCAGCGCCTGGCCCTTGGACTTGGCATAGGCGTTGACGGCGGGGGAGGGACCGATGAAGCCGATGTCGATCGAGCCGCCGTTCAGGGCCTCGATCTCGGATGGGCCGGCGTTGAAGATCTGGGTGGCGACCTTGGTGCCGCCCAGTTCCTCGGCGATCAGCCCTTCCTGGATGCCGACGAGCGCGGTGGCGTGCGTCAGGTTGGGGAAGTAGCCGATCCTCACGGTGTCCGCTGAGAGCTTCTTGCCCTCCGCCGCCACCTCGGTCTTCTTGTCGTCGGCCTTCGAGCCGTAGCCGCAGGCGGTGAGCGCCACGGCGAGCAGCGGGAGGGCGGCAGCGACGGCGACGCCGCGGCGCAGGGCTTTGGTTCGGGTGGTGGCAGGCACGGGAGGCGGTTCCTCTCGGAGGCCCGGCGGTCACGCACTCACGGGGCGTGGCCGGGATGTCGGCGTCTTCGTCGGCGGTAGGGGACGCGGGAGGTGCGGGCGCGCAGGCAGTGCGCATACGTCATCGCACACATCGCGTCACCCCGCCCGTGCCCGCGCCCAGGGAGCCACTGCCGACACGGCCGCCCTCCTTGGCGAATGTCGCGTAGAAGCAGGCCATGGTGGACATGGTCAGAAGTCCCATCCGTCGTCGTCCTGGACGGGGGTGGCCTTGGTGGTGGCGAAGGACTCGCCTGCCATGCCTGCGGCCAGGGTGGTGCCGTCGGACGGGTCGATCAGCAGGAACGATCCGGTGCGGCGGGAGTCCGCGTAGGAGTCGAGCGCGAGAGGCTCGGCGGTGCGGACCTTCACCCGGCCGATGTCGTTGGCCACCAGCCGCCCGGGCGCCGGGTGCTGGGACAGGTCGTCCAGCGTCAGCTTCGACGGGATGTCCTTGACGATCGCCTTGACCGTGCGGGTGGTGTGCTTCAGCAGCACCCGCTGACCCACCGCCAGCGGCTGGTCGGCCACATGGCAGACGGTGGCCTCCACATCCTGGGTGGTGGCGGGGGCGTCACCGGACGGTACGACGATGTCGCCGCGCGAGATGTCGATGTCGTCCTCCAGTAGGAGCGTCACCGACTGCGGGGTCCAGGCGACATCCACCGCCCTGCCGAGCAGGTCGATCCCGGCGATCTTCGAGGTCTGGCCCGAGGGCAGCACCGTCACACTCTCGCCGACCCGGAACGTACCCGCCGCGATCTGGCCCGCGTAGCCCCGGTAGTCGGGGTGCTCGGCGGTCTGCGGCCGGATCACGTACTGCACCGGGAATCGGGCATGGCAGGAGGTGAGGTCATGGCTGACCGGCACCGTCTCCAGGTGCTCAAGCACCGTCGGACCGCCGTACCAGTCCATGTTGGCCGACGCGTCCACCACGTTGTCACCGGCGAGTGCGGAGATGGGGATCGCCGTGATCTCCTGAACGCCCAGCTCACTCGCGTACGCCGTGAACTCCTCGGCGATGGCGGCGAAGACGGGTTCCTGGTAGCCGACCAGGTCCATCTTGTTGACGGCGAGCACGACGTGCGGCACCCGCAGCAGCGCGGCGATGGCGGCGTGACGGCGGGTCTGCTCGACCACACCGTTGCGGGCGTCGACCAGGATCACGGTCAGTTCGGCCGTGGAGGCGCCGGTGACCATGTTCCGGGTGTACTGCACGTGTCCCGGGGTGTCCGCGAGGATGAACCGGCGCCGAGCCGTGGCGAAGTAGCGGTACGCCACGTCGATCGTGATGCCCTGCTCTCGCTCGGCCCGCAGTCCGTCGGTCAGCAGCGCCAGGTCAGGCGCTTCCTGGCCCCGGGAGCGGGAGGCGTGCTCGACGGCCTCCAGCTGGTCTGCCAGCACCGACTTGGAGTCGTGCAGCAGTCGTCCCACCAGTGTGGACTTGCCGTCGTCGACGGATCCGGCGGTGGCGAAGCGCAACAGGGTGGTGGCCGACAGCTCCTCGGCCAGTTGCTTGGTGGGGCTGGTCATCTCTAGAAGTACCCTTCGCGCTTGCGGTCTTCCATCGCGGCCTCGGACAGCTTGTCGTCGGCGCGGGTGGCACCCCGTTCGGTGAGCCGGGAAGCGGCGATCTCGGTGATCACGGCGTCCAGGGTGGCGGCGTCCGAGTCGACCGCGCCGGTGCAGGACATGTCGCCGACGGTGCGGTAGCGGATCAGCCGCTTCTCCACCGTCTCGTCGTCCTTGGGGCCGCCCCACTCGCCCGCGGTCAGCCACATGCCGCCCCGTGCGAAGACCTCGCGCTCGTGCGCGAAGTAGATCTCGGGCAGCTCGATCCCCTCACGGGCGATGTACTGCCATACGTCCAGCTCGGTCCAGTTGGACAGCGGGAACACACGGACATGCTCACCGGGCGCGTGCCGGCCGTTGTAGAGCTGCCACAGCTCGGGCCGCTGACGGCGCGGGTCCCACTGGGAGAACTCGTCCCGCAGCGAGAACACCCGCTCCTTGGCCCTGGCCTTCTCCTCGTCACGCCGCCCGCCACCGAACACGGCGTCGAAGCGGTGCTGCTGGATGGCCTCGGTCAGCGGCACGGTCTGGAGCGGATTGCGTGTGCCGTCGGGGCGCTCGCGAAGCTTGCCCGCGTCGATGTAGTCCTGCACGGAGGCGACGTGGAGCCGCAGACCGTGTCGGGCGACCGTGCGGTCGCGGTACTCGATGACCTCGGGGAAGTTGTGCCCGGTGTCCACGTGCAGCAGCGAGAACGGGACCGCGGCGGGCGCGAACGCCTTCAGCGCCAGATGCAGCATCACGATGGAGTCCTTGCCGCCGGAGAAGAGGATCACCGGCCGCTCGAACTCACCCGCCACCTCGCGGAAGATGTGCACCCCCTCGGACTCCAGAGCGTCCAGATGCGTCAGCGCGTACGGGCTGCCGGTGGCACCGCTCGCGATGTCGACACTCGTGGTCATGCCAGTCCCTTCTCGGTCAGCAGTGCGTAGAGCGCCGCGGCGGATTCCTCGACCGTCTGGGTGTGCGACTCGATCCGCAGGTCCGGGGACTCCGGCGCCTCGTACGGGTCGTCCACCCCGGTGAGACCACTGATCTCACCCGCCGCCTGCTTGGCGTACAGGCCCTTCACGTCGCGTACCGAGCACACCTCCACCGGAGTCGCGACATGCACCTCGACATAGGGCGTGCCCTCGGCGTCGTGGCGCTTGCGGACGGACTCGCGGCTGTCGGCGTACGGAGCGATCACCGGCACCAGGACCTGCACACCGTTCGACGCGAGGAGCTCGGCGACAAAGCCGATGCGCTGCACGTTGGTGTGCCGGTCCTCGCGGTTGAAGCCCAGGCCCGCGGAGAGGAACTCGCGGATCTCGTCGCCGTCGAGCACCTCGACACATCGCCCGTCCGCGCGCAGCCGGTCCGCCAGCGCGAACGCGATCGTGGTCTTGCCCGCGCTCGGCAGCCCGGTGAGCCAGATGGTGGCCCCAGTCACGTGCTTCTCCTGTTGGTCGTCGGCCGTCGTTGTCGTTCCGGTCGCATTCATCAGCCGTGCAGCCCGCACTCGGTCTTGCCGCGGCCCGCCCAGCGGCCGGCCCTGGCGTCCTCGCCCTCCAGTACGCGGCGGGTGCAGGGGGCGCAGCCGACGGAGGCGTAACCGTCCATCAGCAGCGGGTTGGTGAGGACCCCGTGCTCGGCGACATAAGCGTCCACGTCGTCCTGTGTCCAGCGGGCGATGGGGGACACCTTCACCTTGCGGCGCCTCTCGTCCCAGCCGACGACCGGGGTGTTCGCCCGGGTCGGGGACTCGTCCCGGCGCAGTCCGGTCGCCCACGCGTCGTATCCGGTCAGGCCCTCCTCAAGCGGCTTGACCTTGCGCAGCGCACAGCACAGGTCGGGGTCGCGGTCGTGCAGCCGCGGGCCGTGCTCCGCGTCCTGCTCGGCCACCGTCAGGCGCGGGGTGAGGGTGATGACGTTGACGTCCATCACGGCGGCCACGGCGTCCCGGGTACCGATGGTCTCCTCGAAGTGGTAGCCGGTGTCCAGGAAGACCACATCGACTCCGGGCCTGGCCCGCGCGGCGAGATGCGCGACGACCGCGTCCTCCATGGAGGAGGTGACGCAGAAGCGCGGACCGAAGGTCTCCGCCGCCCAGGTCAGGATCTCCGGGGCGGAGGCGTCTTCGAGGTCCCGGCCGGCCTGCTCGGCGATGGCCTTGAGCTCTTCCTCGGTGCCGACCGTCTCGGCCGTCGTCATATCCCGTCCCCTCCCGTGTGGTCCGCCCGGGTCTGCCGCACGCCCCGGGCGAGCAGCCCGAGGAACTTCAGCCGGAAGGCCCGGTTGCATGCCGCGCACTCCCAGGCTCCTCCCCCGTGACCTCCGCTTCGCTTCGTGTGGGGGGACCCCCCTCCCTCCTCGCTCGGACGCAGGTCCTCGTCACCGCAGTAGGGGCAGTAGAAGGGGGCGGCGCGCTCGCTCATGAGAGGGCCTCCTCGCCGGCACGGGCCACCCAGGCGGCGAAGCGCTCGCCGTCCTCGCGCTGCTCCTGGAAGCGGCGCAGCACGCGCTCGACGTAGTCGGGCAGCTCGGCCGACGTGACCTTCAGCCCCCGGACCTTGCGTCCGAAGCCGGCCTCCAGGCCCAGCGCGCCGCCGAGGTGCACCTGGAAACCCTCTACCTGGTTGCCGTTGTCGTCCAGCACCAACTGCCCCTTGAGACCGATGTCCGCCACCTGGATACGGGCGCACGCGTTCGGGCAGCCGTTGATGTTGATGGTGATCGGCACGTCGAAGTCGGGGATACGGCGTTCGAGTTCGTCGATCAGCGAGGCGCCGCGCGCCTTGGTCTCGACAATGGCCAGCTTGCAGAACTCGATGCCGGTGCAGGCCATCGTGCCGCGCCGGAACGGGGAGGGCGTGACCCGCAGGTCGAGCGCCTCGAGCCCGGCGACAAGCGACTGCAGGTGCGGCTCGTCCACATCGAGCACCAGCATCTTCTGCTCGGCCGTGGTGCGCAGCCGGCCGGAGCCATGCCGCTCGGCCAGTTCGGCGATCTTGGTGAGTGTGGTGCCGTCGACCCGGCCGACGCGCGGTGCGAAACCGACGTAGTAGCGGCCGTCAAGCTGCCGGTGCACACCGACGTGGTCACGCCACTGCTGTACGGGTTGCTCGGGTGCCGGGCCGTCCAGCAGCTCGCGCTTGAGGTACTCGTCCTCCAACACCTGGCGGAACTTCTCCGCACCCCAGTCCGCGACCAGGAACTTCAGCCTGGCGCGGGTGCGCAGCCGACGGTAGCCGTAGTCGCGGAAGATCGAGATGACGCCCTCGTAGACATCCGGGACCTCGTCCAGCGGCACCCAGGCGCCCAGCCGCACACCGATCTTGGGGTTGGTGGACAGTCCGCCGCCTACCCAGAGGTCGAATCCGGGGCCGTGCTCGGGGTGGTTCACACCGACGAACGCGATGTCGTTGATCTCATGGGCCACATCGAGCAGCGGGGAGCCCGAGATCGCGGACTTGAACTTGCGGGGCAGGTTGGAGAAGTCCTTGTTGCCGACGATGCGGCGCTGGATCTCGTCGATGGCGGGGGTGCCGTCGATGATCTCGTCCTCGGCGATGCCCGCCACCGGTGAGCCGAGGATGACGCGCGGGGTGTCGCCGCAGGCCTCTGTGGTCGACAGGCCGACGGCCTCCAGCCGGTGCCAGATCTCGGGCACGTCCTCGATCCGGATCCAGTGGTACTGCACGTTCTGCCGGTCGGTGATGTCGGCCGTGCCGCGGGCGAACTCCTCGGAGATCTCGCCGATCACCCGTAGTTGCTGGGTGGTCAGCCGCCCGCCGTCGATCCGCACGCGCAGCATGAAGTACTCGTCGTCCAGCTCCTCCGGCTCCAGGATCGCGGTCTTGCCGCCGTCGATCCCGGGCTTGCGCTGGGTGTAGAGACCCCACCAGCGCATCCGGCCGCGCAGGTCGCTGGGGTCGATGGAGTCGAATCCGGCCTTGGAGTAGATCGTCTCAATGCGTGTCCGCACATTGAGACCGTCGTCGTCCTTCTTGAACTGCTCATTGCCGTTCAGCGGCGTGAAGTGGCCAACGGCCCACTGCCCTTCGCCGCGGTGGCGACCGGCCTTGCGGCGGGGCGTGGCGGTGGCGGGCTTCTCGGGGGTGGCGGCCATGACGATACGTCCTTCGGGACTGCGGGAGGGCGGCTCTGACCTGCGCTCGGGCAACACCGACCAGGGTGTGGCGCAGCGCTGCGCAGGAAGCGGGGATATCTCGGGATCGCGGCGGTGCTGGGTCGTCAGCGCGCCGGACACATGGCGCTGGACATGCGGCCGAGATCGACGTGCCGCCGACTCACCAAGGCAATTCCAGCTCGAGACATGACGGAAGCGTGGCACGCTGCTTTGGAACCAGTCCACCGTTATCCATAATATGGACATCACTGTCCCGCATCGCGAGACAGTGTGTCCCGGGTCACCCAGCCGGGACAGCCCGCCCTCCCGGTGAGCCGCGCCGCGCGCCGCCTCCAGGGAGCCTCAGCGGCCCTGGCGGCCTCGTCCCGGTGCCGCCAGGGACGCCACCGGGTTCTCAGGCGTCCGTGGCGGCGCCGGGCCAAGGTCCGGGCATCGCGACATCGGGCTCTTCCGCGACCTTGGTGTCGAACAGCGCGAAGCCGCGACGCGTGTAGTTGTCCATCGCGTGCCGGCCGTCCTCGGAGCAGGTGTGCAGCCAGACCCGCTTCGTCGGCGCGAGCCCCGGCCAGCGGTCCGCCAGGTCCCAGGCGCGTGCCGTGCCGTATGCCAGCAGGTGGCCGCCGATCCGCCTCCCCCGGAATGCCGGGATCAGCCCGAAGTAGACGATCTCCACCACACCCTCGCCCTGGGCCTCCAGCTCGATGTACCCCGCGGGCGTCCCCTTCTCGTACGCCACCCAGGTCTCGACCCCCGGCCTGCGGAGCATCTCGTCCCATTGCGCGTACGTCAGTCCGAGCCGGTCGGTCCAGCGGATGTCCCCGCCGACCGCCGTGTAGAGGTAGCGGCTGAACTCGGGCGACGGCACCTCCGCCCGGACGATCCGTACATCGGCGCCGGGCTCGGCTGCCGGTCGGAGGTCGTCGGGAGAGGTCTGCTCCAGGGACCAGGTGGTCACGGTGATGCTCATGACCGCCAGGGAACCACGCCGCGGCCCGGGGTCCAAACGGCTCCGAACGCCTCCGGGGCGGGCCGGCGGGCCGTCGGCTACGCGGGCGCCTGCCGCCGCTCCCCGGCGACCGCGGGCGCCGACGAGTGCGGCAGCAGGTCGGCCGGGTTCACGGGGCGCACCACTTCCACCTGTACGCCCTCGTCGAAGCGGTACGGGCGGTGTGCCAGCACCCCCGACAGAGTCCTCCGCACCCGTGACATCTCGGCGCGAACCGTCACCGTGCGTGTCGGGTCGCCGAACACGTCCGCCGCCAGCTGCGCCGCCGTGCGCCCGTGCCGGTGGGTGGCCAGCACGAACAGCAGCTCGGCATGGCGTGGGCTGAGTTCTTGTGCCCAGCTCCCGGCAGGCCCGCTGACCTCGACCGTCCAGCGGCGCGGGCGGCTCAGATCCAGCACCACCCGGCTCACCGGCTCATCATCCGGTCCGGGCTCCGTCGTGTCGGGTCGCACCAGCCAGCCGCCGGGGAGCGGTTCGACGGTGCACATGCCGAGTGAGGGCAACCAGACCCGCCCGGCCCGGAACGACTTGGGCAGCGGCAGCCGGTCCAGCGGCGCCATTCCGGTCACCGCCGCCGTCCAACCGTGCGGATCGACGGCCAGTGCCCGGCCCGACAACCGGCACAGGATCGGAGCGGCCACCGAACGCAGCCGCTCGACGGTCCGCAGATGTCTCTCTCTGAGCTCCGCCTCGGCCAGCCGGGTCACGGAGTCGACCAGGGCGAGCGTCGCGGGATGGAAGGTGGAGGCGGGGCCGCTCACATCCACGATGCCCAGCAGCTGCCCGTCGCGTGGGTCGTGCACCGGCGCCGCCGCACACGTCCAGTTGTGCAGGGTCCGTACGAAGTGTTCGGCGGAGTGGACCTGCACCGGGCGCTGCGCGGCGAGCGCGGTTCCGATGGCGTTGGTGCCCGTGCAGTCCTCGCTCCACGCCGCGCCCTCCTCCAGGCAGATGGCGTCGGCCCGGCGGATCACGCCAGCGTTGCCCGCCCGCCACAGCACCCGCCCCTGGGCGTCCGTCACCACCATGATCTGCACGGACGCGTCGGCGATCGAAACCAGGCCCCCGCTCAGGGTCTCCATGGTCTCCCCGAGCGCCGTCGCCCGGCGCCGGTGCTCCAGTTCGTCCCGCGCGAGAAGCACACTGCTGGTGTCCCGGTCGGGGTCGAGGCCCAGCCGGAACATCCGCCGCCAGGAGGCGTCGATGACCGGGCGTGGTGCGATCGGCGGGCGCCGGCCGTCCAGTATCGCGGCGCGCACCTGATGGAGCAGCCGGGTCGCGTGCGCGGCGTCCATGGTGGCGAGCCGGGTGATGTCGAGAGCCGAGTTCCGCAATGCCAACCCCCCTTTGGAGCCCGTCCCTTCAGGGGCTATCCTGCCGTTCGCGCCCCGGCCCGGAGACCCGCTTCGCATATCTTCCGCAACTGTCTGCAACCATCTGCAACTCTGGTGGCCCGCTGTCCCATGCGTGAGGGTGACGTGCGCAGGGGGTGGTGCCGTGTCGGCGCAGCACCACCCTCGGCTTGGTGAGACCTGCCCGGGCGAGTGCCGCGGACACCGGACCACTCGCGAAAACTGGAACATCCGCGAATATCGGACCACCGGCGTATCAGGAACGGACCCGGGCGCGATCCACCACCGCCGCCAGATCGAGTCCATGCGGCAGCGTGCCGAACGCCGCACCCCAATCCCCACCCAGCCGTGAGGCGCAGAACGCGTCCGCCACCTCCGGCGGCGCCCAGCGCACCAGCAGTGCGCCCTGGAGCACCAGTGCCATCCGCTCCACCAGGCGCCGTGCCCGTACCTCGGCCGTCTCAAGATCGGCCAGCTCCGTCAACATCCCCTTGATCGCTGCGTCCAGCCGGTGGTCGGCGCCCCGCGCCCGCCCGATTTCCCGCAGATACGCGTCCAGCGCGCCGGGCTCACGACGCAGCGCTCGCAGCACGTCCAGCGCCTGGACATTGCCCGAGCCCTCCCAGATCGAGTTCAGCGGGGACTCGCGCAGCAGCCGCGGCATCCCGGACTCCTCCACGTAGCCGTTGCCGCCCAGGCACTCCAGGGCCTCGGCCGTGAGCGGAGTGCAGCGCTTGGTGACCCAGTACTTGGCGGCGGGTACCGCGATCCTCAGCAGCGCGCGCTCGGCCGCGTTCCCTCCGTCGGCTGCTTCCGCCGCCGCCGCGAGCCGCATCCCCAGCACCGTCGCCGCCTCCGACTCAAGAGCGATATCGGCCAGCACATTGCGCATCAGCGGCTTGTCGATCAGCTTGCCGCCGAAGGCGCCGCGGTGCGCGCAGTGGTGCACGGCCTGCGCCACCGCCTGCCGCATGAGCGCCGCCGAACCGATGACGCAGTCCAACCTGGTCGCCGCCACCATCTCGATGATGGTGCGCACCCCGCGCCCCTCGCCGCCGACCCGCCTGGCCCAGGTCCCGTCGAACTCGACCTCGGCCGAGGCGTTCGACCGGTTGCCCAACTTGTCCTTGAGCCGCTGGACGCGGAACACGTTCCGGGTACCGTCATCCAGCACCCGAGGCACCAGAAAGCACGTCAGGCCCCCCGGCCCACCTCGGCACTCCGCTTGCGCGAGCACCAGGAAGGCGTCGCTCATCGGCGCCGAGCAGAACCACTTGTGTCCCGTCAGTTCGTACTCGCCGTCAGCGGCCAGCCCCCGCGCCCTCGTGGTGTTCGCCCGGACATCGCTGCCGCCCTGCTTCTCCGTCATGGCCATTCCGAAGAGGACCCCGGCCTTCTCGGCGGGCCGACGCAGGCCCTCCTCGTACGTCCGGGAGGTCAGCAGGGGCTCCCACCGCGCGGCGAGCTCCGGATCGGAGCGCAGCGCGGGCACCGCGGCGTGGGTCATGGACACCGGGCAGCCCTGGCCGTCCACCTGCGACCACACCAGGAATCCGGCCGCACGCCGTACGTGACCTCCGGGCCGCCCCCAGGCGGCGGTGAGCCCCGACGACACCGCCTTGCCCAGCAGCCGGTGCCAGGCCGGATGGAACTCGACCTCGTCGATCCGGTTGCCGTAGCGGTCGTGGCTGCGCAGTACCGGAGGGTTCTCACCGGCCAGCTCGCCCCACCGCTGCGCCTGCGACGAACCGGCCGTCCGACCCAGCAGTTCCAGGTCCTGCCGCACCTCGCCGACGGTATCGGCCGGCAGGTGCGCGAGATGCCGCTCCACCGCCTCGGCCAGGGCGCGGTCCGAGCTGAAGACGTCGTACCCCACCAGGGGCGGAGCCTGGTTGGTCACGGTGCGGGTGCTGGTCGCCATGCCGATACGGTAAGGAGGTGCAGGCAGCAAACGAAACACCCGAGCGGCGCTCCTCCGGCCGTCTCCACCGGGTCCAGGTCCTCTACCGCAATGTCTCGAAGCGGAAGCTGGTCTGGTTGCTGCTCAAGGACACCGTGAACTCCTGCATCGAGTACCGCATCCTCGGTCTCGCGGCGGAGGCGGCGTTCTTCACCCTGTTGTCACTGCCGCCGCTGATGCTGGGCATGCTCGGACTGCTCGGATACGTCGACGACTGGACCGACACCACCACGGTGGCCTCGATCCAGGAGAACATCCTGCACGCGTCGGGCACAGTGCTCTCCGACCGCGGGGTGACCCAGGTGGCCAAGCCGCTGCTGGAGGACGTCACCCGGGTGGGCCGCCCCGACGTGATCTCCATCGGTTTCGCGATCGCCCTGTGGTCCGGATCGCGGGCCGTGAACGTCTTCATCGACACCATCACCGTCATGTACGGCCTCGACGGGCAGCGCGGCATCGTCGCCACCAGGCTGCTCGCGTTCCTGCTCTACCTCATCGCCCTGCTCATCGGAGCGGTGGTGCTGCCGCTCGCGGTGGTCGGACCGGACAGGGTGGTGGAGTTCGTGCCCTTCGGCACGGAGGTCGTCACCGTCCTGTACTGGCCGGTGGTGATCCTGCTCTCCATCGCCTTCCTGACCACGCTGTACCACGTCTCGGTGCCGGTCCGCTCGCCCTGGGTGGAGGACATCCCGGGTGCGCTCGTGGCCCTCACGATGTGGGTGCTCGGCAGTTTCCTGCTGAGGATCTACCTCACCAGCACCGTCGAGGGCCCGACCATCTACGGCTCACTCGCCGCGCCCATCGCCGTGCTGCTGTGGATCGGCATCTCCGCGTTCGCGGTCCTGGTGGGCGCCGCGGTGAACGCCGCCATCGACCGCGTCTGGCCGTCGGCCGCGGCGGCTGCCGCGCGGGCCGCCAACGAGCGAGTGCGCGCGGCCCACGCGGCCGAGCTGGTGGCGCGGGCCCAGGCCGCGGCGGCGGAGCAGGACGATCGGGCCGATCAGGACGCGTACGACGACGAAGGCGAGGACGACGGCCTGGGGGACAACGACGGGACCATGCCGTCGGAGTTTCCGGAGCGCTGGTCGAAGTTCCTTCCCCCGGACGACGTGAAGTCCAGGCTGCACACCGGCTGGGAGCACTGGGGCAGGGACCACGGCGGCACGGACAAGGACAGCGCCACCGGCCGGAAGGGGAACGGCACCGGTGGCGAGGGGAACGGCAGCAGCGGCGGGGGCGCCGGAAACGGCAACGGCAGCTGCAGCGGATAGACGGCAGCGGACGGGCCGAAGCCGCCGCTGCCGAGCCGAGGACTGCATCCGCTCGGCCCCGCCCGGAGCCGTCATGGAACCGTAAGGGGCGCCGGTGTGCCTCGGCCGGGGCGGGCGGCTCAGACTGGAACCATGCAGAACATCCTGGTCGTCGACGACGACCCGACCGTCGCCGAGGTCGTCACCGGCTATCTCGAACGCGCGGGCTTCACCGTACGGCGGACGGCCGACGGGCCCGGAGCCCTGCACGCCGCGGCGGAACGCCGGCCGGATCTGGTCGTCCTGGACCTGATGCTGCCCGGCATGGACGGACTGGAAGTGTGCCGCAGGCTCCGCGGCGGCGGACCGATCCCGGTGATCATGCTCACGGCCCGCGGCGACGAGGACGACCGCATCCTGGGCCTGGAGGTCGGTGCCGACGACTACGTGACCAAGCCGTTCAGCCCGCGCGAGCTGGTGCTGCGGGTCGAGTCGGTACTGCGCCGGGCCGGTGCCCTGGCGGACCGGGCCAAGGAACCGCCCCTCGACCGCGCGGGCATCACCCTGGACCATGCCGCCCGCCGCGCCACCAAGGACGGGAAGGAACTGGCGCTGACAATGCGCGAGTTCGATCTGCTCGCCCATCTGATGCGCCATCCGGGACAGGCGATAGGCCGTGAGCAGCTCATGCGGGAGGTGTGGGGCTGGGAGTTCGGGGACCTGTCGACCGTCACGGTCCACGTCAGGCGGTTGCGCAGCAAGATCGAGGACGACCCGGCTCGGCCTCGGCTGATACAGACGGTCTGGGGCCTCGGCTACCGCTTCGACGTGCCGTCGGCGGAGACCGAAGCGCCGCGAGGAGGTGCCGGGGATGAGTGATCTGCTGCTCATCGCGCTTTTCGCATTCCTCGGTGCCGCCGTCGCGGGACTGGCCGGCGCGTGGGTGCTGCGGTTGCTCAGGCACCGCTCGGTCGCCGTGTCGCTGACCGTCGTCGCCGCGGTGACCGTGGTCGCGATGCTCGCCGGGACTCTCGCGGTCGCGCAGGCGATGTTCCTGTCCTCACACGATCTGACCGTGGTGACGATGGTGGTCGCGATGGCCGCCGTGGTGTCCCTCGCCACCGCGCTGCTGCTGGGTCGCTGGGTGGTGGCCCGCAGCCGGGAACTGACGGTAGCGGCACGTTCGTTCGGTGACGCGGGCAGCTTCTCCGCGCCGGGCGGCGGCGCGACCGCCGAGCTCGCGGAACTGAGCCGCGAACTCGCGGCGACCAGCGGCAAGCTGGCCGCCTCCCGGGAGCGGGAGCAGGCCCTGGAGACGTCGCGGCGTGAGCTGGTCGCCTGGATCTCGCACGACCTGCGCACCCCGCTCGCCGGCCTCCGCGCGATGTCCGAGGCGTTGGAAGACGGCGTGGTCCAGGACCCCGAGCGGTACTTCCGGCAGATACGCATCGAGGTCGACCGGCTCAACGGCATGGTCGGGGACCTCTTCGAGCTTTCCCGGATCCATGCCGGTGCGCTGGCGCTCTCCCCCACCCGGATGTCGGTGTATGACCTCGTCGGCGAGGCCCTGGCCGGGGCCGACCCACTGGCCCGTGAACACGGGGTCCGCCTGGTCGGGGCTCAGGTCGAGGCCGTACCGGTGGAGGTGGACGGGAAGGAGATGACCCGCGTGCTGGCCAATCTGCTGGTCAACGCGATCCGGCGGACACCGGCCGACGGGACGGTCGCGGTGGCGGCGGAACGGCGGGAGGGCAGTGTGGTCCTTTCCGTGACCGACGGTTGCGGGGGTATCCCGGAGGAGGATCTGCCCAGGGTTTTCGACACCGGCTGGCGCGGCAGTGAGGCCCGGACGCCTCCCGCGGGCGCGGGTTTGGGACTTGCGATCGTCAGGGGCATCGTCGAGGCGCACGACGGCCGAGCCGATGTACGCAACGTGCTCGGCGGCTGCCGCTTCGAGGTGACGCTACCGGCCGCGCGATAGCGGGGGAGGCTCCGGGGCGGGGGGCGTTGTCAGTGCCGTGGGGCAGGGTGGGACCAGCCGTGCCAGTGCGCTGACGCGCCATCCGAGAGGAGAGGCCCACCGATGAGTGCCACCACTGCGATGTCGTCCCGCGAACGAGCGGCGGCCCAGGCGTATCTCCGGCTGCTCAGTGCCGTGCGCGCCGCACTCACCGATGCCCCCGCACTCACCGATCCCCCCGTACCGCCGGGTCCGTGTCTGTCCCCGGGCCTGCCCGCGATTCCGGGCCCGCCGCTGCCGCCAGGTACCCCCGTGACCGCCGGATCGACCACGAGGCCCGGGTCGCCGGCGCTCTTCGCCCCCATGGCCGAGGCTGATCTGGCTCTCGCGACAGCGGGATTCGCGGGCAATGAGGCCGCGCTCTTCGACCTGGTGACGGGCCTTCACGGGGCGGGCATCAGGTGTCGTGCCGCAGAGGAGTGATCTGCTCGATGTCATAGCGGGCGCGCAGTGCGGCGATCGCCTCGTGGTCGGGCGGGCCGCCCGAGTCGAGGATCTCCAGGAGCTCCTCGAAATAGCGCTCGTGGTCGGGCGGCGGAGAAGCCTGGAAGAACATTTTCGCCGGTTCGTCCGAGCGGTTGGCGAACGCGTGCGGGCAGCCGGATGGTACGACGATGACCGTGCCGGGCTCCGCGCGCACCGTGCGGCGCCCCGAAGGCGACTCCCAGTGCCGCCAGTCGTCCCGTGTCCGTATCCGGGGCTCGAAGGCGAGCACGTCCAGTTCGCCTTCGAGCACATAGAAGAGCTCCTCGCTGCGTGTGTGCACATGGGCGCCGACGTCGAAGCCCGGCGGCACCACGACCTCGAAGCTGGACGCCACCCGCGAGTGCTCCCCGGTCACTTTGAACGTCACCTGCTGGGCGGCCGTGTTCAGCGTCCGGCCGTGGCCCGTGGGCACCAGCAGACCGTCGGGGGACTCTGCGTACTCGTCGGCGCCGATGGGTGCCCTGATGTGTGCGGTCACCAGATCACCGGCAATCTCTCGGGCCCGCGGATCGCGGCGCCGGGCCGCCAGCCCAGTTCATTCGCCGGCACCGCCAGCCGAAGAGGGGGGAAGCGGTCGAGCAGCGTGGAGACCAGCAGCTCGGCCTCCAGCCGGGCCAGCAGGCCGCCCAGGCAGTAGTGCGGGCCGTATCCGTAGGCCACATGGGGGTTCGGGCTGCGGTCGAGCACGATCTCCTCCGGGTCGGAGAAGACCTGCGGGTCGCGGTTGGCTGCCAGATAGGAGACGTATACCGGTTCGCCGGCCCTTATCTCGTGACCCGCCACCACCAGATCCTCCTTGGCGATCCGGGACAGCCCGACTGCCTTGCGGTGGGGGACGTAGCGCAGCAGCTCGTCGATCGCCGTGGAACGCAGTTCCGGCTCGTCCCGCAGCCGGGCCTGGTGCTCCGGTCGGGTGAGCAGGATGTAGAGCATGTTCCCGGTGTTGTGGGTGACCGCCTCGCCGCCTATCTGGATCAGCAGGGCGAGTCCGACCGCCTCGTTCTCGCTGATCCCGCCGTCGGCGATGGCAGAGGCGAGCAGAGCCGTCACGTCCTCGCCGCCCACGACCCGTCGCTGCCGCAGCAACTCGGCGTAGTAGGCGCACATGCGGGTCTTGGCCTCCTCGCTGCGCTCGGCGCCCTCGGCCGATGACAGGATGAGGCCGGTCCACTCGTGCATCCGCGGGCGGTCGGCGTCCGGCACCCCCATCAGCTCGCACACCACGGCCAGTGGGAAGGGGGCGAGGATCCGCTCGGTCAGATCGGCCGGCGGGCCGTCGGACAGCACCCCGTCCACGAGCTCGTCCAGCATCAGCTGGGCACTGGAGCGCAACCGCTCCACACCTCGGGTGGTGAACGCGCCGGCGACGGCTCGGCGCAGCCGCGTGTGGTCCGGCGGATCCTCGAATCCCACCGCCCCGGCCACGGGGATGAAGTGCGGAAGGAGCCGGGTGACGTCGTGCTCGGCGATCGCCCTGCGGCTGAAGCGGGGATCGTTCGTCACCATGCGCACGTCCTCGTGACGCGTCGCCAGCCACGCCCAGCCCGTCCCGTTGGGGAGCCGGATACGGGTCAGTGGGCCCTCCCGCATCAGCTCGGCCAGCACCGGGTCGAAGTCCACGCCGGACAGGTCGTCGACGGGCCAGAAGCGGACTGGCGGGCGGGAGTCGTCGATGGCGGTCGTCGTCTCTTCGTGCATCGTTCGGTGCCTCCGTGGGGGAGAGGAGCTGGGTCTGCCGTGGCAGGGGCGTGGGGGAGTCCGGTGACCGGAGACCAGGCCCTGCGGACATCGGAATCGGCCAGCGGCCGGTCAGTCAGTACCCGTACTGGACCTGTGGCTGGAGTCCGCGTGACGGAGGGGTCTTCCCGTCCGGGATGCTCCAGCGGCCGAGGGCCATCTCCGCGGTGATGCCGGGGCCGAAGCCTGCGAGGATGCCGCGGGCCGTGTCCGGGGTGCCGCCCTCCTCGAACATACGCCGTAGGGCGTCCAGGACGACCGCGCTCGCGATGTTGCCGTACTCGGTGAGTGTCGCCCGGCTGAACCGGAAGGCCTCCGGGTCCACGCCGAGGAACATGCTCAGGTCGTCCAGGATCCGTGGCCCGCCCGCGTGGATGATGTAGAAGTCCAGCGTTGTGACGTCCCAGCCATGCTGGCCGGCCAACTCCTTGAGAGCCGGTGCGAGCGGTTCCATGGTTCCGGGCACTCGCTTGTCCAGCTTGAAGTGGAAGCCGGTTTCGCGGACGTCGTAGGCGATCCAGTCCTCGGTGTGCGGGACCAGATATGCGCCGTTGCGCTCCAGGGTCACTCCGAGTCCGCCCCGGCCGCGTACCACCGCGGCTGCGAGGCCGTCCCCGAAGAGGCCGTTGGACAGGAGGTTGCCGACGCTCACATCGGTGGGCTGGTAGCACAGCGAGCAGAACTCGCAGGCGACGATGAGGGCGTTGGCCTCGGGGTAGGCGGTGCAGAAGTCGTGAGCCCGGTTGATCGCGGCACCGCCGGCGGCACAACCGAGCTGGGCTATGGGGACTTGTCGCACGTCTGTGCGGAAGTCCATGGTGTTGATCAGCCACGCGGTGAGCGACGGCATCATGAAGCCGGTGCACGACACGAAGATGATCACGTCCACGTCGGAGGCGTGGAGTTCGGCGTCGGCCAGTGCCTGCCGTATGACCGCAGGTACTCGCGCCTTGGCCTCGGCTTCGTAGAACGCGTTGCGTGCCTCGAAGCCCGTGTGCCGCAGCGTCTCCTCGATCGGCCGCAGCAGATGGCGCTTCTCCACCCCCGTGTTCTGGATCAGGCGGAGCGCCAAGGGGAGTTCCGGGTGGTCCGCGTGAACGGACCGCGCCAGATCAAGGGTCTGCTCCATGGTGATCACGTGCTCGGGCACGGACACCGCGGGTTTACACAGAGTGGCCATGAGGTGCTGCCCTTCTCTCACCTTCCTCCAAAAGGATCAGCGACGACATGCGGTCGCGCGCGCCGGGGAATCCCCTCCCGGTTGCGCTGAAAGGGTGATCCAAAGGCGTGTCCGAGCCGATGTCCGTGCAATCGGGAAGGGATGGGGTCCTGGCGGGGACGCTGTCGGTCTACTGCATGTGACCCGCTTCGCGCGCGCGTTCACAAACTGGGAGATGAACTCCATGACGTCACAACCCCAGCCCGTGCCCGGGGCTCCGACCGGCGCCGAGGGCTGTCCGTTCACCGGAGCGGTGGTACGGCGGGACGGACAGCAGGAGACGGTCCACGAATGGACACTCGAGGACTTCCGGGCCCTGGAATTCGACCCGTTTCTCGCCGGACTGCTCCGGGATGCCCCGGTCGCCCGTATCCGGCTCCCGTTCGGTGACGGCACCGCCTGGCTCACCACCCGCTACGAGGACGTCAAGCAGGCATCGGCGGATCCGCGGCTGAGCCGGGCCGCCCTGGTGGACCGCGAGGTCACCAGCGGTTCGCCGCACGCCATCGCGGCGAAGCACGCGGCACTCAACTACGCGGACCCGCCCAGGCTCACCACCATGCGCAGCGTCGTCGCCCGTGCCTTCACCGGCCGGAGCATGCAGCGGCTGAGGCCAATGGCTCAGCGGACCGTCGACCGCCTTCTCGACGAGATGGAACGGCAGGGGCCGCCCGCGGACCTGATGGAGCACCTGCACGGTCCCTTTCCGCTCTCCGTCGTCTGCGACCTGCTCGGGGTGCCGCAGAAGGAGCGGGAGCGGATGTCCTCCTGGGCGGACGTCATCATGACCCCTCGGCCCGCCCCGGCCCGCAGCAAGAAGGCCCAGCGCACGGTGCGCGACGTGGTCGTCGCCCTCATCGAACGGCGCCGCACCGAACCGGCCGACGACCTGGGAGGAGTCCTCGCCGCCGCCCTGGAGGAGGGGGAGATCACCCTGGACGAGGCCGTCTCACTGGCGACGGCCATCCTGGTGAGCGGCGCTCACGCGGTACGCAACAACAGCGCGAACATGGTGTACGCACTGCTCACCCATCCGGAGCAACTGGCCCGGTTGCGGGCCGCCCCTGGGCTTCTCCCGCAGGCCGTGGACGAGCTGCTGCGCTGGATCCCGCACCGCAACGGCGTCGGCATCCCGCGGATCGCCACCGAGGATCTGGAGATCGGGGGCGTACGGATCCGGCGCGGCGATGCGGTCTACTCGTCGTACCTCGCCGCGAACCGCGACCCGGCGGTCTTCGGTGCCCCGGAGGTCCTCGACCTGGACCGCGGCCCGATGGCCCATCTGTCGTTCGGATACGGCCCGCACCACTGCGTCGGGTCGATGCTGGCCCGGATGGAGTCCGAGATCATGATCGGAGCGCTGCTTGAGCGGTACCCGCGCCTCGCGCTCGCGGGGCCGCCCGAGGACATGACCTGGCAGCGGGGCGGCCTGATCCGGGGCCCCGAGGTCCTGCCGGTGACCTGGTGAGGCGGCCATGAGCAGTGAGGTGTGCGTCGACCCGAATCGTGGAGTGACCGTGGGACTGAACGGTGGAGCGGTCGAGGAACCGGGTGGTGGAGCGGCCGAGCTGCCGTCCGGCGAAGTGCGCTGGCGGTCGGACGGTGCGGCCGCCGAGGTGCCGCCCGGCGACGTGGCCGAGGGGCCGCCCGGCCGAGCCGCCAAGGCGCCGGACGGTGATGTGACCGCTGATCAGGACGCCGATGTGCCGGCCTGTGACGGTGTCGACGTCCGGATCGTGCGGGGAACCCCCGACGAGACCGAGTTGGCCGCCCTGCTCGCGGTGCTCACCATGGTCGCCGGCCACCGGGGGACGGCCCGGGCCGGGGGGCGGAGCCATCTCTCCTGCCGGGCCCATTGGGACCGCGCCTGGGGCGGCGGTCTGCACCCCTGCGGTTCCTGGCGGGTACGGGACCGGACGGTGACGGCGTTCGACCCCGGAAGCCGCTGACTGCTGCTCAAGCCGGTCCCGCCGCGTCAGACGAGGAGCCGGAGCGAGGTGTCCGACACCCCGAGCCGCACCGTCTGACCCCAGGTCAGCTCGATCGCGTCGGACTCCATCCCGTCGCCGAAGGCCACCAGCCGGTCGGACTCCACGGTGAGTGCCAACCGGTCCGCTGCGGCCAGGGTGCCTTCCACCAAGGACGTCCCGGTGGCGGGCGAGGGCCATGCCTCCCGTACGTACCAGATCAGCCGGCGTTCGGCGGGCCCGGGCAGCGGGGTGGCGGAGCCGCGCTCCAGCCAGAGCGATCGCAGCCAGCCGGTGGCGCCGGTGCCGGTGCCGACCAGGACCCCGGACGAGGCCTGGGGCTCCACCGCTTCCCGGAGGTCGAGACGGTAGCGGGAGGTCTGGTGTCCCGGGCGGCCGAGGTAGATCTCGTTCAGTGCCACTACGCGCTGGGTGTCGTCGGCGACCGCCTCCACCATGGTCAGCTCGTCCGCCGTACCGCCGCCTCGGAGTGCCGCGTCGCGCAGCAGTCGACCGGTGTCGGCGGGCCGGTGCCGGACGAGGACACCCGGATTGCGGCCCGGGTCGGTGTCGATGCCCACGACGGGCTGGCCCGAGAGGTACTTGGCGGTGTTGGCGACCAGACCGTCCTGGCCGACCACGACCACCACGTCCTGCGGCGCGAACAGGAAGCGGTCCAGGTCGGCGCGTTCCACCCGGGTCTGGCGCCAGCGCAGCGGCACGGCCGCCGCGACATCGCGCAGAGCGCGCGCGGTGCGCTGGTGGCGCTCGACCACCTCCGCGATGCTCCGGCCGCGCGATGAGAGGAAGAACTCCGCCTGGCCGTGGGTCCCGTGGCGAACGAGCAGCTCCTCGTACTCGGTGGTGCGGTGCACCAGTACCGCACGCGGGGCGAGACTCACCGCTCCTCCTCGTCGTGCGGACGCTCCCCACTGCCCAGCCTGGCGAGCAGGCCGGTGAGGATATCGGGCGAGAGGGTGATGCTGTCCACGCGGGGCAGGTTCTCGGCGAGCCGGGTGACGGCCAGCGCCCGCAGGGTCTCGGACCCGGTCTCGGCGTGCACCCGCAGCCAGGCCGCCTGTGCCGTGGCCCGTGCCTCGCCGGTCTCACGGGCCGCCGTCGCCTCGGCTTGTGCCAGCCGCACCCTGCGGGCTGCCTCGGCCTCGGCGCGTACGGCGTCGGCGGCAGCGCTCTCCTCTGCCTCGCGGCGGGCGTTGGCGCCGTTCTGCTCCACCAACTGCTCTTCCCTGCGAGCCAGCTCGATCTTGCTGGCGAGTTCGTTCTCAGCGATGGCGCGTTCGCGTTCGACCGCGACGGCCCGCCGTTCGTAGGTGGCGCGGTCGGCCTCCTGCTGGATCTGCTCACGCGCCGGGGTGCGCAGGGCACGCTCCACCTCGGGCTCCGGTCGCAGGGCGATCACCCGTACGGCGACGACCTCAAGGCCGGTCGCTGTCAGCCGTGGCTCCGTGCCGAGGCCCCGCGAGATGCGTTCACGCACGGCGGTGACGCCGTCGGCGAGGGCGGCGGCAAGCGGGGTACGGGCGAGTACGTCGAGTGCGTGCTGTTGTGCGCTCTCGGTGAGCAGGGTGGCGATCTGCTCCAGCGGGGTGCCCCGCCAGGTGCCCGTGTCGGGATCGATGGAGAAGTCGAGCCGGGTGGCGGCAGCGGCCGGGTCGCTGATCCGGTAGGTCACCGTGGACTGCACCGCGACGTCCTGGAAGTCTGATGTCCTGGCGTGGAACGTCATGGCCAACTCGCGGTCGTCCACCGGGACCTCGGAGAGCGCGGCGGTCAGCGCGCGGTACCAGAAGCTGAGCCCGGGGCCGTCGTGGGCCACCTTGCCGCGGGAGTGGTGGCGTACATGGGCGGTGGGCGCGCATCGCAGATGGCGCCAGCCGAGGCGCCGGGTGATGTCGGCCATGGGTGGCCCCCCTCGTGACTTGATTATCGTCCAGATGACGATAAAGGGTTTCCCTGATTTTCGTCAAGGCGACGAGATGGGGGGCGGTGCCGAGTTTGCGCACCGGCGTCCGGCGCATCAGGCTGACGGGATGGGCGACATCACCGTGCGCAGGGTCTACGACAGTCCGGAGCCGGGTGACGGCGTCCGTGTCCTGGTCGACCGGCTGTGGCCGCGCGGTGTGTCCAAGGAGCGGGCGGCCATCGACGAATGGCTCAAGGAGGTCGCCCCCTCGGGTGAGTTGCGTACCTGGTACCACAAGGACGCTGCCCGTTACGCGGAGTTCGACGCCCGCTATCGGCGGGAGCTCGAAGCGGGCGCAGCGACACAGGCCTTCGCGCACCTGTGCGAACTGGCCGCCGGAGGTCCCGTCACGCTGGTCACATCGGTGAAGAGTGTCGAGGCCAGCCACGTCCCCACGCTGGTCGGCCTGCTGGAACACGACGCGTCGGCGCGCGATCCTCAGGGGGGCGGCCCCTGAAAGGGGTGTCCCGTGATGCCCGGCGGATCGGCGCGCGGCGTCAGGATGTATGGGGTCTCCCCCGGCCCCTGGAGCCGAGGGGACGCATCGCAAGGCGGAGAGCCATCCTCATGCCGGGCGTATGCGGATGATTCGACAACGCAGCGTGGGGGCACCTCCCGGCGAAGTCAGGGGGGAGCACCGTAGCCGGTGTCGTGCGCCCGCTGGGGACTGCGGGACAGCCCTTGGTCCGGCGACTGCCGCTCCCCGGAGGTGAGATGGAAGAGGCCCCCTTCGGGGTCCCTCAGTGTCGCGGTCCTTCCGAGCGGAGTGTCCTCGGGTGCGCAGACCACCGAGCCGCCCGCGGCACCGGCTCGCTCGACCACGGCGTCGACGTCGGAACGGCAGAAGTGCACATGCCACTGCGGACGGACCACCGAGTCCTGAGCCTCTGTCACGCCGCCGTAGATCCCGGCCACCGCCTGGCCGTCGGCGCACAGCATCACCCTGTCGTGCTCGTATCGCACATCGATACGGTCAGGCGCCCATGAGTCCCATTCGAACACCTCGCCGTAGAACAAGGCTGCGGCGAACGGGTCCCCGGTACGCAGCTCCAGCCACGCCACGGCGTTCATCCGGCGCCCGGCGTGCCAGCCGGAGTCGACATGCCCCTCCCAGACACAGAACAGGGCATCGCCAGGATCGGCCGCCCAGACACTGCGCCCTCGGCCGAAAGCGATCGGGCCCACCGCCACCGTGCCGCCCCGCTCTCTGATCCGAGCGGCCACCGCGTCCGCGCTGTCCGCGGCGAAATGCGCGGTCCAGACCGCGGGCAGTTTCACGCCCATGGTCCGCGTGGACTCCACGAGCCCGGCCACCGGCAGACCGTTGGCCAGCGCGACGGCATACACCCCCTGCCCCTGCACACCGGGCGTGAACTCCCAGCCGAGCACGGATCCGTAGAACGCCTGCGCGACACCGATGTCCTGGGTTCGCAGGCTCACCCAGCAGGGCGTGCCCTGAAGCCCACGCGCTGTGGTCGCCAAGGCTGCTCACCTCAATCCGGGCACCCTCGCACAGGTATCCACTCCCTCACACCTTTCAGCACAATCGGCGCTCCCGCCACCGCAGCCGCCGCTCGGAGCGGACCGGCATCGACCCGGATCCCTGCCAGGACATCGAGGCGGCCCTCACATCCGCCGGCGGTTCCGAGTCTGTGACCCGCGCGGTCGGTAAAGTGTTCGAGATCAGGTAGGGCGAGGCCGGCTGTTGAACCGGCCCGTGATCCTGCTGAGGGGACGTCGGCACAGGGGGGAGGCGCCGGGGCCGTGACCCGGACGTCGAGGTCGGATGTGGAATCAGCGGTGAGGGCCGGGCCTGAGGCGTGCAACGCCATGGTGGCGCAGTTGGTCGGCAGGTCGGCGAAGGCGAGGGGCCTGACCCTGCGCCGGCTCGCGGACGAGATGGGCATCGCGCCGAACTCGCTTCGCTACTGGCTGAGGCACGCCCACCGGCTTCCGGTGGCCAAGGCCGAGCGGCTGGCCGACGCGCTGGAGATGGGCGCCGATGACCGCCGTGCGCTCGCGCTGTTGACGGGGAACGCCCGTCCGACCACGCCGCTCCCCGAACAACGGATCCCGGCGGCCGGGGAGCCGGGTGCGCAGAACGCTCTCATCGTCGCGCTGCTGAGACGGCTGCTCAAGGCCGAGGAGCTCACCTGGAAGGAGCTGGCGAACCGGCTGGGCATCTCCCCGAAGTCGCTGCGGAACTGGATGGCCCGCGCCTACCGGCTGGAGACACACGAGGTGGAGCGCCTCGCCGAGGCGCTCCACATGAGCGGCGAGAACCGCAAGGACCTCTATGTGCTCACAGGCAAGCTCCCGCCGGCGCCGCTGGCGAGCGAGCTGCGCCGCAGGCCGGACATGGCTCTCTACCAGGAGCTGATCGACGGCATCGGGCACCTGTCGATGGCCCACACCGAGTGCGTCGACGTCGTGATCCACAACCGGACCTACTGGGACATCTTCCGGCATGTGCGCCCGCACGTCAGCGCCCACCCGTTCCGCAACGCGCTGCGCTACACCCTCTTCCACCCCGACTCCTATCTGATCCTCGGCGCAGGCGACCGGGACGCCTGGTTCGAGGACTGGCTCATGCCGACGCTCGCCTACTTCGCCGCGATCATCCAGCAGTTCCCGGACCACCCGCGGCTGAGGGGCATGGAGCGGGAGATCCGGGAACGCCCGGAACTGCGCCGCGCCTACCGGCAGACACCCGCGTGGATCGCGGACCACGGCGACATCGCCATGAACCAGTCGGCACGCCGGTTCCGGGACCCCCGGGTGGACAGAGTCGTGGACGCCCACGTGATCACGGAGGCGCACCAGAGCTACGGCCTCACCCTCCAGCGAGTGACGTTCGTCCTGCGCGACCGGGGGACGGACGAGAAGGCCGGATCCCTCCCGTAGCGGCGTCGGTGCCGGCACCGGGGACCGGCGATCGGGCATCGGCGTCACGGGCCCGCGAAATGCGGTGGTGCCGCATGAGGCGCCGGGCTATGGTTCCACCTGTCCGTGACACGGCATCGTGCCGTACCTGTTCGGACAAGCCGGATCGTTGAGGAAGCAGGAGGTGAGGACATTGATGACCGTCACGCTGACGGGCGCTGCCCGCACTCAGGAGTTCATCACCGCTTCCACCTCCGTGGCCTCCGGCTGACACACAGACACACTCAGCGCGCAGAGCGCGCAGCTTGCCGGGGCCACCCTTCGAAGGGCTTCCCCTTGTTCCACGCTTCGTTCAACTCGTTCGACGACACCATCACTTCTGAGACCGCGCACGCCCTCGCTCCCTATGGCTGGGACGAAGCCTGGGCCGCGGAGTTCGGTCCGCACCTCGCACAGCGCCTGGTGCCCGGCAGGGTCGTACGGGTCGACCGCGGGCAGTGCGATGTCATCACCCCGGATGGAGTCGTCCGGGCCGACACCGCCTTCGTGACCCCGCACGACCCGTTGCGCGTGATCTGCACCGGTGACTGGGCCGTACTCGACGCGGACGGTACGCCGCGCTATGTGCGCGCCTATCTGCCGCGGCGCACGGCACTTGTCCGTTCCACCTCCTCCACGCGCTCCGAGGGCCAGATCCTCGCCGCCAACATCGACCACGCGATCATCGCGGTGTCGCTCGCCGTCGAGGTCGATCTTGGCCGGATCGAGCGCTTCCTGTCCCTGGTCTGGGAGAGCGGCGCCGAGCCGGTCGTCGTACTGACCAAGACGGACCTGGTCGCGGACGAGACCACCTGTTCGCATCTTGAGGCCGATGTCCGGGCAATCGCCCCGGGAGTGACCGTCCTGCCCGTCAGCGCGCTGACGGGCGAGGGAATGGAGGTGCTCTCGGCCGTCGTCTCCGGCGGTACGAGCGCGCTGCTCGGTGTCTCGGGCGCCGGCAAGTCCACTCTGGCGAACGCGCTCATCGGCGAGGACGTCATGACGGTGCAGGCAGCCCGTGACGTGGACGGCAAGGGCCGTCACACCACGACCACCCGCAATCTGCTCGCCCTGCCCGGTGGCGGGGTGCTCATCGACACCCCCGGGCTGCGGGGCGTCGGGCTCTGGGACTCCGGCACGGGCATCGGGCAGACCTTCTCCGAGATCGAGGACCTGGCCGAAGAGTGCCGTTTCCACGACTGCGCCCACGAGGTGGAGCCGGGGTGCGCCGTACAGGCCGCGATCGAGGACGGGCAGTTGCCGCAGCGCCGCCTGGAGAGCTACCGCAAGCTCTTGCGGGAGAATCAGCGCATCGTCGCCAAGACCGATGCGCGGCTGCGGGCGGAGATCCGCCGCGACTGGAAGTTGAAGGGCGCGGAGGGCCGCGCGAACATGCAGGCCAAGCGGGGTCACATGCGCTGAGCCGGTAGGGGCAGGGTCGCGCCCTGCCCGCACTGAGAGCTCGCGCGGATAGGCGGTCCGAGACGAGGGGGATGGGAGGCAGGCATGGGTCTTGGGGACGTGCCGTTGCGAACGCTGTGTAGTCGGTCGGGGCCGGTCTGTGTCTGCCTGTCATCGAGGCTGGTGGGCCGGATCTCGGCTCCGGTCGGTTACCTGCTCCGGGCGTTGCTGTTCCAGGTGCGGCGGGAGCGGAGCTGCTGGGATCATGGGCGGGACCCGTCGTAACCACGTCGAAGGGCCGCCAGCATGCAGGACGACCATGGCGCCGGATCGGTCGGCGACACAGTGCATCGGGAGGGCCCCACCGCTGCCGAGGGCGTTGACGGGCGCGACATGTACGCTCTGCTGCGCTCCCTGCCGGTGTTCGCGGACCCGGTGCCGGTGTTCGATCCCGAGGATGTCCCCGCCGACCCGGTCGCACTGTTCGTTCGCTGGTTGCTCGCCGCCATCGACGCCGGGGTCCCGTCCCCTCACGCCGCGGCACTGGCCACCGCCGACGTACGGGGGCGGCCCTCCGCCCGCATGCTGGTGTGCAAGGACGTGGACGCGGCCGGCCGCTGGTACTTCGCTTCCAGCGCGACCAGCCGCAAGGGCCTTGAGATCGCCGAGAATCCGCACGCGGCCATGGTGTTCTACTGGCCGATGCAGGCTCGTCAGATCCGGATCACCGGACCCGCCGCCTCGGCCGGGGCCCGGCGCTCCGCAGCGGACTTCCTGGCCCGGTCCCCGGTGGCGCGGGCCGAGGCACTGCTGGCCAGGCAGTCGCAGGTCCTGGACGACCCGGCCGGCGCCGCCACGCTCCTGCGCGCTTCACAGGAGCGGCTCGCCGCCCAGCCCGACCTGGTCGCATCGCACTGGACCCTGTACGCCCTGACCGCCCGGGAAGCCGAGTTCTGGCAGGCCGACGACCAGCGCCGCCACATCCGGCTGCGTTACCGGCGCACCGACACCGCCTGGACTCGCCAGCGGCTCTGGGCGTAGACGAAAATGGCCTCTGCCCGTGCTCCAGCGGCCGACGGGCTCGGCCTCCCGACCTCACGGGGCTGAGCGCGCTTGTGGTGCTCACGGGCTTGTGCTCACGGGTGTCGCCCCGGGCTGCCGTCCCAGCGGTGGGTTGTCCACCCGCGGCGGATCAGGCCGCGCACCGTGATGATCGTGTCCGCGAGGTCGAAGAAGGCGTCGATGCCGTCATGCCCTCGGTCCATCCGGCTCAGCTCGCGACCACCACCCACGCCCAGGCCGCGACGATCAGCAGACAGCCGAGCAACTCCACCAGTACGCTCGTCCCCGCCGCGCGCATCACCGTGCGTGTCGATGTGATCGCGTCGCCGTGCCCGCCGAGTCGCAGCCGTTCGGAGCCGTAGACCCCGCCGACGAAACCCGCCACCGCCCCCACGACCGGGACCACCACGAAACCGATCAGTGCGCCGGTGCCCGCGAACACCGCCATCCGGGGGGTGATCCCCACACCTCGCATCCGGCGCGGGCCCAGTTGCCAGACCACCATCTGAGTGATCAGCAGCAGCGCCGTTGACCCGACCAGCAGCCACCAGGCCGACGCTGTCCGCTCCTGCGCCGACCACCACAGCACCCCGGACCAGACCAGCCAACTGCCCGGAACGCCCGGTACCAGCACCCCGAGCAGGCCGAGCAGCATCACCATGCCGACCAGGACGAGCTGCCATGCCACCATCTGCCAAGGGTGCCGGAGCGGCTCCGCCGCCGCAGGTCGTGGGGCGCGGCGTCAGCCCGTCCCCGGCGCCGGTCCCCACCGCGGCGCCGATCCGGCCCCCGACTCCGGCGCCCTGACCGGTTCTGGGCCACGGGCGATCCAGCCCTTCTCGTACGCGTGCCACCCCAGCTGCAGACGGGTCGTCACCCCCGCCAGCTCCATCAGCCCGCTCACCCGTCGCTGCACCGTCCGCAGTCCCAGATCCAGCTGCTTCGCCACGCTGGTGTCCGTCATCCCTGCGAGCAGCAGGGAGAGGATCTCCAGGTCCACGGCGTCAGGCCCCGGTGCCTGGTCCTCCGTCACCTGGGCATGCACACCGAGCCGCAGTGGCATGGCCTCCCGCCACACCGTCTCGAACAAGCCCAACAGGGATTCCAACAGTTCGCTCGGGTGCACCACGAGGGCCGCCGGCTCCGCCCCTCGTTCGGCGAGCGGGAGCATGGCCAGCGCCCGGTCCGCGATCACGAGCTTGGTCGGCACCCGTTCCGCGGCGCGCACCTGCTCCGCGCGCCCGAGCGCGGCGGCCAGCTCGGTCACTCCGGCGGGCCTGGCCAGCGCATCGCGCTCGATCACCACCCGGTACGCGACGCCGCGCCGTGCGGCGTGTACCTGCGCTTCCTCGTTGTCCGTGCCCGTCACAGCGACCGGCTGCCCGGTGACCAGCGCGCACACCTCGGTGGTGGCGCCGGACTGGAGCTGGCGGAAGCGGTGGGCCACCGCGCTTGCCCCCGTCACCACCTCGATCAGGTCGTGCACTGCCGGTTCCGCGGCCTCCGTGCGGTACGCCTTGGCAAGCAGCCCCGCCGCGAGCTCCGCCTGTTCGAGCTCCTGGCGCTGCCGGGTGAGCAGTGCTCCCAGGGCGGCCGCGGGCGGCGCCGCCACCCAGCGGCCCGCGCCGGCCGACGACTGCGCCGCGAGACCCTGCCGCTCCAGTCGGCGCAGGGTGCTCTCGGTGTCCCCCTCGGGCAGCGCCAGCCGGTGTGCCAGATCGGTGACCTCAGCCGCCCCGAGCGCCACCAGGGCGCGATACGCCGACTCCTGCCTCGCGTCGATTCCTATTGCTCCCAGCACCCAGACCCCTCCCCGGACCTGATCATTCCCCTTGTCCCCTTGTCCCCTTGTCCCCCTTGTCCCGGTTCCCCTTGCCGCGGGCGAGCGGGCGAGCGGGCGAGCGGGCGCGACGAGACGCAGGCCGGCCGCCACGCGAACCTGCCACGTACATCATCCCCGGCACCCCGGGCCTGACCTACCGTCGTGGGCCGGACCCAGGGCCACCTCGGTATCTGGATCCCACGAGGCATCGATTCCCCCTTCCTGCGGTATACGCCACTTCGTACCGGGGTGAGGTCAGCGTGTTCCATGACGGCTTGCCAGGTACATTTATTCGTATACCTGTTCCTTCACTTGTTCTGACAAATTCTCCCGTTGACCCGCCTTCGCCCGGGGCTCGCGGTGGACAATGAAGCCATGAGTGAGCAGGGGGAGACACCCGCTTTCGCCGACGACTGGTGGCATCGGCTGTACGATGCGTCCGCCCCGGACACCGGTCCCGCATCCTCGGCGGGGGACACGGTCGACGACCGGTACGCGTCCGCGGTGGACACGGTCGGTTCCGAACCCGGCTCCGTGGCATCCTCGGACGCCTGTCCGTCGATGCCCACGACATCGGCATCGCCGAAACCCTTTCCCGCGCCCGACTCCGCGCCCGCCTCGCCCCGTGCGGCACGCCCCGGAGCCTGGTGGGACTCACTGCTGCCCGGCGCCCGCGCCCCCTGGGAGTCCCCATCCGGCGCGCTGTCCGGCACCCCGGTACCACCGGAGCAGCGCCCCGTCGCCACCGGCTTCGGGACGGGGCGCGCGGCCGACACCGTCCCCGCCCCCCGGGACAACCCGTCCGTACGCCCCTCGGTCAGCCACGTGGGTGACGGTCCGCCGACCTACAGCCCCGAGCCCACCGCGCTGCCACCCGCCGACCCCCACGAACTCGACGCACTCGCGGCTGACACCGTGCTCGACGGGGCTTCGTACGGCACGTACACGCTGCGCGCCGCGTCCGTTCGCGGCGATTCCGCGCGCTTCCGCGGTGAACCCCGCCGCGACGTCCTGCTGACCGCGCGCTTCGGCAGCGGCACGGAAGCCCTGGTGCTGGTGGCCGTGGCCACCGGTGCCCGCGCCGGTGAGCGGACACATCTCGCCGCGGCGGACCTCTCGCGCTGGATCGGGTCGGCCGTCGGCCGCAGTCATGCCCGGCTGGCCGACGACATCCGCACCGGCCGCCGGGGTGACCTCAAGTCAGGACTGCACCGGCTCACCGACCGCTCCCTCGGCAAGCTCCGCGCCCGCGCAGGAGAACTGGACGTGCCTGCGTACGAGTACACGGCCGGACTGCGTTGTCTGCTGCTGTCGGCTGACCCCGACTGCCGTACCCGGGTGTTCTTCGGAGTCGGCCACGGCGGGCTCTTCCGGCTGCGGGACGGCGTCTGGCAGGACCTCGACCCGCGGGCACCCGAGGTTGCCGTAGCACCCGGGGAGCCCGTGGCCGGCTACGGCTCCGTACCCTCGACGCAGCCCCCGCGGTCTCCGGCGTCCCCGCCGTCGGAGACACCCGATGGCGACCGGCTCACCATGGACCTCGGCATCGCCACACCACCGGCGCCGCATATCGACGCACCAGTGCCGCCGCCGGCCGAGCCCTTCCGCTTCCGCGCCTCCGTGGCCCGCCCAGGCGACACCCTGCTGCTGTGCAGCGCGGGCCTCGCCGATCCGCTGCGCGGCGAACCGGCCCTGACCGATCGGCTGGCCCGGCGCTGGTCCGGATCGGCGCCGCCCGGACTCGCCGCCTACCTCGCCGACATCCAGTCGAGGGTGAAGGGTTACGCCGACGACCGTACGGCCTGCGCGGTCTGGGAGGCGTGAGGGTACCGGCCGTGGGATGGATGGACCCATGGTCAAGCAGAACGTCGCAGAACAGTTCGTCGACACGCTCGTCCGGGCCGGTGTGCGCCGACCGTACGGAGTCGTCGACGACAGCCTCAACCCTGCCGTCGACGCCGTCCGGCGCACCCCGGGCATCGATTGGATCCAGGTGAGCCAGGAGGAGACCGCGGCTTTCGCCGCCGGCGCCGAGGCACAGATCACCGACCGGCTCGCCGCCTGTGCCGGTTCCCGCGGACCCGGGCCCGCATGATCGACGAGGCCGACCGTGTCACCCTCTTCCGTGGTAGGGGAACGGCCCGCGCGCACGCCGAGGTCATGCAGTTCGCGGAGCGCATCAAGTCACCTGTCGGTCATGCGCTTCGCGGCAAGGAGTGGATCAGTACGACAGTCCCTACGACGTCGGTATGAGCGGACTGCTCGGCTACGGCGCCGCCTACGAGGCCGCCCATGAGTGCGATCTGCTGATCCTGCTCGGCACGGACTTCCCGTACAGCGCCTTCCTCCCCGACGACGTCCGGGTCGCCCAGATCGATGTGCGGCCCGAGCGCCTCGGCCGCCGGTCCGGGCTCGACCTCGCAGTCTGGGGCGATGTACGTGAGACACCGCGCTGTTTCACTCCGCGGGTACGCGCGAAGAACGACCGGCGCTTTCTCGACAAGATGCTGAGGAAGTACGCCGACGCACTCGAAGGAGTCATCAGGGCGTACACCCGCACGGTGGACAAGCACACTCCGATCCATCCCGAGTACGTGGCCTCTGTGCTCGATGAACTCGCTGCGGATGACGCGGTGTGCACTGTGGACACCGAGATGTGCGATGTGTGGGCTAGCTCATGCCCAACGGGCGACGTCGGATCATCGGTTCGTTCAGCCACGGCTCGATGGCCAATGCGCTGCCCCAGGCCATCGGCGCGCAGTTCATCGACGGGGACCGGCAGGTGGTGTCGGTGTCCGGTGACGGTGGATTCAGCATGCAGATGGGCGACTTCCTCACCCTCGTCCGGTACGGCCTGCCGGTGAAGGTCGTGCTCTTCAACAACTCCTTTCTGAGTATGGTGGAGTTGGAGATGCTGGTGGCCGTACTTCCTCCGTACGGGACGGCCTACGGCAACCCCGACTTCGCGGCGATCGCCCGTGCGGCTGGTGTCCACGGTGTGCGGGTGGAGGAGCCGAAACGGCTCGCCGGGGCGTTGAGGGAGGCCTTCGCGCACAAGGGTCCCGCCCTCGTGGATACCGTCACCGACCCCAACGCGCTGTCCATTCCGCCGAAGATCCGCGCCGAGACGGCCACAGGTTTCGCGCTCTCCGCCAGCAAGATCGTGCTGGAGGGTGGTGTCGGCCGGATGGTGCAGATGGCTCGTTCCGATCTGCGGAACGTACCGCGTCCTTGACGAAACGGAGGGTACCTCTGCAATCACGCCCCGTGAATTCGCATGCGTTGGCGGCTCAGAGGCGGGGCATGCATTTCGGGGTGCCTGCTCGGACTGCGAGCAGGGCGAGACGAAGGGACCGTTCCGACGTGCTGTGGGGGATGATGACGAGGCGTCAGGGAAGGTCCGAGCCCGCCCAGTTGCGACGCAGAGTGGCCAGGTCGGATCTGCGAGCCGTGCCCGAAGTGCGACGCGCGCTGCGCGATTTGCTGGGGCACGGCGACTGGAGCGAATCGGGCTCGGCCGACGTGGCGGAGCTGCTGATCAGTGAACTGGTGACCAATGCGCTGGTGCACACCGACGAGGGCGCGGTGGTCACGGCAACCGTCGCGCCCGCCCGGCTGCGGGTCGAGGTGCGGGACTTCACCACCGGAGTGGCGGATCCGCATCTGCCGGTGCCTGCCGTGGGTGATGACAGCACGCACGGCAGGGGGTTGTTACTGGTGCAGAACCTGGCGGATGCCTGGGGGGTGCGAGCCCACGCCCTGGGCAAGGTGGTGTGGTTCGAGTTGGACGGTGCCAGGAAGTGACGGCGTGCCTCGGCCCGGTCGGCGGTCACACCTCCTGACCGGGCAGCCGAGGCAGGTGCCCGGCGCACCGTCCCATCGGAGACTGCGGGACAGCCTCAGCCGAACTGCCGCTCGAGATCCTGGAGTTTGCGCTCCAGTGAGTCCAGCCGCGGCAGCGCCTGAGTGTCGTCCTCGGCGGTCAGGTCGACCGTGACGGGGGTGCGGGCCTCAGTGGTTCGTACGGCCTGAAGGGAGGGCCGGGAGGGAGCGGGCAGTTGTCCTGTCTCGGATAGGGCAGGCTCCGCTGATGACCCTACGGCCGCCGGTGGGGAGCCCGCCGAGCCGCCCATCGCGGTGACGTCCACCTGCCGCCCGCCACGGGCCCGGTTCCACGCGCGGTGCTGTCGGTTGAGCGCCCGGAGCCTGGCTCGCTCCAGCTTGTCCTGCTCACGTCGGCGCAGCCGGTTCCGCTCCTTCTCGCGGCGGTCCTCTCGCACCTCGTCCACGGCCTCGTCCAGTGTGCGTACGCCCTCGAGGAGCATCAGCGACCAGGCGCCGAAGGTCTCGCGGGGTGCCCGTAGCCAGCGCACTACCCGGATCTGCGGCAGCGGGCGCGGCACCAGTCCCTGTTCGCGCAGCGCTGCCCGGCGCGTCTGCTTGAGCGCCCGGTCGAAGAGCACCGCGGCGGACAGCGACATGCCTGCGAAGAACTGGGGGGCGCCCGCGTGGTCGAGTCCGCGTGGCGCGTGCACCCAGTTGAACCAGGCCGCGGCGCCGGCGAACATCCACACCAGCAACCGGGAGCCGAGGGCGGCGTCGCCGTGGCTGGCCTCGCGTACGGCAAGCACCGAACAGAACATCGCGGCGCCGTCCAGGCCGAACGGCACCAGGTACTCCCAGCCTCCGGAGAGGTTCAGGTTCTGCCGGCCGAAGCCGACCAGTCCATGGAAGGACAGCAGCGCGGCCACTGCCGCGCAGCAGAAGAGGAGTACGTAGGAAGCGGTCCCGTAGATCGCTTCCTTGCGGCGCCTGCGCTCCTCGCTGCGCTCCCAGGAGTCCTCGGCTGCGGAGCCTCTGCCGGCACGCTTGGCGCGCGCGAGCACCGCCACCGCCACGGCGCCCGCGAGCAGCACGCCACCCGGAAGCAGCCAGTTCAGCGCTATGTCGGTCAGTCTCATCGGGGTCCCTTGCATCCTTGCTACTGCACCGCGGTAGGGCCTTTCGGGCGTCATACTGGCCGAAGTCCCGTTACAGGCAGGGTGTTTTGTGGCAAGAGAACGCCATCGAGGCACAGCCGTAGACGAATAGATGACAAATAGGTACGTACTATTCGAACGCTTCTGTGTGTGTGGACATGAGTTCGATCACTCGAACGCCAAGTGATCGTTCCGGTTCGGCCGCCCCCGCTCGTGCCGGATGCGCGCCTCGCCCCGAGGCCGCCGTGTGACGCAACGGTGTCCGGGGTGGAGTCGGTGGAGAGTTCGTGCCGGTCAGGTGCGCTTCGGTCTCGGGGCGAGAAGATCCGGTGCGGCGGGGGGTGTGACATGCCTTGGCCGGGCGCGTATCACGTGAGCGGCGGCCCGTCGTGAGCCGACCGTCATCCGGGCTCCTGCCCATGGTCGGCTCACTCGGGTGCGCGGGCTACCCGGCCCTGCGCAGCCGGTCAGCGTCGCTGGTGCGCGGGCAGGTGAGGCAGGTGTCATCGGGCCGGAGGGTGTAGAAGAAGCAGCAGCTCGCCCGGTCGCGGGTGGGTAGCGGTGTCCCGTCTGGGCGGATGAGGTCACGGAAGCCAGGCGTTCCGACGTACGGCTTCACCGTGCCCGGCAGCAGCGCTTCGAGCTCCGCGATGCCTCGCTGCTCTTCCCCCAGCAGATGGGCGATGTGCCAGAGCCCCTCGACGACCTCGTCGGTCGCCATGCCCCACAGGGCGCGCCTGCCCCGCCGCATCCGAGGGCCGATGCCTTCGAGTACGGGGGCGAGGTGCTCGGTGACCGCGTCCCGTACCTCGGTGCGCAGAGCCTCCTCGTCGGCGACGACACGGGCTCCCGGGTGGGTGGCGGCGGGGTCGACGGGCAGGCAGGCGAATTCGCGCACCCGGGCGGTCATCCGGCCGAGGCCGCGCTGGAAGGCCACGTCCTCGACGGGCACCCGCGGTACCCTCCGGTGCAGGAACCACGGCACTGTGATCAGCAGGCAGGCGGGCCAGGCGTACCGGTGCAGCCCGAAGCCGGCGACCACGTCGGGACGTGCCTGGCGGCCGTAGTCACGCAGCACCTGGGCGTTGTCCCAGGCGAGGAAGGCATCGAGCGCCGGTCCGCCGGCCGCGAGGTCGGCCGCCGTGACCCAGCCGCCATCCCGCGGGGTCGGTTCGCCGTCCGCGAGCTCTTGGATCGTGAGTCCGGGAAACACCTCGGTCAGCCGTGTGTACGCGGCTGTGACGGGTGTCCCGGCGGTGGCAGCCGTGACCCCGGGCTGAGCGCCGGGGCTGACTGCGTGGGAGACGGTCATGGACGGACCACCGAATCGCGATCGTTGGTAGGTTAGCCTAACCTTATCCGATTCGGCTGGTGCTTGCCCCTTTACACTGGGGGCTTCCAGTCCCGGTGTCAGCGTATGTGGGTATGTGCCGGGCTCGCACCAGGCCGACGCCGAGGAGGATCCCGAGTGGAGCAGCGCAGAGCGCGCGGTATTTCCGCGACGCGTCCGCCGGGGTCCCCGAGTGAAGCAGCCGACGGCGTGCGCGGTGAACACACGCACAGCGAGCCCACGGCCCCCGGCGCCCCTGTCGCCGGGCACATCCCGGGGCCGCGTCCCCCCGTCAGGGCCGTGCGCCGCCATTCCGTGCGCGGCCAGGTCCTCCAGGCGTTGCGTACGGCCCTGGTCGGCGGTGAGATGACCCCGGGCGAGGTCTACTCCGCCCCTGCGCTGGCCGAGCGCTTCGGCGTCTCCGCCACCCCCGTACGCGAGGCGATGCAGCAGCTGGCCACCGAAGGCGCCGTGGAGGTCGTCCCCAACCGCGGCTTCCGAGTCATCGAACGCGACGCCCGCGAGCTGGCCGAGCTCGCCGAGGTCCGCGCCCTGATCGAGGTGCCCGTCGTCCTGCGGCTCGCCCGGACCGTCCCCGCCGCCCGCTGGAGCGAGCTGCGCCCGCTCGCCGACGCCACCGCACGGGCGGCCGCCACCGGCGACCGCGCGGTCTACGCGGAATCGGACCGTGCCTTCCATCGTGCCGTCCTCTCCCTCGCAGGGAACGGCCGACTCGTCACCATCGCCGACGAACTGCACCGCCGCTCCCAGTGGCCGCTGCTCGCCCCCCGCGCCGCCGTCGACTCCGCCGCTCAGCCGCCACCGCGCGCCCTGCTGATTGCCGACGCTGCCGAACACACCGCGCTGCTTGACGCGTTGATCGACCAGGATCTGGATGTGGTGGGCGCACTGGTGCGGGAGCACTTCGCGGGAGCAGACTGCTGAAGCCGGGTGAGGTGAGGGCTTGGAGGGGACCTCGAAGCGCTGGTCGTTGTTTGTCGAGGAGTCAGCGGTCGACGTCCAGCAGCCACCAGCGGTCGACTCGGACGGTGTAGAAGCGGCGTGGGCCGGGGGTCATGGAAGTTGGATTCGGGCAGTGGCCACTCGTGGCGTGCTGCGAGGTCGAGCCGTTGATTACGCCCCGTGATCAGGCTCTGCGGATGCGAGCCAGGGGGTGGGGGGTTACCCTGCCCTTGTGTCTCGTGATTCTTTTCGTGTCACTCGCGCTCGACCTGAAGGTGCTGGTCAGCGCCTTGCGTGGCGTCAACTGGCATGACATCAACGGAACACGAGACACTAGGGGGAGAAATGATCTCTTGATGCAGGAGTGCCGGAAATGCATCGTACCGGGATGCCCCAGGTCATGAGTGACCCCTTGACTAACCGCGGGACCGCCTTCACGGCGGAGGAGCGCCAGCGTCTCGGGCTCGTAGGACGGTTGCCCGACGCTGTGCTCACCCTGGAGCAGCAGGCACGCCGTGCCTACGAGCAGCTGTGCCGACAGCCGGACGACCTGGCCAAGAACGTCTACATGGAGCAGCTGCACGACCGGAACGAGGTGCTGTACTACCGGTTGCTGACGGACCACCTGTCCGAGATGCTGTCCATCGTCTACGACCCGACCGTGGGCGAGGCGATCAAGAAGTACAGCCATGAGTACCGTCGTCCTCGTGGGGTGTATCTGTCGATCGACCGGCCGGAGGACGTACGGCCGTCGTTCGAGGCGCTCGGGCTGGGCCCCGAGGAGGTGGACCTGCTGGTGGTCACCGACGCCGAGGAGATCCTGGGCATCGGCGACTGGGGAGTCAACGGCGTCCAGATCTCGGTGGGCAAGCTCGCGGTCTACACGGCAGCAGCCGGGCTCCACCCCGGCCGCTGCATCCCGGTGGTGCTCGACGTCGGCACGGACAACGAGAATCTGCTCAACGATGCGCTGTACCTCGGCGCGCGCCACAGCCGGGTGCGCGGTGCGCGGTACGACGAGTTCGTCCGGACGTACCTCGAGACGGCCTCGTCCCTGTATCCCAACGCCCTGCTGCACTTCGAGGACTTCGGTCCGGGCAATGCCCGGCGCATTCTGGAGACGTACGGCCAGAACTACCGGATGTTCAACGACGACATGCAGGGCACCGGAACCATCACCCTGGCCGCGGCGATCTCGGCCCTGAAGGTCACCAAGGTGCCGTTCCGTGACCAGCGGGTGGTGGTGTTCGGCGCCGGTACGGCCGGTGTGGGCATCGCCGACCAGCTGCGCGAGTCCATGATCCTGGACGGCCTGGACGAGGAGGAGGCGGCCCGGCGCGTCTGGCTGGTCGACAGGCAGGGGCTGCTGCTGGACAGCATGAAAGATCTGCGGGACTACCAGCAAGGCTATGCCCGGCCGGCGTCGGAGGTCAATGGCTGGGTCACGGGCGGCCCGATCGACCTGCTGACGACCGTGAAGAACGTGCAGCCCACGATCCTGGTGGGTACCTCGACCGCGCGCGGCGCCTTCACCCGGGACGTGGTGGCCGAGATGGCCCGGCACGTGGACCGTCCGGTCATCTTCCCGCTGTCCAATCCCACCGAGCGGATAGAGGCGATGCCCGCCGATCTGCTGGCCTGGACCGACGGCCGGGCCCTGTGCGTCACCGGCATCCCGGTCGACCCCGTGGAGCTGAACGGGGTCCGGCACGTCATCGGCCAGGGCAACAATGCCCTGGTCTACCCCGGGCTCGGCCTCGGTGTGGTGGTGTCCCAGGCCAAGCGGGTGACCCCGCGCATGCTGCGGGCCGCCGCCGAGGCGGTCGCCGGACAGGTCCACCAGCCCGGCGAGGAAGGCCCGCTACTGCCACCGGTGGAGAACCTGCGCGCCTCGTCGGCGACGATCGCGCTGGCAGTGATCCAAGCGGCCGTCGAGGACAAGGTGGCCGCCGCCAAACTCGACGATCCGGTGCAGGCCGTCCGGGACGCCATGTGGGAACCTGTCTACGGGCCCGTGGCCGACGACCGGCACGGGGCACACCGATGAGCTGACCCTGGATCCTGCTGGCCAAATGTCGTGTCCTGGGGTCGGGGGATGGCGTTGGCACTGTGGTGGCCGGTCTTGTCGTTCCCGGTTGCCGGGGGTGGTGTGGTGTCGTTGCGGCCGGAGGAGTGGCCCGAGGTCCCCGAGGCGACGGCGCGGGTCGCACGGGCCATGGCAGGACGCGGGGCACTGCCGTTGGCGATGCGGGTGCGGGACGAGCTGGGTGAGCTGTTCGCGGATGCGGAGTTCGCCGAGGCGTTCGGCCGCAGGGGCCGGCGTGGCTGGTCGCCGGGGCGCCTCGCGATGGTGACCGTGCTGCAGAAGGCGGAGAACCTGACCGGCCGTGCCTCCGCGCACAGAGTCCGGTTCGACTTGTCGTGGAAGTACTGCCTGGGTCTGGAGCTGGAGGACGTCGGTTTCGATGCGTCGGTGCTGTCGGAGTTCCGTACCCGGGTGGTCGAGCACGGCTTGGAGGAGCGTGTGCTGGATCTGCTGCTGGCCGCGTTGAAGGAGAAGGGCCTGGTCAAGGCAGGAGGCAAGCAGCGTACCGATTCCACCCATGTGCCGGCGGCGGTGCGGGAGTTGAACCGGCTGGAGCTGGCCGGGGAGACGGTGCGGGCCACGCTGGAGGCCCTGTCCGCTGCGGCCCCCGACTGGGTGGCGCAGGCCCTGGCAACCGGTGAGTGGAACCGCCGCTGCGGGCGGCGGATCGATGAGTCCTGGCGTCCGCCCGGCTCCCAGGCCCAGCGGGACCAGCTCGCACTGGACTACGGCCGCGACGCGGTGGCCTTGCTGCGGGCGGTCTACCAGGCGGCCGCGCCGGCCTGGCTGCGTCAACTGCCCGCGGTCCAGGTGCTGCGGAAGATCACCGTGCAGAACTACCTGATCACGGGCATCGCTACCGTCGGCGGTGGTGACGGTGTCGTTGACCTTGGTGGCCAGCACATATGCCACCCGGCGTTCCTCCCGCCGCGTGCGGAAGTGTTCGACCTGCCCGTATGCCTCATCCGCGGTGACCCAGGCGAACGGTACCGCTGCGTCGATGGCGCGTTGCAGCATCCACTTGAGGTGCTCGATCTTCGTGGCGAACGGCACCTCGTCGGTGATCCCCGCCTTCCGGCAGCGGTCGCGGTCGTCGGTCCAGGACTTCGGGACATAGGGTTCCCGGTCGATCAGTGCCCGTCCCTTGGCGGAGGCGTAGGCCAGGAAGGTGCCGATCTGGCAGTTCTCGGTGCGGCCCGCGGTACCGGAATATCGCCGCTGGACACCGGCTGACCTGGTGCCCTTCTTCAGGAAGCCGGTGTCGTCCCCGATGAGCACACCGTCCTTGGCGCCGGTGCTCTCCACCACGAAGTCCCGGACATCATCGCGGACCGCGTCCTCGTCCCACTCGGAGTGGTTCAGCAGGCGCTGCACACCGTCCGGACGGAGCTGGCCGACCTGCTCCGCCAGCGTCCATCCGTTTTTCTTCCCCAAGGGCGCCAGCAGGCCCCTGAGATAGTCCAGAGCCCGATCGCGCGGCTCCGACCTGCCAAAACGATGCCCGAACCGGGCATGCAACCCCGCTATCCCTTCGGACCACGACTCGATCTGCTCAACCGTCAGCGACTGATCACACTGTCAGACCAACGAGCGACAACGCCTACCGTCACGCCACATGCGGTTGCAGTATTAAGGGAAAGGGCTGTTGAATACTTGTCGGCATGCTGAGTCGTGTAGCCGTACTCTCCGACGTCCATGGCGTGCTGCCTGCGGTCGAGGCGGTGCTGGCCGAGCCCGATGTGGCCGCCGCCGATCTGATCGTGCTCACCGGTGACATCACCTGCGGCCCCCAGTCCGCCAGAGTGATGGACCGGTTCCTCGGCCTCGGCGACCGCGTGGCGTGGATCAGGGGCAACGCGGACCGCGAACTCGTCGAGTTCCGGCGCGGGTCGCGCGTCTCCATTCCCGACCCCATCGGGGAATCGGCCGCCGAAGGCCTTCGCGAGGAGCATGTCGACTTCCTGGAAGGGCTGCCGACTTCGCTCATCCTGGAGGTCGATGGGCTCGGCCGGGTGCTCTTCTGCCATGCCACTCCCCGTTCCGACGAGGAGGTGGTCCTGGTCGACTCGGACCCCGCGCGGTGGGCGGAGGTGCTCGCCGAGGTCGACCCCCAGGTCACCACGGTCGTCTGCGGCCACACCCACATGCCGTTCACTCGTCTCGCCGCGGGCCTGTTGGTGGTGAACCCGGGCAGTGTGGGCATGCCATACGGCAGGTCGGGAGCGCACTGGGCGCTGCTCGGCCCGGGTGTCGGGCTGCGGCGTACGCCGATGGACGTGGCGGCCGCGATGGCGAGCGTCGTCGCGGACTCCACGTTCGAGCAGGTGGGGGAGTGGGCCGACTACTTCCTCAACGCCAGGGCCACCGAGGACGATGCCTGGGCGGTCCTCGCGCCGCGAGACGGGCGTGACACGGCGGGGTGAGCGTGCTCAGGCCGCAGGCGCGGTCGGCGGTGACAACTGCTCGGCGAGCCAGGTCGGTACGCCCCCCAGCAACCGGAACAGCCGCCCCGCCTCGGCCCGCAACCGTCCCGCCTCGGGCTCTGGTTCGGTGTCGGCGAGCGCGGCCAGTGCCGGGGCCGTGCCGACGAGATAGCCCAGCTCCTCGCGGATGCGCAGCGACTCCCTGAACCCCTCGCGGGCCTCGGTCAGTTCACCGTCCCGCAGCGCCAGCGCGGCGAGATGGCGCCAGGTGCAGGAGAGCAGCAGGGTGTCGTTCTGGGCGACGGCTCCCGCATGGGCGCGGTGATAGGCGGCGCGTGCCGACTGCGGCGAGTCGGCGAGGTGTTCGGCGACCAGTCCCCGCCGGAAGTGCAGCAGAGCCCGCCCGGGAGCATCCGGTGCGAGCAGCGCGGCGGCCCTGCCCAGCGCCGCACTGGCCTCGTCCGCCCGGTCCCGTACGCCCAGCACGGTCGACGCGTAGGCGAGATGGCCCCGCTCGCAAGCCGCCGCACCGCGCTCGTCATCACTGCCCGCCGCTGCCTCCGCCGTGCGCAGGGCGTCATCGGCGTCCTCCCAGCCGGATCCGGTGAACAGGCACCGCTCCACCAGCAGCGCGGTGCGCTGCAGGGTGAGGGCCGGAGACGAGGGATGAGGCGCCAGCAGGGCCGCCGCGTCGGTCCAGCAGCCGCGCGAACGCAGCCGCCACACCGCGGTCTGGAGCGGCTCGTCACCTGCGGTGGTTCCGGAACCAGACATGGCGGTATACGCCACATTGCCCTCCCCTAGCGCGCCATTGTGCTGTTGGGACAGACCGAATCTCAGCATGGATGGGTACGCCTGGCCAAGCCCTCTGGTGAATCAGTTCACAAACGCTCGGTTCCGGTCGATCAAGATCACAAAAGCGGGCATCCCTCGCGCCGCGCGCCGCGGGTGGGAAGTGTCGTGGATCGTCGGCTTCGTGCCGGCGCGGTCGTCGTCAGCGCATGGCGTGGCTTGGCTTCCGCGGCGTCCCGAGGGCGAGCCGCAGTCTTTGTTCGGCGGTCGGTGCCCAACGCCCCCTGCATCCGCAGCAGTACCACTGCCATCGGTCATCGTGGCCGGGCGCGGTGCGGGAAGTGTCCTTCCACAGCAGTGTGTGGGCAGGGCAGTGAGGGCAGTTCGGCGGCTGATGCACCATGTGGTTCTCCTTCCACGTCGTGCTCAGCAGCGTGGTGCGTCGGCCCGCGTCCCACGGCCCGAACGCCGGCTCCCCACTCCATCGGGGGACCCGCCCGAGGCGGACCCTCAGCTCATCCGCAGCGCGAGGAAGAAGTCCAGCTTGTCCTCCAGTCGGGACAGGTCACGCCCCGTCAGCTGCTCGATCCGGCCCACCCGGTACCGCAGTGTGTTCACATGCAGATGCAGCCGCGTCGCACAGCGCGTCCAGGAGCCATCGCAGTCCAGGAATGCCTCCAGGGTGGGGATCAGCTCCGCGCGGTGGCGCTCGTCGTAGTCGCGCAGGGGGTCGAGCAGCCGTGCGGTGAAGGCGCGGCGGACGTCGTCGGGGACGAACGGGAGGAGCAGGACGTGGGAGGCCAGTTCGTGGTGGCCTGCCGCACAGACACGGCCGGGGCGGGCGGCGGCGACACGGCGGGCGTGGCGGGCTTCCTCCAGGGCGCCGCGGAGGCCCTCGGCGGAGTGGACGGCTGCGCTGACGCCGAGGGTGAGACGGCCGTCGCCGTCGAGGCCCGATGACAGCGGGGCGAGCACGGCGGCGAGGAGGGCGTCGGCGTGCAGGCCCGCGCTGCTGGTGCCGACGTCGGCCGCCGGGCCTTCGAGGAGGTCGCCCGCCGACCCGTCCGCCTCGTCGGGGCCCGCCGTCGCGGCGACCGCGGGGAGCGGCACCAGGGCGATGGCCTCGTCGCCGCTGTGGGCGACGGCGATACGGTCGGCCGAGTCCGGGCCCGTGGTCGCCGGGTCGACCAGGATCTCCTCGAGCAGTGACTGGGCCACCGGGCCGGGTTCGACCGGCGCGCCGCCGGTCTCGTCCCACTCCACCTTCGCGACCACGACCTGCCAGTGCGGGGCCGCCCCGAGTCCGGGGAGCAGCACGGGTGCGGCGACCCGCAACCGGGCGGCGATCTCGGGGGGTGCGGCCCCGGTCTGGACGAGTTCGAGTACTTCCTGGGCGAGGCGGCGGCGTACCGTGCGGGCCGCCTCGCGGCGGTCGCGTTCCACGGCGATCAGCTGGGTGACGCCCTGGAGCAGATCCAGCCGGGCGGCGGGCCAGTCCGACGCGTCCGCCTCGACGGCGAGCAGCCAGTCGGACAGCACGGATGCCCGGATGTCGCGGGGGTCCCGGAGGTTCGTGTCCTCGCGTGCCGCGGTCCCTGCGGCCCGTCCGGTGTTGCGGATCGGGAAGAGCGAATACGTTGAGCCTTCAACGGTCGCGCGGTAGGGGGCGCGACGTCCGCCGCGGCTGGCCGCCAGGTGCTCACCCGCGAGGGTGGCGCTGACCTCTTGAGGCAGCGGCTCACCCGCGCCCGCGATCTGCCGACCGGTGGGCGAGAGTACCCAGGCGCGCAGGTCCAGGTCGGTGCCGAGTAGGTCGAGCACCACATCCGGGCCGCCGCCCGCGGGGCCCGAGGTCATCATCCGGCGGTGCCGGTCCACCACCGCGGCCAGGTCTCCGGCGCGCTCGCCCGAGACCTGGCGGACGACATGCTCGGTGATCGTCGCGAAGGCAACGGACTCGTGGACCGCGAACAGCGGCATCTTGTGCCGTCGGCAGGCCTCGATCAGGTCGTCGGGGATGTCGCCCAGCTCCGCCTCGCCCGCCGCTAGACCCGCGACCCCCGCTGTTGCGAGAATGCGGACGAAGGATTCGGAATCCTCGGGTGCGTGGCGCCAGGCCAGACCGGTGAGGACCAGTTCGCCGCCCGACAGATAGCGGCTCGGGTCCCGCAGGTCGGTCGTCATCACGCCGCGCACGCCTCGGTCCAGCTCGTCGTCACCGCCGAGCAGCCGCAGTCCCAGCGCGTCGGTCTCCAGCAGTGCGCGCAGCCGCATCTCGTCGCCGCCGATCTGTCTCGTTGTGGCCGTTGGGGTGATCCGGAGGCAGCGCCCCCGGTTTCAGGAGGAAAGCGGGGAGGTTACCGGGGCCCACCTTTCGTTCGAATCTACAAGACCAGGGTGCCCACCAGCCAACTCCTTCATGGTTTCGGTGACTGCACTCGCCGAGGACGCTGCTTGTGTACTGGTGCGACATCGCGCTGAGGAACCGACAGGAACCGAACGCCTGTGCCCTGGGCCGGCCGTACCCAGCCCCTGAGAACGACCGAATCACGAAGAAGAGAGCCGCTCATGGACTTCCTTCGCCCCAGTAGCTGGGAGGAGGCGCTCGCCGCGAAGGCCGAGCACCCCACGGCCGTGCCCATCGCGGGTGGCACCGACGTCATGGTCGAGATCAACTTCGACCACCGGCGCCCCGAGTACCTCATGGACCTGGGCCGCGTCGCCGAGCTGTCCGAGTGGGAAGTGGGTGAGGGGTCCGTCCGCCTCGGCGCATCCGTGCCGTACTCCCGGATCATGGAGCACCTCAGGACCGAGCTCCCCGGCCTCGCGCTCGCCTCGCACACCGTGGCTTCCCCGCAGATCAGAAACCGCGGCGGCGTCGGGGGCAATCTCGGCACCGCCTCGCCCGCCGGTGACGCCCACCCCGCCCTGCTGGCCGCCGGCGCCGAGGTCGAGGTGGCGTCGGTGCGCGGCACCCGGCGCATCCCGATCGACGAGTTCTACACCGGGGTGAAGCGCAACGCCCTCGCGCCGGACGAGCTGATCAGGGCCGTCCACATCACGAAGGCCGACGGCCCGCAGCAGTACTCCAAGGTCGGCACCCGCAACGCGATGGTCATCGCGGTGTGCGCCTTCGGAATCGCCCTGCACCCGGAGACCCGCACCGTGCGCACCGGCATCGGCTCGGCCGCCCCGACCCCGGTGCGCGCCAAGGCCGCCGAGGAGTTCCTGAACGCCGCGCTGGAAGAAGGCGGCTTCTGGGACAGCGGCAGGATCATCACCCCCTCGGTCGCCAAGCAGTTCGCGGAGCTGGCCGCGGGCGCCTGCAACCCGATCGACGACGTCCGCGGCACCGCCAGGTACCGCCGCCACGCGGTCGGCATCATGGCCCGCCGCACCCTCGGCTGGACCTGGGAGCAGTACCGCGGCACCGGCCGCACGCTGGAAGGAGCTGCCTGATCATGCGCGTCAACTTCACCGTCAACGGGCGCCGTCACGAAGCCGACGACGTATGGGAAGGCGAGAGCCTCCTCTACGTACTGCGTGAACGGCTCGGCCTCCCAGGCTCCAAGAACGCCTGCGAGCAGGGCGAATGTGGTTCCTGTACCGTCCGCCTCGACGGCGTCCCGGTATGTGCCTGCCTGGTGGCCGCGGGACAGGCCGAGGGGCGCGACGTCGTCACCGTCGAGGGCCTCGCCGACTTCGCCAAGCAGCGCAGCGCCTCCTGCGCCACGGGCGCCTGCGGCGACGCGGGCACCTCCGCAGGCTCCGGTACGTGCGGTGGCACCGAGGCGGGTACGACTGCTACCTCGGGTAACCCGGGTACGTCCCTCCAGGACGCCCACCGTTGGAGCGCCCGCGGCACCGACTCGCAGACCGGCGAGGGCACCGAGCTCGCCCCCATCCAGCAGGCGTTCATCGACGCCGGAGCCGTGCAGTGCGGTTTCTGCACCCCGGGCCTGCTGGTCGCCGCGGACGAGCTGCTGGAGCGCAACGACTCCCCCTCCGACGCGGACATCCGCGAGGCGCTGTCCGGCAACCTCTGCCGCTGCACCGGTTACGAGAAGATCCTGGACGCGGTCCGCCTGGCGGCCGCCCGTCAGGGAGAGGCGGTCTGAGCACCATGGCGCTGAACCCCCGAGTCACCGCGACTCCCGATGCCACCGCGAGCCCCCGGGCGGCCACCGCCCCGGCAGGCGCTCCCACCAAGGTCACCCAGGGCTCCCCGACCAAGGGCGGCATCGGCGAGTCCACCCTGCGCCCCGACGGCACCCTGAAGGTCACCGGCGAGTTCGCCTACTCGTCCGACATGTGGCACGAGGACATGCTGTGGGGCCAGATTCTGCGGTCCACCGTGGCCCACGCCGAGATCGTGTCCATCGACATCTCCGAGGCACTCGCCCAGGCCGGTGTCCACGCCGTACTCACCTACGACGACCTGCCGACCGATGTGAAGAACTACGGTCTGGAGATCCAGGACACCCCGGTCCTCGCCAACGGCGTGGTACGCCATCACGGCGAGCCGGTCGCCCTGGTCGCCGCCGACCACCCGGAGACCGCCCGCCGGGCCGCCGCGAAGATCAAGGTCGAGTACCGCGAGCTGCCCGTCGTCACCGACGAGGCCTCCGCGACCGCGCCCGACGCGCCCCTGCTCCACCCGGGCCGCGACGACCACCACGCCGGGCATGTCGCCCACCCCAACATCGTCCACCGCCAGCCGATCGTGCGCGGGGACGCCGACGAGGCCGCCAAGCGCGCGGACGTGATCGTCAAGGGCGAGTACATCTTCGGCATGCAGGACCAGGCCTTCCTCGGCCCCGAGTCCGGTCTCGCCGTGCCCGCCGAGGACGGCGGCGTCGACCTCTACGTGGCCACCCAGTGGCTGCATTCGGACCTGCGTCAGATCGCCCCGGTGCTCGGCCTGCCCGAGGACAAGGTCCGTATGACGCTGTCCGGCGTCGGCGGCGCCTTCGGTGGGCGCGAGGACCTGTCGATGCAGATCCACGCCTGTCTGCTGGCGCTGCGCACCGGCAAGCCGGTGAAGATCGTCTACAACCGGTTCGAATCCTTCTTCGGGCACGTCCACCGCCACCCGGCGAAGCTGTCCTACGAGCACGGCGCCACCAGGGACGGCAAGCTCACCCACATGAAGTGCCGGATCGTGCTGGACGGCGGCGCCTACGCCTCGGCGTCCCCCGCGGTCGTCGGCAACGCCTCTTCCCTCTCCGTCGGCCCGTACATCGTGGAAGACGTCGACATCGAGGCCATCGCGCTCTACACCAACAATCCGCCCTGCGGCGCCATGCGCGGCTTCGGCGCGGTCCAGGCGTGCTTCGCCTACGAGGCCCAGATGGACAAGGTCGCGGCCGAACTGGGCATGGACCCCGTCGAGCTCCGGCAGATCAACGCCATGGAGCAGGGCACGCTGCTGCCGACCGGGCAGCGGGTCGACTCCCCGGCACCGGTCGCCGAACTGCTCCGCAGGGTCAAGGCCATGCCGATGCCACCCGAGCAGCAGTGGGTGACCACCGAGGGCGCCGACGTGCGCGCGCTGCCCGGCGGGCTGTCCAACACCACCCACGGTGAAGGTGTCGTACGCGGTGTCGGCTATGCCGTCGGCATCAAGAACGTCGGCTTCTCCGAAGGCTTCGACGACTACTCCACCGCCAGGGTCCGTATGGAGGTCGTGGGCGGCGCGCCCGTCGCCACCGTGCACACCGCGATGGCGGAGGTCGGTCAGGGCGGTGTCACCGTGCACGCCCAGATCGCCCGCACGGAACTGGGCGTCACCCAGGTGACGATCCAGCCGGCCGACACCCGGGTCGGCTCGGCCGGTTCCACGTCGGCCTCCCGCCAGACCTATGTCACCGGAGGCGCGGTCAGGAACTCCTGCGAGGCCGTGCGCGAGCGGGTCCTGGAGCTCGGCCGCCGCAAGTTCGGCTCGTACCACCCGGCCTGGGCCACCGCAGAGCTGCTCCTCGAAGGCGGCAAGGTCGTCACCGACGGCGGCGAGGTGCTCGCCGATCTGGTGGACGTGCTGGAGGACGAGGCCGTCGAGGTCGAGCTCGAATGGCGCCACCGCCCCACCGAGGCCTTCGATCCGCGCACAGGCCAGGGCAACGGCCATGTGCAGTACTCCTTCGCCGCCCATCGCGCGGTGGTGGAGGTGGACACCGAGCTCGGCCTGGTCAAGGTGGTCGAACTGGCCTGTGCCCAGGATGTCGGCAAGGCGCTCAACCCGCTCTCCGTCGTCGGCCAGATCCAGGGTGGCACCACCCAGGGCCTCGGCATGGCGGTGATGGAGGAGATCATCGTCGACCCGAAGACCGCGAAGGTACGCAACCCCTCCTTCACGGACTACCTCATCCCCACGATCCTCGACACGCCGACCATCCCCGTCGACGTGCTCGAACTCGCCGACGAGCACGCCCCGTACGGGTTGCGCGGCATCGGCGAAGCCCCGACTCTGTCGTCCACCCCGGCCGTCCTCGCGGCGATCAGGAACGCGACAGGACTCGAGCTGAACAGGACACCGGTGCGGCCAGAGCACCTCACCGGAACCTGACAGCCGTCGCCAGGCCGTGCCACGGCCTGGCACCCTCCGGACGGTGCGTGCCTCCCGGTACGCCACAGTCCACGCGCCCGCGCCGCCGGAGGACCCGTACCGCCACCGCTCGCGGTACGCAGCCCCGCGGTCACCCCCGCCCAGTGGTTGAGCAGCGTCGTTCGTTCGTCTCGGGCCGTCCCCCGGGTCGTGCAGCCAACGCAAGATCCCAAATCCCGCATTTCCCCCGGCTTCCACGCCGTTCGCGGGTGCCCCTATGAACCTTGGGAGTAGGCAACCATGACCCAGTCATCTGTGGAGCCGAAGGCCACCGCCGCGGATACGGAGGACGCGGGCTCCGACTCGCAGATCCCTGCCGCCGGGCGGTCCTGGCTCGACCGGTACTTTCACATCTCCGAACGAGGATCCACCGTCGCACGCGAAGTGCGCGGCGGCACCACCACCTTCATGGCGATGGCGTACATCCTCCTGCTCAACCCTCTGATCCTGAACGGCAAGGACGCCGCGGGGAACGTGCTCGGGCAGCCCGGCCTCATCACGGCGACCGCCTTCGCCGCTGCCGCGACCACCCTGCTGATGGGCTTCATCGGCAAGGTCCCGCTCGCCCTGGCGGCCGGGCTGAGCGTTTCCGGTGTCGTCGCCTCGCAGGTGGTGCCCCAGATGACCTGGCCGCAGGCCATGGCCATGTGCGTGGCGTACGGCGTGGTGATCTGCCTGCTGGTCGTCACCGGACTGCGCGAACTGGTGATGAACGCGATACCGCTGCCACTGAAGCACGGCATCACCATGGGAATCGGCCTCTTCATCGCCCTGATCGGTCTGGTCAAGGCGGGCTTCGTCGGCCACGGCGCCGAGTTCGGGCCGCCCGTCGAGATGGGTGATGGCGGTGTGCTCTCCGGCTGGCCGGTACTGATCTTCTGCGTCACCCTACTGATGATCTTCATGCTGCAGGCCCGCCGCGTACCCGGTGCGATCCTGATCGGCATCGTCGTCGGCACCGTCGCCGCGGTGGTCGTCCACAATGTCGCCGGTCTGGACGCCAAGGCGTGGAACATGTCCCCGCCGGAGCTGAGCGGCAGCGCGGTCTCCATGCCCGACTTCTCGCTCTTCGGCCAGGTGGACTTCGGCGGCTGGGGCGACGTCGGCGCGATGACGGTCGGCTTCATCGTCTTCACCCTGGTACTGGCGGGCTTCTTCGACGCGATGGCCACCATCATCGGTGTCGGCACCCAGGCCAAGCTCGCCGACGACCAGGGACGGATGCCCGGACTCTCGAAGGCGCTGTTCATCGACGGTGCCGGCGGTGCCATCGGCGGTGTCGCGGGCGGCTCGGGCCAGACGGTTTTCGTGGAGTCGGCCACCGGTGTCGGCGAGGGTGCCAGAACCGGTCTCGCCTCGGTCGTCACCGGCCTGTTCTTCGCGGCCTGCCTCTTCTTCACCCCGCTCACGGCGATCGTGCCGCCGCAGGTCGCCTCCGCGGCCCTGGTGGTCATCGGCGCCATGATGATGCAGAACGCCCGGCATGTGGACTGGAACGACCCATCGGTCGCCATCCCGGTCTTCCTCACCGTGGTGCTGATGCCGTTCACGTACAGCATCACCCCGGGAGTCGCCGCCGGTGTCATCTCGTACGTCGCCATCAAGGTCGCCCAGGGCAAGGGCCGCGAGGTGGGCGCCTTCATGTGGGGCCTGACCGCGATCTTCGTGGTCTTCTTCGCCCTCAGCCCGATCGAGGGTTGGTTCGGGGTCCACTGACCCCGCACCGAGCCCTACGCACGCAGCCCGCAGACCCGAGGAGACCGACATGCTGGACATCGCCGCTGAGCTGCACCGGTGGGTCGAGCAGGGACGTGACTTCGCCGTCGCCACCGTGGTGGCCGTCGGCGGCAGCGCGCCCCGGCAGCCCGGAGCCGCACTCGCCGTCGACCGCGAGGGCACCGCGATCGGGTCGGTCTCCGGGGGGTGCGTGGAGGGCGCGGTGTACGAGCTGTGCCGCCAGGCGCTCGAGGACGGCGAGACCGTGCTCGAGCGCTTCGGCTACAGCGATGACGACGCCTTCGCGGTGGGCCTGACCTGCGGTGGGATCATCGACATCCTGGTCACCCCGGTACGCGTGGCCGACGTCGCCGCCCGGCGGGTCCTCGCGGACGCGCTGTCCGCGGCGGCGCGGGGGCAGGCGGCGGCCCTCGCCCGGATCACCGAGGGGCCTGCAGACCTCGTGGGGCGTGCCCTGCTGGTGCACCCGGACGGTTCCTACGAGGGCGGCCTCGGAGGCCATCCCGAACTGGATCGCACCGCGGCGGCCGAGGCCCGCGCACTGCTGGACGCCGGCCGTACCGGCACCATCCCGATCGGCGCGGACGGTGCCCGCTGCGGGCAGCCACTCACCCTGCTGGTGGAGTCGAGTGTGCCGCCGCCGCGCATGATCGTCTTCGGGGCCATCGACTTCGCGTCCGCGCTGGTGCGGGTGGGGAAGTTCCTCGGATACCACGTGACCGTCTGCGACGCCCGCCCCGTCTTCGCGACCGGGCAGCGCTTCCCCGAGGCCGACGAGATCGTCGTGGCCTGGCCGCACCGGTATCTGGCCTCGACCGATGTCGACAGCCGTACCGTGCTGTGTGTGCTGACCCATGACGCCAAGTTCGACGTGCCCCTGCTGGTGTCGGCGCTGACCCTCCCCGTGGCCTACGTCGGCGCGATGGGCTCGCGCCGCACCCATGAGGACCGCAACCGCCGGCTGCGCGAGGCTGGGGTCACCGAGGCCGCCATCGCCCGACTGCGCTCGCCGATCGGCCTCGACCTCGGAGCACGTACTCCCGAGGAGACGGCTCTGTCGATCGCCGCCGAGATCGTCGCGGACCGACGCGGCGGCAGCGGTGTCCCACTGGCCGGCGCGCACACCCCGATCCACCACGACGCGCCGCGCACGCGCGCCGCAGTGGTCGCGGCCGTCGGCTCCGTGGCCTGAGCGGCCGCGGCCCGGTCCAGCCGTTGAGCCGATACGACCGGAAGCCCGGCCGGGGGCTTCGGGCCGGAAAGCGGTAGCGGGTCAGACGATACGTCCGCCGAAAGGACCGCCCAAGCCGTAGTACGCGCTCAGCGCCTCGTGGTAGCCGATGTCGCCGAGGTGCTTGTCCTCGTGGAATTCCGGAGCGCCCTTGATCTGGTCCTTCGTCCTGTCGACGTGGATCCTGCGCTCGTCCACGTCGACGCGGGTCACCGTACTCGCCGGGAGCAGGACCTCCTTGCCGAAGATCCACACACCGGTGTCCACCACCAGGTACGCGTCGGAGACCTCGTCGGAATGCTTGTCGACCTTGCCGATGGCGCCGTCGGCGGCCTCGACCTCGTAGCCGGTCAGGTCGGTGCCTGCCAGGTGGCCGGCCGTGGACTTGTAGCTCCACCTCTCACTCACGCCAAATCCTTCCTGTGGACGAAGCAACTGCCTGCCTCGATGTGTCCTGTCGAAGTCCGGGGTGGATCCGACGTATCCGCCGAACGGGCCCTGCCGCCCCGCGGTGTTCCCGCGTCAGCGCCAGGCCTGCCGCTCTCGCCGTCCTCACTCGTCTGCCCCGGTATTCGGGGAGGACACCGACGCCTCTACTCGGCCGGAGACTCGGAGCGCTACCGGCCCGATGAGAGCACCGGTGGCCAGCGAACCCAGGATGACCGTCGTGATGTAGATCGTCTTGTCGGTCTGCCCCGGCTTCTGGAAGGCCGGGGTGAACACGACCGTGAGCAGGAGCCGAAGAGGATCTGGACACCCGTCTGCGTGACTCGTATCTCCTGGATGAGTTCCTGCCAGCGACGGTCAGCTCGCTCGTCCTCCGTCTCGCGGTGGTTGTCGTGTCCTCCGTGGCCTGCGTGAAGGAAGCCCCAAAGATAAAATCGGGGGCATGGCTGAGCGGCCCGCAGCGCGCACAGCGCCCGAGCTGGTCATCGAAACCGACCGGGGCTCGACGCTGATGAGCCCGGGCCGGGTCTACCACGTCGGGCGGGACCCGCTGAGCGACGTCGTGATCGACGACGTCAGGGTCTCCTGGCACCACGCGGTGCTCAGGACCGAGGCGGACCACTGGACGCTGGAGGACGAGAACAGCACCAATGGCACCTACACCGACGGTCGGCGTATCCGTGCATCGGGCGTGGGGCCCGGCAGCGTCATACGCTTCGGCAGCCCACAGGACGGTCCGCGTGCCGTCCTCGTCGGTACCGGACCGGCGGCCCCTCCCGAGCCACCCGAGCCGGCGGGGGCCACTCCTCTCACGCCGGTCGCTCCGGTCACTCCGACCGGTCCCTACTCCGCACCGGCGCCGTCACCGGACGCACCCCGGCGCCCCGCCGCCACCGGTACGTTCCGGCAGCCCACCACCGTACGGCCGCTGCCGACCCGCACGGTCAGGATCGGCCGCTCGCCGGAAAACGACCTGATCATCGAGGACCTCATCGTCTCGCGCCGGCACGCCGAACTGCGGGCCCTGCCCGACGGCAGCTACGAGATCGCGGACCTCGGCAGTCACAACGGCACCTATCTCAACGGCCGGCGCATCACCCGCGCGGCCGTCACCCCCGCGGACATCGTCGGCATCGGCCACTCCACCTTCTGCCTCGTCGGCGACGAACTCCAGGAGTTCGAGGACTACGGCGAGGTCTCGCTCGACGTCCAGGACCTCGCCGTCTCGGTGTCCGACGGGAAGCGCGGCACCAAGCTGCTGCTCGACCACGTCTCCTTCCCGGTCGGCGAGAAGTGCCTGCTCGGGGTGGTGGGTCCCAGCGGCGCCGGGAAGTCCACCCTGCTCAACGCGCTCACCGGGCTGCGCCCCGCCAACCACGGCACGGTCCTCTACGACGGCCGCGACCTCTACCGCGACTACGCCGAACTGCGCCGACGTATCGGACTCGTACCGCAGGACGACATCCTGCACCTCCAACTGACCGTGCGCAGGGCCCTGTCGTACGCTGCGGAGCTGCGCTTCCCCGAGGACACCGCGCGCGCCGAGCGTGAGGCCAGGGTCGAGGAGGTCATCCAGGAGCTCGGGCTCGAACAGCGCGCGGACCAGCCGATCCACACCCTCTCCGGCGGCCAGCGCAAACGTGTCAGCGTCGCACTCGAACTGCTCACCAAACCCTCGCTGCTGTTCCTCGACGAACCGACGTCCGGACTCGACCCCGGGATGGACCGCTCGGTCATGCATATGCTGCGAGGGCTCGCCGACGACGGCCGCACGGTCATCGTCGTCACGCACAGCGTGCTCAGTCTGGATGTGTGCGACCGGCTGCTCGTGCTCGCACCGGGCGGGCGGATCGCCTTCTTCGGCGCGCCCGATGACGCTTTGCCGTTCTTCGGCTTCGACGACTGGCCCGTGGCCTTCGAGGCGTTCGAGAACGACCGGGGCCGCGACTGGGCGGGCCAGTACCAGGCGTCCTCGTACTACCACCAGTACATCGGCGCGGCGGCTCAGCCCAGGGCCGAGCCGGACCGGCAGTCCGTGGATGTGGCGCCACCACCCAAGTCACAGAGCTGGTTCGCCCAACTGCGGACGCTCGTGCGCCGCTACGCCTCGGTGTTGAGCGCGGACCGCACTTTCCTGATCATCATGATCGTCCTGCCGTTCGGCATGGGCGCGATGGCTCGGGGACTGGCAGGCAGCAAGTTCACCCAGGAGACCGCGCTCGACGCCCTGCTCGTGCTGTGCGTCGGCGGGGTGCTGACCGGCGCGGCCAATGCGGTGCGCGAACTGGTCAAGGAACGCGTCATCTACCAGCGCGAGCGTGCCGTAGGGCTGTCCAGATCCGCGTATCTGATGTCCAAGGTCGTGGTGCTGGGCGTGATCACGATCGCCCAGGCCGTGGTGCTCACCCTCGTCGCCCTGCTCGGCGTGGATCTGAGCGCCCCCGGTGGCGAGGGGGTGCTGATGCCACCGCTGGTCGAGATCACGCTGGCCGTCGCGGTGCTGTCCTTCACCTCGATGATGATGGGCCTGGTGATCTCCGCCCTGGTGCCGAAGGAGGAAGTGACCATGCCGCTGCTGGTCCTCCTCACCATGGTCCAGATCGTGTTCTGCGGGGCGCTGCTGGAGCTGGACGGGGTGCGGGTGATGGAGCAGATCGCCTGGCTGGTCCCGGCCCGCTGGGCTTTCGCCGCCATGGCGGACACCGTGGACATCGCCCGTATCGTCCAGGGCCCCGACACCGACGATCCCCTCTTCGAGCACTCCGCCGAGCTGTGGGCGCAGAACATGGCGGTGATGGTGGTGTACTGCGTGTTCCTCTGGTTCGTGGTCGCGAGGCTGCTCCGGCGCCATGAACCCGAGGTCATGCGGAAGTAGTGAAAGCATGCGACGGACGGTGCCTTCCGAGACTCCGGTGGATCGTGCTGCCGACGTGCCGACGTGCCGACGTGCCGACGTGCCGACCCGGCCGAGCTGAGCTGACATGGCTGATATGACTGGCATGACAGAGTTCGACACCGTGCCCGGCTTCCGGCCGACGCATGTCGTCCCCGGTGACGGGCTGCCCACCTGGGAGAGCCCGGACGCCGCCCGGCCCAGCGCGCCCCTCGACCCCTTCCTGCCGGTGGAACTGCTCGACCGGCGCGGCGACTGGGGACGTGTGCTGTGTGCCAACGGATGGTCCGCCTGGGTCGACGGACGGCTGCTGGTCCCGGTGCCGCAGTCCCCGCCACCGGCCGGGCAGCCGCTCGCCCGCACGGCGGATCCGCGGCCCCTGCTGGCACGTGCCGCGGAACTGCTGGCCCGTTACCGGCGCGCGGTGGACGACCTGGCGGGGGAGCATGCGGACGGGGAGGCCTTCCGCAGGGCCACCCAGGGCATGCGGGTGGGCATGGTCGTCGACGGTGAGGCGATGTGGTTGTACGAGGCCGAGCATGAGCGCTGGGTGTACTGCGACGGTCGGCATCTGGCCGTGTTCGCCACGGAAGGCTCCCCGCAGGGCGGCGGTGGTGGAAGCGGTGACAGCGGCGCGGGCGATGAAGGTGGCGAAGGCGACGGACGGCCCACCCGGCCGCCCACACAGATCGTCAGCCGCGAGGGCACCATGTCTGCCGACCGCGACCGCGACCCCGGCTGAGCTATCGCGGGCCGTCGTCCTTCGCCCGTGCGGCGGCGCGGCGGCGTACGGACTCGGCCGGCACCGATCCGATCAGCCCCGCAGCGAGCCCCCAGACCAGGGCGAGCCCCAGCGCACCCCACAGCCGCGGCTGCAGGGACACTTCGCCGCCCAGGCCCTCGATGTCGCCGATCCCGATGACGGAGAGGTCGTACCGTGCGGTGACGCGGGCCAGCAGGCAGACGACGAGCACGGTCAGCACCAGCGCGACGCCCATCCGGCCGGCGTGCTGCCAGGTCCTGACACCGGCGGGCGATCGTAGGGCCATCAGGAACGCGGCACCGACCACCAGCACCACGGCGGCCACCAGCAGCCACCAGGCCCGGCCGTCGCGTTCGGACAGCGTGGAGAGATTGAGCGTGGAACCACCGGGCGTACGCAGCACCTCTTCCAGCTCGTGCGGCAGCGATAGTCCGAGCGGGCCCTTGACCGTGCCGTCCCAGGAGGCGCCCATTCCCAGGGTGAGCGCCGGCCACGCCAGGTTCGGCAGGGCGAGCAGGATCACCGCGAACGTCCGCCCCGCGTGCCCCTGCGTCGCGGCGGCGACAAGACCGGCGCACAGAGCGATGACCACATAGGCGAGCAGCAGCGACAGCATCGCGAACGCGGCCGGCCGCACCGACTCCTGGAAGCGCACCAGCCGTGCGGGCAGCGGGGCCCGCCGTGACACCAGCAGCGCCACCGCGACGACGCCGACCAGCCACAGTAGGCCGTACGGCAGCGTGGGCCCGATACCGGCGGCGAAGCCGACGCGGGGGGAGGCGTCGAAGAGGTCCCCGATGTCGCTGAGCGGGGAGTCGCCCAGCGAGACCTCGAAGGTCTCGCGGGCTGCCGCGGCCAGGCACACGAGCCCCAGCAGCCAGAAGACCGCCAGCTGGACGAAGCGGAGCAGCAGCTCGCCCGTTCCCGCGACGGCGCGGTGCCGCAGCGGACGCAGGAAGAGCCAGCCGATCACCAAGGCGCCGACGAGGCTCACGGACAGGGGCGTCATGCTGAGTTCGGCCCGGGTCTCGGCGATCACCCCTGCGTCCCCGGACAACTGCACGGTACCGCCCGCCGCCATGACGACGATGGCGGCCACGACTCGGGGGAAGGCGCCCCCGGGCGGCACGGTGCCCGCGACCCACAGACCGAGCGCGGCGATGATGATCATCGTGACCAGTCCCGCGAAGGCCGCGGCCAGCGCCTCGGCCCAGCCCCGGACCGATCGGCCGAGGCCGCTCCGGGGGGCTGAGTGCTGGCTCACGGTGCCACCGTAAGCAGCGGTGCCGGGCAGGCGCGCGCCAAAGGCGGCCGATCGCGTACGGCTACGGCTTGCAGGCGGTGCGGAGCCGGGGCAGAAATGGGAGGGTGAGCGACCAGCCGCCTCCCGGCCGACCCGAAGGGCCTCCCACCGGTCCTCTTTCCGGCCGGGACTCAGCGCCGTCGCGGTCGCCTTCGGGGCCGCCCGCCGGGCCGCCGAGCGGAGGCGGATCCCGCCCGCCCGGTGGTGGCCCGCCGAGTAGCGGTGGCAGCACCGGCGGAGGGGGCGGAGCGGGGGAGGGGAGGGGCGGTGGCGAAGCCTGGTACCGGTCCGTTCCCAAGCTCGCGACGCTCACCGCGGCGGTCGTCGCGGCCGTCGTGCTCGCCGTCGTGCTCACCCGTGGCGGCCAAACGGCGGCACCGGGCGAGATCTTCATGCAACCGGCGAACGAGAGCGGTCCCGACCCGTTCACCGCCTCCACGGCGAACGGCACGGTGGACGCCCCGCCGGCCGGCCTGCCCGCATCGGACACCGGCGGGGTCACCCGGTCGCCGTCCCGGACCCTGGTGCGAGTGGTGGACGGCGCGACACCCGCCCTCTACGGCGGCGCCCGTGCCACCGCGAGCTGCGACACGGAGAAGCAGATCCGGTTCCTCGCCGCCCAGCCCGAGAAGAACCGCGCGTTCGCCGCGGCCCTTGGCATCGAGCCGTCCGCCGTCGCGACCCGCCTGCGCGCGATGACCTCCCTGCGGCTGAGGCTGGACACCCGGGTCACCAACCACGGTTACCAGGACGGCAAGGCGACCGCCTACCAGGCCGTTCTGCAAGCCGGTACGGCCGTACTCGTCGACGAGCGGGGGCTGCCACGGGTGCGCTGCGCCTGTGGCAACCCCCTGTCACCGCCCGTGGAGGTCCAAGGCGATCCGAAGCGGACCGGTACGAGCTGGTCCGGATTCGACCAGGCCCGGGTGGTGACCGTCCGGCCCGCGTCGCGGACCGTGGACGCCTTCGTCGTGCTGGACTTCGGGGACGACACGTACTTCTCCCGTGAGCGCGCCGGCACCGGTGCCCACGACAGGTCGGTGGCGCCTCCCGAGGACCCCGCCACCCCGACCGAGGTCCCCGAGCCGGTGCGGAGCGACGATTCGCCCCCGACCGGAAAGCCGCCGGATTCCCCCCGGGCCACCAGCCCGGGGGAGAGCCCCGTGAGTGCGACCTGCGAACCGGGTGACGGCGCCCCGGGCTGCCCGCCGACCACGCCGCCCAGCGAGGGTTCCGGCCGGGAGTCGCATCCGTCCGACGGCCCGGCGACACCACGGCCGTCGGACGGCGAACCCGAGCAGCGGGAGACCCCGCCTCCGGGCACACCACCGATCGAGCCGCCGACCGGCGTCCCCGACGGCGGGCCGGTCACCCCGGAGTCCTCGCCCGCGCCCTGATGGCCCGATCGCACGGATGCGCCCGCCTCGGCCCAGGACCGGCACCTCGTCGGCTGGGCCGAGCCCGACCCCCGCGGGGCGGTGACCCCAGCTTGCGCCACGGCCCTACCGCTCGCGCCATCTGGTGGCGACATCCCGACGGGAATGCCGGTTCCATCGTTCCGAGTAGATCTCGAACGGTTGTCCATGATCCTGCTCGGAGTCTCGATGGTCCTGGCGGCACCCCGAGGTGCCGACGCGTTTGATCAGACCGTAGTACGGCCCTCGTCGCCGCGGCCACGCCGGGGACGCATCGAGGCCTCGACCGTCGGCTCGACCCGGGAGAGCTGCGCCAGCAGGCTGTTCAGCCACACTTCGAGGTCGATCAGCATGGGCAGCGGACGATCGTCGGTAGGCACGGGGACGCGGGTGGTGTCCATGGTCCGATGACATGCGTTGTCGTCGGCGGCCAGCTCGGCGATGTGGTCGCTGGTCTCGCCCAGCCTGGCTGCGCTGTCCCGGGCCCAGCTCGCCGCCTCGTACGGGACCGGCACCACCGGAAGGTCGATCTTCGGCAGCCACAGCGCACCGAGGAGCAGGTGCTCCGTCGCGACCAGCACACCGTGCCAGTCGGCGTAGGGCCCGGAGGAGAGCGGCGGTTCGCTGCGGAACTGGGCGTACGCCGTCTCCGCGAGCCGCAGCCGGTGCAGGGCCGGCAGCGTCGAAGGCGGCGGCTTGGCGCCGGGCGGGACGGCCAGCAGTACTTCGACGGTGCCCGTGACCAGTGGGCGGTACGCCCGCAGCAGCTCCGCCATGGTCCGGCGCACCTCACGCCGGGCACCGGCCGGCCAGGCGATCAGTCCGCACAGCAGTCCGATCATGCTGCCCGTGACGATGTCGATGATCCGTTCCTCCGCGAGCTGCCATGACGCGGGCGCCATCTGGGCGAACACACAGGCCACCACCAAGGTGAACAGCGCCTGCGACCAGGCGATCCCGAGCATGGGGCCCAGTGCGAAGGCGGCGAGCATACCGGGCACGAACACGATCGCGTACGCCACGGAGTGCTGGCCGAAGCCCACGAGCAGCGCCCCGGCGGCCACCGCTCCCACGAGGTTGCCGAGCAGTGCCTGACGGACCGTCCACCAGGTCTCTCCCGCGGTGGTACGGCCCAGCGTCAGCACCGCGAGCAGCACCCAGAACCCGTGCGCCAGGTCCAGCGATCCCGCCACGAGCCGGGCGGCGCCGAGGCCCAGGGCGATGCGCACCGCGTTCTGGAACATCACCGAGTGCAGGGTCATGTTCCCCAGCAGGCGCTTGGCCCAGAGGCGCGAGGTGCTCATGTCCGCGTACCAGAAAAGCTCCTGCGGGGGGATCGGTTCCGTCATGCGCCCCACGAGACCCACCTGGATGGAGGTCTCCACGATCCGCGCGGTCTCGGCGACGCCCAGCACCAGCGCCTGCCGACGCAGCAGGGGCACCGACGGTACGCCGCCCGGTGGCCCGATCGCCTGCCTGATCCGCAGCGACTGGAAGTCGGTCATGGCGTCCGCGAGCGTGCCGGTGAGCGCGGGCGGACGGCCCTCGCGCAGGGCCGCCGCCGTTTCGGTGCACAGCCGGGAGACGCGTTCGAGCAGGGTGTCGCACGAGGTGCGGGCGAGTTCCCTGGCACCCGGGGACTGCCTCGTCTCCTGGACCGGTGCGGTCGCGTCCGAGTCAGGCACCCGGTCCGATGCCGGGGCGCGGTTCGACTCGCGGTTCGTCTCGCCGTAGCGGGCGAGCTGGTCGAGGAGGCGGCGGACCGCGTTGCTTCCTTGCGCGAGGGCCCGGTCGCGGCGCCCGGGGCCGGCTGGTCGTTCGGCCGGCGGCAGTTTGGAGAACCTCAACTCCTGACCGGTCGCGCGGAGCCGCTCGGGCGGGATCGCGGTGGGGTTGGCGGCGGCGGCGGCGGCGATGTCGAGGGCGTCTGCCAGCCGCGTCCGGTAGCCGGGCGGCGCGGGCGCGGGGAGCATCACCACCTCGAAGGCGGCGAGCAGCAGCACGCCCACCGCGAGACCGGCCAGTCGGAGCACGAGGGTGTCGGGGGCATAGGGCGGGAAGCACGCCAGGATGTAGAAGAGCTGGAGTCCCGGAGCGGCTCCGGCGGGCAGTGGACCGGCGACCGCGGAGAAGGCCAGGCAGAAGCCGACGACCAGCATCCCCAGCACCGCGGCCCAGGTGTGTACCGCCAGTAGCGTGCCCAGGGTGACCAGCAGCAGCCCCACGGGCAGTGCCTTGAGCATCGCGACGGAGCGCTGGCGGCCCGACCCCGGGATCGGGGAGAGCGCGCCGAGTGCGATCGGCGCGAACAGCGCGTACAGCGCCAGTTCGGGTTGCGGCCGGGGCAGCGCGTAGAGGAACACGTAGAAGCCGATGCTGCTGGCGACCGTCACCCGGATCGCACGGTGCACGATCTCGGTGCGTTCCGCTTCGCTCTTCCCGGTCATGGCGAGGCCTCGCCGACCGCGCGCGTCCTCACGGCCGGAGCCGACTCAGCGCGCATGGGCACATTCCTCTCCGCCGGCGGCGCCGCAGCGGCGCCGTGGGCCGGGACGCATCCCATTGTGTGTCGGGCCCGACACCTCCGCAGCCCGGACGATCACCCGGGCGGTGGTTGCGTCGGCGGTGCGGATCGGGGGTGTGGATCGGGGGTGCGGACGCGACCGGGCGAGCCCGGATCGCGGTGAGCGGGGGGCGGGGCGACCATGGTGCAGCGGGTACGGGGCGGGACGCCGGCTGAGGTACGGGCGGGCCCGGTTGCCTGGGCGGGCGTCAGGAGGCGGTCGGACGACAGAGAGCGGGCAGGCACAAGCGGGCGGACAGCGCTCAGGCGATCAGTTGATGAGGCGGTCAGGCGGTCATCAGGAGGTCCAACGGTGTACTTGCTCGTCCCGGTGGTATTCGCGCTCGCCGCGGCGCTCAGCAACGCCATCGCCACCGTGCTCCAACGCAAGGCCGCGACCAGCGTGCCGAGCTCCCAGGGCTTTCGCGCCGGGCTGATGCTCGACCTGCTGCGGCGGCCCGTGTGGCTCGCCGGCATCGTCGCCGTCATCGTCGCGGGACTCTGCCAGGCACTGGCCCTCAACACCGGTCCCCTGACGGTCGTCCAGCCGCTCTTCGTCCTCGAACTGCCCCTCACCCTGATCGTCGCCTCGCTGCTGATGCGCCGCCATCTCGCCCGCAGCGCCTGGATCGCCGTGGCGTGCGTGGTCGTGGGACTCGGCATCGCCATGGCGGCGCTCGCCCCCACGGGAAACCGCACCCACGTCCCGCTGGACCGCTGGCTGCCGGCTCTCATCGGATGCGTGGCGGCGGTGGCCGTGCTCTCCGCCGTGGCGCTGCGCCGCCCGGAGGGCCGGACCCGCGCCGCCTGCCTGGGCACCGCCACCGCCATCTGCTTCGCCCTGACGGCTGCCCTGATGAAGGAGGCCACGCACATCCTGGACGACTACGGGGCCGTGGCCTTCTTCACCGCCTGGCAGACCTACAGCTTCGCGGCAGCCGGCGTCGCGGCTCTCTTCCTGCTCCAGAACGCCATGCAGGCGGGCCCATTGGTCGCCTCCCAGCCCGCGATCACCCTCGGCGACGCGATGGTGAGCCTCGCCCTCGGTGTCGTCGTCTACGAGGAGCAGGTCCGCTCCGGCTGGTGGCTGCTGCCTCAGTTGCTCGGGTTCGCGCTGATCGGGCTGGGTGCGGTGGCCCTCGCCCGGATCCCGCTCACCCAGGATCTGGTGGCCCCCGACGACACCGCCGACGCCCCCGCCCCGGCCGCGCAGCCGCCGCCGTGAGTCCGAGTCCCGGGCGAAGTCGGCCAGAGTTGGCCAAAACGGCATAGAAAGCGTTTCATTGCAGGTGAAAGGGTCACGCCAGGCTCCCAAAGGAGGCGGCCCACCATGACCACACACCCGAGCATCGAACAACACCCCGACCTCGCGGAGATGCGCGCTCGATTCGAACGCGCGACTGCCACCCCGCGTGCCCAGGCGATAGAGACACTGGCCCTGCTCACAGGCCTCTACCTCGCCGCATCGCCCTGGATAGCCGGGTTCAACGGCCTTACCACGCTGGCCGTGACCAACCTGATCACCGGCGTCGCCTATGTGCTGTGCATGAGCGGTGTCGGCTCGGCATATGAGCGGACGCACGCCATGGCGTGGTGCGCCATCGCCATCGGTGCATGGACGATCATCAGCCCGTGGGTCGTCGCCGGCGGTGTCGCCACCGCGCGCACGATCGTCAACAACGTCATCGTCGGCGCCCTGGCGCTCTGCCTGGGTCTTGCCATGGCCGCCATGAGCGGTGGCGCGACCGGTGGCCGCCGTTCCGGCGGTCTGGGCTCGCTGCGCTGACGTACCGCCCCCGCTGACGTGGCCCTCGGAAGCTCCCGGGCCTCCTCGGCGCCCCGGCCGCGGACCACTTCCTGGTCCGCGGCCCCGCGGCCTTCGGCGTCCCCCGGCACCTCCGCGTGAGCCGACGCGTCGCCCCGGCGGCAGGCTTCACTCCTTCACATGCGCGATCAGCAGTGCCACATCGTCCTGATCGGTCCCGGCGCGAAGCGACTCGAGCAGCCGGTCGCACGTCTCCTCAAGGCCCGCACGGGGCCCGTCGAGCAGTCCGAGAAGCACGTTGAGCCGGGCGTCGATGTCCTCGTCTCGGGTCTCCACCAGCCCGTCCGTGTAGAGCACGAGGCGATCACCCGGATCGACGTCCACGGTCACCGCGCGGAACGGGACCCCGCCCACGCCGAGCGGTGCGCCGGTGGGCAGTTCGAGCAGTTGCGGCGGACCCTCGGGCCTTACCAGCACCGGGGGCAGGTGCCCCGCGGCTGCGATCGTGCAGTGGCCCTGGTGGGGGTCGTAGAGCGCGTACAGGCAGGTGGCGATGTACGACCCGAGACCGATGGTGATGTCGTCGAGGTGGCGCAGCACCTGCGCCGGATCGAGGTCGAGCGCCGACAGGGTGCGGGTGGCCGTGCGCAACTGGCCCATCGCGGTCGCGGCATTGATCCCGCTGCCCATCACATCCCCGACCACCAGCGCGGTCCGGTCCCCGCTCAGGGGCAGGATGTCGTACCAGTCGCCGCCGACCTCGCTCGCGGCACCGGCCGGCTGGTAGCGGGAGGCGACCTCCAGGCCGGTCACCGGTGGGGGCTGCTGGGGCAGCAGACTGCGCTGGAGGGTCAGCGCGGTGTTGCGCTGCTGCTGGTACCAGCGTGCGTTGTCGATGCACACGGCCGCCCGTGCGGCCAGCTCGGAGGCGAGCAGCACGTCGTCCGAGTCGAAGGGCAGCTGGTTGCGGAACCGCTTGAGGTCGAGCGCCCCGAGCACCTCACCCCGTGCGATCAGTGGCACGGCGAGATACGAGTGCACTCCCGCCTCGGCGAGCAGGACGGCGGCGTCGGCATCGCGCGCGATGCTGAGCAGATCGTCCTCGTCCACATGCGGGATGACCACCGGGGTGCCCGTCCGCACGCACCTGGTGACCAGCCGGGCGGCGTCGTACCGGGCCAGCTCACCGGGCTGGTCGGCCGCCTGTAGCGCGGGTGTCGGCTCCGCGACGGTGACCGCGAGTGCGCGTATCACCGCCCGGCCGCCTGCCGGGATCTGTTCCCGGCGGCCCTCGACGGCCGAGTCCAGTACATCCACGGCCGCGATGTCGGCGAGCTCCGGCACCGCGATGTCGGCGAGCTCCCGCGCCGTCTGCCGCAGGTCCAGCGTGGTGCCGACGCGTACCGCCGCGTCGGCCATCGTCGTCAGCCTCCGCCGGGCCCGCTCGGCGGCCTTGGCGGCGTGGTGTCTGTCGGTCACGTCCACGACCGAGGCGGCAAGGCCGAGGATCCGTCCTCCGGGGTCCTCCAGCCGGTACAGGGAGACCGACCAGGCCCGCTCGGTGTCGGGCTCGGCCGGGGTACGCCCGACGACCTGCCGGTCCAGCACCGGCGTGCCGGTGTCCAGGACCTTCCGCATCGAGACCTCGATCGTGCCGTCGTCCTGGAACGGCAGGGTCTCGCCGGCCGGGCGGCCGATCTGCTCGGCGGCCGGGACGCCGTTGATCCGTTCCAGCGCGGCGTTGACGGCGACGTAGCGCAGATCGACGTCCAGCACCGCGAGCCCGATGGGGGACTGGTCCACCAGGCGCACGGACAGCGCGAGGTCTCGCTCGACCCGGCGCAGCGTGGACTGCTCGGTGGCCAGCCCGAGGGCGTAGTAGCCGCCGTCTACGTCCTGGAGGCGCATGTTGCGCATCTCCAGGTACCGGATTCCGCCGTCCTTGTGCAGGATCGGGAAGACCCCGGCCCAGCTCTCACCGCTGCCCATGACCTGGGCGAACAGATGCACCACCAGGTCGACGTGCTCGTCGGCCACCAGCAGCCGGGCCGCGTACTGGCCCAGTGCCTCCTCCGCCGTGTAGCCCAGAAGCTGTTCCGCCTGCGGGCTCCACAGGGCGATCTGCCCCTCGGAGTCGAGCACGATCGCCGCCATCCGCAGGACGTCCAGCAGACCTCCCGGCGGGGCAGGCCCGAACTCCATCTGGCCGACCGGTGCCGGGCCAGCGGAGAACCCGTCCGTGCCACCCATGCCCAGCAGCTCCTCCCGCCGTCACGGCGTGCTCCTACCGTCCCCCTGACCGCGCGCGTTCCATACTCCCCCCGCGACCATGGACACGCACCCCCCGCGCACGGATCGGGACAGGGCCGTAACCCTCGGAGAGTTCCCCCGATCGGCTCCCGCAGCCCCGTAGCCCCGCAGCCCCGCAGCCCCGCAGCCCCGCAGCCCCGCAGCCCCGCAGCCCCGCAGCCCCGCAGCCCCGCAGCCCCACCGGCCGACCTCGCAGGTCCGCCGACCGACCTCGCAGGTCCGCCGACCGGTCCGGTGCGCAGACATCGAGGCCCTGTGACCCCCTGCGCGCGGGGCGATCACCTTCCGTCGCCCGCCCCAGGCCACAGCCGGGGGCGCTATGTTGAGCACGAATGGGACATGAAGGAGGCACACGGTGCCGTCAGGACAGCAGCAGGCGCGGGCACAGGCCTCCGCGATCACACCGGGACGGCATGCCCCGGACGCGGAACCGTCCCCGGCGGACAAGGTCCGTGCGCTGTTCGGCGGTCACCGCTTGTCTCCGGGGCAGCGACGCATCGCGCAGTACATCACCGACCATCTGACCGAGGCCGCGTTCCTGTCCATCACGGACCTCGCGGAGCGAGTCGGGGTCAGCCAGCCCTCCGTCACCCGCTTCGCTTCCTCGCTGGGCTTCAGCGGCTATCCCGCGCTCCGTGAAGCCCTCCAGCCGATCGCCCTGAGCGCCGTGGCGGGTGCCCAGGACACGGGCGAGGCGGACCGCCGCAACGAACTCCAGGCGGCCGTGGACGCCGAGATCGCCAATCTGGAGAGCCTGCGCCGCGTGCTCGCCAACCCCGACCAGGTGCTCGCCCTCGGTCGTGCGCTGGCCCAATCGGTACCCTTGACGATCCTGGGTCTGCGTATCTCCGCCTCGCTCGCGGAGTACTTCGCGTACGCCGCCAGGCGTATCCACCCGGATGTGCGGCTGGTCTCCCGCGGTGGCAGCGTGGCCTATGACGCACTGCTCCAGTCCCGGGAGGCGGGCGGCACCTGGGTGCTCGCGTTCGCGATGCCGCGGCACGCCAAGGAGACCCTGGCAGCGGTTCGGGCTGCCCGCCGTACGGGGCTCCGCACGGCTCTGATCACGGATCTCACGCTGGGTCCGCTCGTCGACGAGGCTGATGTGACCCTCACCGCGGCAACAGGATCACGCCTTGTTTTCGATTCGTACGCGGCGCCGGGTGTGCTCTCCGCCGCCGTGCTCCAAGCCATGGCGGACGCCGACCCGGAGCGCACGCAAACCCGCCTTGAGCAGTACGAGCAGGCAGCAGAGCAGCACGACTTCTTCCTGGAGGACTGACCGGCCGAGAGCGCGAAGGCATGGGCGTTTTCAGCCATCAGTCAGCATGAAATTTTTCATACGCTTGCTTACTTGGCAGTATATTTATTTACTGTCCCTGGCACCCGGACGGCACTCCTCCTCGTCGGACCCACGGTGTTCTGTTCCGGGCACTCCGCTCCCCTCGGAGTGCCCGACCCGGTGGCCTCGGTCAACCCCTGGGCCGGGGCCACCGGGCCGTACAGCCCGGCTGACGGCTGTCCGGGGACACACTGACCCAGACACGCTGAGCCGGTGATCCGCGGCGGACGGGAAACGGGCTACGGTCACCGAGGTGAAGACTCGCCCCGGTCGTCCCTGCCCCCTCGGCGCCACCTACGACGGCACCGGCACCAACTTCGCCCTGTTCTCGGAGGTGGCCGAGAAGGTCGAGCTCTGTCTGATCGACGACGCAGGCGCCGAAGAACGTCTCGCGCTGACCGAAGTCGACGGCTTCATCTGGCACAGCTACCTACCGCGGGTGGAACCCGGGCAGCGCTACGGGTTCCGGGTACACGGGCCCTTCCGACCCGGCAAGGGCCACCGCTGCAACCCCGCGAAACTCCTCCTCGATCCCTACGCCAAGGCCATCGACGGGCAGATCGACGGACATCCCTCGCTGTTCGGCCACCGGCTCGACCGGCCCGGCGAAGCCGGTGAACCGGACGTACCCGACAGCAGCGACAACCTCGGCCACACGCCGCTGTCCGTGGTGACCAACGCCTTCTTCGACTGGGGCAACGACCGGCCGCCCAGCCGCCCGTACCACGAGTCCGTGATCTACGAGGCCCATGTGAAGGGCCTCACCCGGACCCACCCCGGACTGCCCGATGCCATCCGCGGCACCTACGCGGGGATCGGGCACCCGGCGGTCATCGAGCACCTCACCGCGCTCGGGGTCACGGCGATCGAGCTGATGCCTGTGCACCAGTTCGTCCAGGACGGGCATCTGCGGCAGCTCGGGCTGTCCAACTACTGGGGCTACAACACCATCGGATTCTTCGCACCGCACAACGCCTATGCCTCCACCGGTAGCCGCGGCCAGCAGGTGACCGAGTTCAAGAGTATGGTCAAGGCCCTGCACGAGGCCGGCATCGAGGTCATCCTCGACGTCGTCTACAACCACACCGCCGAAGGCAACGAACGCGGCCCCACGCTGTCGTTCAAGGGCATCGACAACGCCGCTTACTACCGGCTGGTGGACGGCGACCGCGGTCACTACTACGACACCACCGGCACGGGCAACAGCCTGCTGATGCGGCATCCCAATGTGCTCCAGCTGATCATGGACTCGCTGCGCTACTGGGTCACCGAGATGCACGTGGACGGCTTCCGCTTCGACCTCGCCGCCACTCTCGCCAGGCAGTTCCACGAGGTGGACCGGCTTTCCGCCTTCTTCGACCTGGTGCAGCAGGACCCGGTGATCAGCAGAGTGAAGCTGATCGCCGAGCCCTGGGATCTCGGCGAGGGGGGTTACCAGGTCGGCAACTTCCCACCGCTCTGGTCGGAGTGGAACGGCCGCTACCGTGATGCGGTCAGGGACTTCTGGCGCGGCGAGCCCTCGTCGCTGGCGGAGTTCGCGTCCCGGCTCACCGGCTCGTCCGACCTCTACCAGGACGGCCGCCGCAGACCGCGGGCGAGCGTCAACTTCGTGACCGCGCACGACGGTTTCACCCTGCGCGACCTCGTCTCGTACGACGAGAAGCACAACGAGGCCAACGGTGAGGACGGCAACGACGGCGAGAACCACAACCGCTCGTGGAACTGCGGCGCCGAAGGGCCCACCTGCGACGCCGCCGTGCGGGAGCTGCGTGCACGGCAGCAGCGCAACCTCCTCACCACCCTGCTGATCTCCCAGGGCGTGCCGATGATCGCCCATGGTGACGAGCTGGGCCGCAGCCAGCAAGGCAACAACAACGCGTACTGCCAGGACAACCCGCTTTCCTGGGTCGACTGGGACCTGGACCCCGAGCGGCGGGAACTGCTGGCCTTCACCCAGCGGTTGGTGCGGCTGCGGGCGCGCCATCCGGTGCTGCGCCGGCGTCGCTTCTTCCGCGGCGAGAGCGACGGTAGCGGCATCGCGGACCTGTTGTGGCTGCGTCCGGACGGCGAGGAGATGCGAGCGGAGGACTGGGCGCGTCCTGACGCCCGTGCCATCGGTGTGCTCCTGAACGGGGACGCGATCACGGAACCGGACGCGTTCGGCGAGCCGATCACCGATGACACGTTCCTCGTCCTGCTCAACAGCCATCATGGGCCGGTCGACTTCAGCCTGCCGGACCACACCCACGGTGACAGCTGGTCGGTCGAGGTGGACACCGCGGCACCGGCGGGTGACACCGACGAGACAGTGGTCAAGGCCGGTGCCCGGGTCACGGTGGAGGCGCGCGGCACACTCGTCCTGGTACGCGATCGGCCCACGGTCGGTCGCCGAGCGGGCGGCGGCGTGGCTGACTGACCCATCGGACAGAACGGCTAGACCTGGAACGCCACCTGAGGTCCGCCGTCGGACAAGGAACCGACCCCGGTCGAAGTGGTGAGTGCCTCGACCAGCCAGCAGTGCGTGATCCCCAGATTGGGTCCTGGTTGGCCGGACAGTGTGGCGACGTGCTGCCAGTAGCGTTGGAACAGCGGTATGGTGCCCCGCAGTTGCGCTCCCATGAAGGTCCGGAAGCCCGGTGTGTCGTTCTCGTGGCGGGAGCGTGCGCACGCCACCGAGAAGCGGTCCAGGGCCTCGCCGGGTTGTGGCGGCTCACCGGCGGCGACCAACACGTCGGCCAGATCGGATGCGTCGAGCAACGCCGAGTACAGCGAGGCCTTGTCGCGTACGTTCGGGCAGACCCAGTACACGGGGAACTGCGGATGCGCGGTCAGTGCGTGCAACTCGGCATAGGCGAGCGCGGTTTCGGCGGTCGGGTCGCCTGGTGGATCCGGTACGGCCTGCGCGATGATGCGGTCGACCAGCCGGGCCGGTATGGACGACGGGATCGTCCGCTGCCACGAGTGCACGAGGTCGCCATGGGCCTCCGGTAGCCGCTGCACGCGTGCCAGTACCTCAAGTCGACGCAGTCGCTCGGGTCCTGAGCACTCGTCAAGAGCTCTCAGAGTCGCCTCGCGCCAGCGCAGCTCAGTCAGCTTCCGCTGGACCAGACCGAGTTCGTCGGCCACCAGATCGCCGATGCCGCGTTCACCGGTGGCCACCTCGGTGATGGTCGCGATCGGGGTGTCGAGGGCTCTCAGCCGCTGAATCAGCCGCAGTTGCTCCAGTGCCTCGGGTTCGAAGCGACGGTGGCCGCCGCCGCTGCGTTCCGCCATGGGCAGCAGTCCGATGTCGGAGTAGTACCGGATGGTCTTCACCGAAAGACCGGTGTGCTGCGCCAGCTCGCCGATGGTCCATGTGATTCGCTTCACTACCCCTTGAACCTCCAGTGCACGGGAGGTTTTAGCGTACGTAACGTCAGGTCGCGACACCTCCGCGGCCTCACACGACCGGCTGGCGGACGGGGGCGTGGTCCAGTCGGTGCACGGGGGAAGGGGTGGCTCGGGCGAACCACTTGGGTGGGCCGCCCGAGCCCGCCGCCACGAACCGAGCCGCCACCGCGAACCACGGCGCGCGTACCCGCGGTCGAGGGCGGCTATGCGCGGCCTGCGGCGGTGAAGGTGACCGGCAGGCTCACGGGGCCGCGCAACCCTCCCGGCCGCCAGCGCAGTTCACCGGGCGGCACTGCGAGAGCCAGGTCGGGAAGCCTGCGCAGTACGGTGCCGATGGCGATCTGGCCTTCGAGCCGGGCGAGTGGCGCCCCCAGGCAGTAGTGGATGCCGTGCCCGAAGGCGAGATGGGCGTTGTCGCGCCGAGTGATGTCCAGCCGGTCCGGTGCGGGGAACCGACCCGGGTCGCGGTCGGCGATGGCCGATGCGATGAGCACGGTGGCACCGCGGGGTACCGCCACACCGCCGATGGTGACGTCCTCACGAGCGAAGCGCGCGATGCCGGGGTTCACCGGACCGTCGTAGCGGAGGAACTCCTCGATCGCGCCGGGCAGCAGCTCGGGCTCCTGGTGCAGCAGGGCGAGCTGGTCGGGGTTGGCGAGCAGCGCGGCGATGCCGCTGCCGATGAGATTGACCGTGGTGATGTACCCGGCGGCCAGCAGCAGGAATGACATGGCGATCAGCTCGACCTCTTCCAGCCGCTGCTCCTCGTCCCTGGCGGCGATCAGCGCGCTGAGCAGGTCGTCCCCCGGACGGGCCCGCTTGGTCTCCATGAGCTTGGTGAGATAGGCGTGCATCTGCTGCCAGGCTCCGTCCACCACGGCCGGATCCGGTGCCTCCGCCCGGCGCAGGACCATGTCGTCGGTCCAGCGCTGGAAGTCATGCCGGTCGGACACGGGCACTCCGAGGAGTTCACTGATCACGGTGACCGGGAGGGGCAGGGCGAAGTCGCGGACCAGATCGGCGCGGCCGGTCGGGGCGATGTCGTCGATCAGCCGGTCGGTGAGGTCCTGGACCCGGGGCCGCAGTCCGGCCACCCGGCGTGCGGTGAACGCCTTCGACACCAGCCGGCGCAGCCGGGTGTGGTCGGGCGGGTCGCTGCGGAGCATGTTGCTCAGCATCGACTCGCGTTCGGTGGAAGGTAGCTGCTCCAGCAGGCGAGGGTCGCTCGCATCGCGCACATCGCTGCTCAGCCTCGGGTCGGAGAGGGCCGCCAGCCCGTCCTCGTATCCCGTGACCAGCCAGGCCTCCACGCCGCCGCCGAGGACGGCACGGCACACCGGGCCTTGCTCGCGCAATTCGCGGTAGAGCGGGAAGGGGTCGGCGACGAAGGCCGGATCGGCGTAGGGCAGAAGGACGGGCTGCTGGGTCATGGCTGCCTCCCTGATGCGTGGACGCTCGTATGCGTACATTCACAATATTCTGAAGATTGGTAATGTTCAATAGTGGCTTGAGGGCAGCCGGGGTATATGTGTCAGAGGGCCTGATCCGGGGACGGGCCGGCAGGCGTACACACGGACGAGGGGACGGCGGCGATGGAGCGGACCACGTGCTGTGTCGTGGGCGGCGGACCCGCGGGGATGGTCCTCGCCCTGCTGCTGGCCAGGGCCGGTGTGCGCGTCACGGTGCTGGAGAAGCACGGCGACTTCCTGCGTGACTTCCGCGGTGACACCGTCCACCCGTCCACGCTCTCCCTGCTGGACGACCTCGGACTGGCCGAGCGGTTCGCCCGGCTGCCCCAGCGCCGGGTGTCCACCGTCCAACTGCCTCTCGGCAGTGACGGTTCGCTCGTCACCGTGGGCGATATCGCCGCCCTGCCCGGCCCGTACAACTACATCGCGATGGTCCCGCAGTGGGACCTGCTCGACCTGCTGGCCGACGAAGCCGGGCGCGAGCCTTCCTTCTCGCTGCGGATGAGCACCGAGGCGACGACGTTCCTCCATGAATGCGGCCGGGTCACCGGAGTGCGCTACCGCACCTCCGACGGCCGCACCGGGGAACTGCGTGCCGCGCTCACCGTCGCCTGCGACGGCCGGGGCTCACTCGCCCGCGCACTTCCCGAGCTGGGGCTGCGGCGCTTCATGTGCCCGATGGACGCCTGGTGGTTCCGGCTGCCCCGGCGCTACGGTGATCCGCATGGGCTCGTGGGCGGTGTCGGCGACGGGTTCTTCAGCGCCCTGATCGACCGTGGGGACTATTGGCAGTGCGCCGGGCTGATCCCCAAGGGCACCGACGGTCCCCGCCGCGCCGCGGGACTCGACCGCTTCCAGGCGGAGTTCGCCTCTGCAGTGCCCTGGCTCGCGGACCGCGTGGACGCACTGAGCACCTGGGACGACGTCAAGCTGCTCGACGTACGGCTCGACCGGCTGCGGCGCTGGCATCGTCCGGGCCTGCTGTGCATCGGGGACGCCGCGCACGCCATGTCACCGGTCTTCGGCATCGGCATCAACCTCGCCGTCGAGGACGCCGTGGCCGCCGCCCGGCACCTCGCCGGGCCGCTGCGCGACGGCACGGTCGGCCTCCGGGAGGTGCGGGCCGTCCAGTGCCGCCGCATGCCGACCACGGTCCTCACCCAGGGCCTCCAGCGGATCGCCCACCGGGCGGTGATCGAACCGGTGCTGGCCGGGCGACCACCCTTCGGCGGCGCCGCGGCGGCCGCGCGTGCCACGGAGCTGATCACCACCTCCCACCGGCTCAACAAGGTGCCGGCGTACTTCCTCGCCTACGGGGCGCTCCGCGAGCGCCCGCCCGCGGAGTCCGTACCCCCGCGAGCCCGAGCCTGAGCCGCCTTTCGTCAAGCCTCGGCGCGCTCGGTGACCGGGTCGCTGCTGCGGTCGCCCAGGAACTCGTACCAGCGGTGCTGCACGCACGGGTACTTGATGTCCGCCTCCACCAGGTCCAGGAACGAGTCCACGGTGGTCCCCAAGCGCTCCTGGAGCCCGCGGTCGTTCAGCTGGCCGTCCACGGTGAAGGCCTGGTGCGCGGCGGCGAGACTGAACATGCCGGGGTAGACCCGAGCCCCGAGGTGCTCTAGGGGCACCCGCAGGGCCCACAGGCCCCGGTTGCCGCCCACCATGGACGGGGAGGCCGAGACCAGCAGCGTCTGCTTGTCCTTGAACGGCTGAGGCCGGAAGCGGGAGACCCAGTCCACGGCGTTCTTGACGGTGCCGGGGACCGAGGCGTTGTACTCGGGAGAGGAGACGACAAGGGCGTGGGCCGCCTCGATGCGGTCGCGGAGCGACACCGAGCCCGGCGGGAGACCCGTGGCCTCCTCGTCGTCACCGTCGTACGGCGGCACGCTGAACTCGCGCAGACTGGCGAGGTCAGCCGTGGCTCCCGACTGTGCGATGAGCCGTGCGACCAACGCGGCCAGCAGTTCGTTGACGGAGCCGGTGCGGGACGAGCCGGAGAGCACGAACACCCGCAGGCCCGCGCGGCCGACGGGGGGTGGGGGCGGGAAGCGGTTGCCGTCCGGGGTGGGCTGGGTGGGGGCGGAGTCAGTCATGGTCGGATCACGCCTTTCCCGTCTCTGACTCGGAGACTCTCACTCCAGGCTCCCTCGTCTCCCCGCACGGATCACCTCGGGGCGCCGGGGTGGCCGTCCAGGCGGAACCGGCCTACCATGCCGGGCCCGCCAGGGATGGCTCCGCAAGGCCGCCCCGTCGGTCACCGGGGGCCCTGACCGGCAGCCGGCCCACGTGCCGTGGGCGCGTTCCGCCAGGCCCAGGCCCCGCCGAGCAGTACGAGGGCGAGCCCGGCCGCGGCGCCCCAGAAGACCGCCCGTGACCCAGCGGCGGCGATCAGGGTGCCGCCGAGCGCCAGACCGAGCGGCTCGGCACCGAACGACAGGGTGCGGAAGGCGCTGTTGGACAGATGCGAGACCGCGGAGAAGACATGCCCGACACCTTCCAGGAAGGCGACGAGGGCGAGATGAGCGACCGTCAGTCCACCGAGGGCGTAGGCGATCGGCACGGTGGCCAGCACGGCGCAGCGCCCCAGGTCGGCGACGATCATCACCGGTCGCCTGTCCCACCGGTCGATGAGCACGCCCGCGAGCGCGTTCAGCAGCAGATACGGGGCGTACCGGGCCGCCCCCACCAGACCGGCGAGGCTGGGGGATCCTGAGATCGCCAGGGCCAGGATCGGCATGGCGAGATCGCTCTGGCGAGCCGCCAGTCGGGTGCAAGCACCGACCAGATCTCCTCGTCGTGCCGCTTCCCCCGGTACAGGTAACTCTCGCGCAGGACACCGTCCTTGGTCATCCCGAGCCTGCGGGCCACCGCGATGCTGGGCGCGTTGTCCGGCGAGACCCACCATTCCACCCGGTGGACGCCCCGTACTTCCACGGCCCAGTCGATGACCAGCCGCGCCGCCCTGGTCACCAGGCCCTTCCCCACTGCCGACGGCTCCAGCCAGCAGCCTGCCTCGGCGGTGCGCTGCTCGATGTCCAACTTGCGCAGCAGAAAACCGCCGACGAGTGCGCCATCCGCCCAGATCCCGTGGATCCGCCCCGAGTCGGCCGCGGTCCTCTCCGCGTACGCCCGCAGGAAGGCTCCGTTCGACTCCAGGTCCTGTACGGCATCGGGCAGGCCGTTGTACTGCCCGATGAACTCCCGTCCGCGGTCGATGTGGGTGAGGAACTCCTCCGCCTGCCACGGCTCCAGCGGGCGCAGCTCGGCCCCGTCGTCACCGAGGGGAACGGAGTACACCGTCAGGCGCCTTCGGCGCCGCCGAAGCGGGCGCGGTAGGACTCCAGATCCTCCTCCGTGATCTTCGCGAACAGCACCGGCGGGACGGTGAAGGCGGTCCCGGACGGGACACCGTCCAGGGCCCTCGCCTGCTCGGGGCTCACCCAGGTCGCGGTGTCCGCCTCCAGTGCGAAGGATCCCCGCATGGCCGCTGCCGTGGCCGGGATGAACGGCTCGGAGACCACCGCGTACAAGTGGATCAGGTTCATCGCCGTACGCAGTGTCAGTGCGGCCCCGTCCGGATCGGTCTTGATCTCCAGCCAGGGGGCCTTCTCCTCCAGGTAGGAGTTGCCCGCGGACCACAGGGCACGCAGTGCCGAAGCGGCCTTGCGGAACTGCAGCGCCTCCAACTGCTCCTCGTATTCGGCGAGCAGCCGCGCGATCTCCTCGCCCAGTTTCGCTTCCGCCGCAGCGGCGTCGTGCCCGGACGGGACCTCGTCGCCGAACCGCTTGCGCGAGAACGACAGCACGCGGTTGACGAAGTTGCCCAGGGTGTCGGCCAGGTCCTTGTTCACCGTGGCGGTGAAATGCTCCCAGGTGAAGGAGGAGTCGTCGGACTCCGGGGCGTTGGCGATCAGGAAGTAGCGCCAGTAGTCGGCGGGGAGTACTTCGAGGGCCGCGTCCGTGAAGACACCGCGCTGCTGTGAGGTGGAGAACTTGCCGCCGTAGTACGTCAGCCAGTTGAAGCCCTTGACGACGTCGACCTTCTTCCACGGCTCGCGCACACCGAGCTCGGTGGCAGGGAACATCACCGTGTGGAAGGGGACGTTGTCCTTCGCCATGAACTGGGTGTAGCGGACGGTGTCGTCCGCCTCGTGCCACCACGACTTCCAGTCACGGGTTTCGCCGTCCTGGGCCGCGTCCGCCCACTCCTTCGTCGCGCCGATGTACTCGATCGGGGCGTCGAACCAGACGTAGAAGACCTTGCCTTCGGCGGCCAGCTCAGGCCAGGTGTCGGCCGGTACCGGGACGCCCCAGTCCAGGTCGCGGGTGATCGCGCGGTCGTGCAGGCCCTCGGTCAGCCACTTGCGGGCGATGGACGAGGAGAGCTGCGGCCACTGCTCCTCATGCCGGGCGACCCACTCCTCTACCTCGTGCTGGAGCTTGGACTGGAGCAGGAACAGGTGCTTGGTCTCGCGCACCTCCAGCTCCGTGGAGCCGCTGATCGCAGAGCGCGGGTCGATCAGGTCCGTCGGGTCGAGGACCCTGGTGCAGTTCTCGCACTGGTCGCCGCGTGCCTTGTCGTAGCCGCAGTGCGGACAGGTGCCCTCGACATAGCGGTCCGGCAGGAAGCGCCCGTCGACCGGCGAGTACACCTGGCGGATCGCACGCTCCTCGATGAACCCGTTCTCGTGGAGCCTGCGCGCGAAATGCTGGGTGATCTCCCTGTTCTGCTGCGAGGAACTGCGTCCGAAGTGGTCGAAGGCGAGCGCGAAGCCGTCGTACACGGCCTTCTGGGCGTCGTGGGCCTGTGCGCAGAACTCGTCGACGGAGAGCTCCGCCGTCTTGGCGGCGAGCTCGGCCGGGGTGCCGTGCTCGTCGGTGGCGCAGATGTAGAGCACGTCATGGCCGCGCTGACGCAGATAGCGGGAGTACACGTCCGCGGGAAGCATCGACCCGACCATGTTGCCCAGGTGCTTGATCCCGTTGATATAGGGAAGCGCGCTGGTGATCAGGTGTCGAGCCATCCTCGGATGCTCCATTTCATGGTCTGTGCGAAGGGTTGTCACGCGGAGTGACGGACTGGGTCGGGAAACCGCCGTCATCGTATCGAACCGCGGGTGCCGCCTTCCTGCGGGTTTTCCGGTACTCATGAGGGCTCGGGTGCCGGAGCCTGGTTCTGCGCCGGCCCCGGCCCCGGTGCCGGCACCGCGGCGGGGGGCCGTGCCGTCTCCGGGGCCGGCGCGTACTGCGCGGCCTGGGTACGGAACATCGCGGCATAGCGCCCGTCCGCCGCGATCAGCTCGGCGTGGCTGCCGGACTCCACCAGGCAACCCTGACTGAGCACATGGATGGTGTCGGCGTAGCGCACACCGGACATCCGGTGGGTGACCAGGACGACGGCGCGGTGCCGCCCTGCGAGACGGCGGATGCGGTCGAACGCCTCGATCTCCGCTTCCGGGTCCAGCGCCGACGTCGGCTCGTCCACGATCAGGATGCTGTCGGCCGCCCCCGTCGAAGCCCGCCAGTGGGTACGGGCCAGTCCGATCTTCTGCCATTCACCGCCCGAGAGCTCGGACGCCCCCCGGAACATCCGAGCCAGCAGGGTCGCAAGGCCTTGCGGCAGCTTCGCTATGAGGGAGCCCGCTCCCGCGTACTCCGCCGAGGGTTCCAGCTCCTCCGGGGAAGCCGCCCGCTCCGGGCGGCCGATCCGGATGTTCATGGCGGCAGTCATCGGCCAGCGCTGGAAGTCCTGGGTGAGCAGCGCCACCCGCCCGAACACCTGGGAGCGGTCGAGACAGGTCAGCTCCTGCCCGCCCCAGCGGACACTTCCGTCCTGCGGCAGCAGCAGTCCGGCCAGCACCTTCATCAGGGTGCTCTTGCCGGAGCCGTTCTCACCGACCACCGCGATCACGGCTCCCATCGGCACGGTCAGCGACACCCCGTCCAGTGCGGGTTCGACCCGGTCGGAATAGCGGTAGCTCACCTTGTCCAGCACCACATCGCCGACCCTGACGGACAGGTCGGCCCCGTCCCGGGGAATGGTGTGCCGGGCCGCCTCGCGCAGGAACCGGTCGTGGTCCTGGACGTACAGCGACTCCTCGTGCATCTCGTTGATGTTCATCACCAGCGCGCCGAGGCTCGCAGAGCCCGACCTGACGGCGATCACCGCCGTGCCGGCGACCGCGAGTTCCATGTGTCCGGCCAGGATCAGCCACGCCATCACCCCGTAGGTGAACGCCATCGCGACACCCGACAGAGCGGCGGCCACCAGCTCGGTCAGCGCCTTGTCGTTGGCGAGGCGCTTCTGCTCGGTCTCCGCGTTCTCGGCCATCTCCCGGTACCGGTCCAGCAGGAAGGGCCCCACGGCGTGGATGCGCACCTCCTGGGCCGCGTCGCGGTCCGTGAGCAGATTGCCGATCAGCCGACTGGCCCGTACATGCTCGACCCAGGCCATCACGGACACATAACGCTCCTGCGCGACCCGCATCGCCCCCCCAGCCCCGCGGCGCGGCGATCAGCAGCAGCATCGGCAACAAGGCCGGATTAGTCGTTGCAGGCGCTGTGTCCCACACAGGTCGTGTCGCATTACGGCAGGAGCGGGGCCTCGGTTCGTGTCGCGTTCCGAAGTGGCATCGTGTCCCTATCGGCCGACTTGCTGACGAAGGTTACACGGCAGGACAGCCTGCATCGCAGCTCGGCATCGTGCTGCCGACTGTGCCTGCCCCCCCGCACCGCGGCGAACGCGGACATCGGGCGACCGTTGTATGACCGCTCGGAGGCGCGAACTACCGTGACAGGCCCAGGTTCCGGCTGCTGATCCCAAGTCTCGGCTTCGGTCTACGTCTGCTCGGTGGACTGCTGGGCGGCCTCGCCTGCGCCGACGCTGACCAGGCCCGTCTCGTAGGCGACGATGACGGCCTGGACACGGTCACGGAGGCCGAGCTTGGCGAGGATGCGGGCGACGTGCGTCTTGACGGTCGCCTCGGCCAGGTGGAGGTGGGTGGCGAGTTCGGCGTTGCTCAGTCCTCGGGCCAGCAGGCTGAGGACCTCCAGTTCGCGTGGGGTGAGCGAGGCGAGGTCGCGATGGAGGGCGGCGGTGTCGCTGCCGCGCTGGGTGAACCTCTGTACGAGGCGGCGGGTGATGGCGGGCGCGAGGAGTGCGTCGCCGGTACGGACCGTGCGGACGGCCGCGGTCAGTTGCTCGGGGGTGACGTCCTTGAGGAGGAAGCCGCTGGCCCCGGCGGACAGCGCCGCATAGACGTATCGGTCGAGGTCGAAGGTGGTCAGAATGATGACGCGGGGTTTGTCGGGGGCGCCGGTGAGGATGCGGCGGGTGGCCTCCAGGCCGTCCATCTCGGGCATCCGGACGTCCATCAGGACCACGTCGGGACGTGTACGGCGGACCGCTTCGACCGCTTCGGCTCCGTTGGTCGCCTCGGCGACGACGTCGATGCCATCGGCCCTGAGGATCAACCGGAATCCGGTGCGGACCAGGGTCTGGTCGTCGGCGAGGAGCACACGCAGCGGCTCGGTCACGGTGTCTCCAAGGGGATCAGGGCCTCCACACGGTAGCCGCCGGTCAGGCGTCGGCCGACGTTCAGGGTTCCGTCGTAGACGGCGAGGCGCTCGCGCAGGCCGATCAGGCCCCGGCCGCTTCCGGCGCCCGCGCCCGGGTGTCCACCGGTGTCGGTGACTTCCACCCGGAGCCGTTCCGGCCCGTATTCGACGGTCACGGCGGCGGTGGCGCCGGACGCGTGCTTCACGGTGTTGGTCAGAGCTTCCTGGACCACACGGTAGGCGGCGAGTTCGAGGCCGGGCGGGAGGGGACGGGGCGGGCCGGTCACGGTCAGGCCGACGGGCAATCCGGTGTCCCGGACCCGTCCGACCAGCGTTTCCAGTTGGTCCAGGCCGGGCTGCGGGGTCAGCTCCGCCGCCGTATCGGCCAGGTCCGCACCTCCGTCCGTCCCCTCCCCTTCGTCGGCCATGGTGAGCAGTCCCATGACGTGGCGCAGCTCGGTCATGGCCGCCCGGCCGCCCGCCTCGACGGCTAGCAGCGCCTCGTCGGCCTCCTCGGGGGAGGTTTTCATGATCTTGCGGGCGGCGCCCGCCTGGATGATCATCACGCTGACGTTGTGCGTGACGACGTCGTGCAGTTCGCGGGCGATCCTGGCCCGCTCATGCTCGACGGCCCGGCGCAGCGCCTCGGCCTGTTCGCGTTCCAGGGCGGAGAGCCGGGTGCGGCCCTCGTCGGTTCGGAGTTTCCAGGTACGCAGGCCGATGGCGGCCACGGCCATCGGGACCAGGATCAGCAGGGCGATGTATTCGTTGGGGACGATCGGTGTCACCGAGTTCCCCGACGTGCCGACCAGGACGACCGACACCGCCAGCGCCGCCAGGGTCGCCACCCGGTACGGGCTGTACACGGCGGCGCTGTAGACGGCGATGATGAACGCGTAGAAGGTCAGCCGCAGAACGCTCTGCGGTGTCGCCAGCGTCGCGGCCGTCACGACGCACAGCACGGCGACCGGGTAGCGGCGGCGCAGCGCCAGGGCACCCGAGGCGATAACTGCGAGGGTCACCATGAAGGCCAGGCCGCTGGGGCCCGACGGGCGCGGTATGACGATCTCCACGCCGGGTGCGATCTCACGCACCACGACGTTATTGGCGTTGTCGATGCCGTAGTAGACGGTGGCGATACCGAGTGCCAGTGCCACCAGCGCGTCGAACTGCCGGGCGCGCAGGGTCGGCCGCAGTGGTGGACCGCTTGGAAGCCTGGCGTCGCGGACCGTCTGGCCAGCGGCTTCCCGCAGCCACTCCAGCGTCGTACGTGCGTCCATCACCGGATCATTGTCGCCGCCGCGCGAACCCGCGGAGTCCGTCCCGGCGGTCATTCCCACCGCACCGGGTACATCGCCCGCCTACATCGCAGGGATGACGTTTCCGGGGCTCATCCGAGTGCGGTACCGCAATGGGTTCGGGCGGGCGACGCGTGCGGGCCGGGCCCGCTCCTAGCGTTCACGCAGCCAACTGGCCGTACCCAAGGAGCCTTTCATGACCGTGCCGGTGATCGAACTGCGCGAGGTGAGCCGACGATACGACGACGGCCCGCCCGCCCTGCACGACGCGTCACTGACCGTGCAGTCCGGCGAGGCCGTCGCGATCCTCGGCCCTTCCGGCAGCGGCAAGTCCACGCTGCTCAATCTGATCGCGGGCCTGGACCGGCCCGATACGGGAACCGTCACCGTGGACGGGGTGCGGGTGGACCAGCTGCGCGAAGCCGGATCGGCGCTCTACCGGCGGTCGAAGATCGGCCTGGTCTTCCAGTTCTTCAATCTGCTCGACGATCTGACCGTCACCGACAACGTCGTCCTGCCCGCGCGCCTCGCCGGTATGGCACGTGGCGAGGCAGACCGCCGGACGGCGGAACTCCTGGAACTGCTGGGCATCGACCGGCACGCCCGCTCCTATCCGGGGCGACTGTCCGGCGGCGAGCGGCAGCGCGTCGCGGTGGCCCGGGCGTTGATGAACCGGCCGGCGCTTCTCCTGGCCGACGAGCCGACCGGGGCCTTGGACACGGCTGCAGGACAGGACGTCAGCAAGCTGCTCGCCGACCTCAATGCCGAGGGCCAGACCATCGTCGTGGTCACCCACGACCTGGCCCTGGCCCGGTCCTGCACGAACCATACGGTCCGGATCACCGACGGCCGGATCACCGAAGACGTCCGGTCGCGGGCCGCCGCCCCCGAGGCCGTCCGATGAGCGCACTCGGCAAGGTGGTGCGCTCGGGGGTGGGACGACGCCGGGTGCAGACGCTGGTGATCGGGCTCGCCACGATGATGGCGGTGGCCGCCTCCGTCCTCGGCGGATCGCTGCTCGTGGTTTCCGGCGCGCCCTTCGACGACGCATTCGCCCAGCAGCACGGCGCGCATCTGTCCGTGCAGTTCGACGCGGACAAGGTGAGCGCCGGGCAGCTGTCGAGATCCAAGGACGCCGAAGGGGTGAGTGATGCGGCCGGGCCGTTCCGTACGGTGACGGTCACCCCGCAGTCGGACGGGGCGGGCCCCGGGTGGCCGATGACCGTGGTTGGCCGGGGCAATCCCGGCCGGAATGTGGACGAGGTGGCGCTGCTCGACGGGCGGTGGCCCACGCGCTCCGGCGAGATCGTGCTGTCCGCCGACTCCTCGCTCTTCCCGACCCTGGGGATGAAGATCACTTTCCCCGAGCTGTCCGGCGGTCCGACACTGACGGTGGTCGGTGTGGCCCGCTCGGTCACGCAGACCGCTGACGCCTGGGTGGTTCCGTCCCAGATGCCGGCGCTCACCGCGCCCGGTAGCGGCGGCTACCAGATGCTCTACCGCTTCACCGACGCGGGCACCGTCGCTCAGATCACCGCGGGCGGCAAGGCAGTGACTAAAACCCTGCCGCCAGGAACGGCCGTCGGTGAACAGTCATGGCTCACCGTCAAGGAGACCGCCGAGCGCGACACCGCCGTCTACGTCCCGTTCCTCATCGCGTTCGGCGCTCTGGGCCTGGTCATGTCGGTGCTCATCGTCGGCAACGTCGTCGCCTCGGCCGTCGGCACGGGAACGCGCCGCATCGGCATCCTCAAGGCCGTCGGCTTCACCCCGTTCCAGGTCGTGCGGGCCTACGTGGGCCAGGCGCTGATCCCGGCCGCCGTCGGCACGGCTCTCGGTGTCCTCGCCGGTCACCTGCTCGCCGTCCCCGTACTGGCCGAGACCGAGGAGGTCTACGGCACCTCCTCCCTTGCCATCACCCCCTGGGTCGACCTGGCGGTGATCGCCGGGGTGCTCGGCCTGGTGGCGGCGACCGCGTGCGCGAGTGCCTGGCGGGCCGGGCGGCTGCGTACGGTCGATGCGCTCGCCGTCGGGTGTTCCGCTTCGGCGGGGCTCGGCCGGTGGGCGGCCCGCTTGGCCGGACGCCTGCCGTTGCCGCAGCCGGTCGCCCTGGGCCTGGCCCGGCCCTTCGCTCGGCCCGCCCGCGCGCTGGCCATGGGCACCGTCATCCTGTTCGGCGCCATCGCCGTTACGTTCACCGTGGGGATGGGCGCCTCGCTCGGCCAGGTGATGAAAGCCAGGGCCCACGACGCGGCCGATGTCGTCGTGCCCGCGCCCTTGCCGGACTTCGGCCCTCAAGGCGCTGGCCCCGAGAAGCAGCCCGAGGCCGATCCCGCTGCGGTCGCCGCGGCCATCGAGGCCGCCGCCGGGACCGGGAAGTACTACAGTGCCGCGACGGTACGGGCGACCGTGTCCGGCCTGACCGGCACCATCGACGTGAACGCCTTCACCGGCGACGCCTCCTGGGGCGGCTACACGATGGTCTCGGGCCGCTGGATCGACAGGCCCGGCGAGGCCGTGGTCCCGACCCCCTTCCTGGCCGCCACCGGCACCCGCATCGGCGACACCGTCACCCTGAACGGCCTGGCCGAGCCGGTCATGGTCCGGATCGTCGGCGAGGTCCTCGACCCCCGCAACGACGGCATGCAGGTCTTCACCGACGCCTCGACCCTCACGGCCGCACATCCCGACCTGACGGAGACGAGCCATCACATCGCGGTCACATCAGGCACCGATGTCTCCGCCTACGTCGACACTCTGAACAAGGATCTGGCACCGCTGGGTGTCACCGCCCGAGCCGGCGGGCTCGACGCCGGGAGCGACATGGTCGTCACGCTCAACGCGCTGTCCGCGATCCTCACGCTGATGCTCGTCGCCGTCGCCGCGCTCGGCGTACTCAACGGCGTGCTGCTCGACACCCGCGAGCGCGTCCGGGAGATCGGTGTCCACAAGGCGCTCGGCATGACCCCCCGGCAGACCATCGCGATGGTCCTCACCTCGGTCGTCGTGACCGGACTGGTCGCCGGCACTCTGGGCGTGCCGCTGGGTGTGGCCCTGCACGGCTGGGTCATCCCCGCGATGGGCGACAGCGTGGGGCTCCGCCTTCCCGGTTCCGTCATCGCCGTCTACCACGGAGCTGAACTGTTCCCGCTCGCACTCGGCGGCCTGCTCATCGCCACCCTGGGCGCGCTCCTGCCCGCCGGCTGGGCCGCCAGGGCTCGAACCGCCGCGGCCCTGCGCACCGAATAGGAGGTCAGGGTCAGAGGTCGTGCCTCCGACCCCCACCGCAAGGAGCGGTGGGGGTCGGTTGGCTACCGGCCTTCATCAAGGAGGTGAGCGTGTACGACCAGCAGAGACGGGTGGAAGGGACAAGCCATGGGCCCAGCTTTTCCGCCCGTCGGTGTCAACTGCACGAGCCGAAGGGGGCGGTGCTGCTCGGGGCGGGCAGTGGGCGCACTTTGTGATTGGCTGCCGCCTGCTTGCGCAGACGTTCGATCTCGTCGTGTTGGGCGGCCAGCCGAGAGATCGCCAAGGTCTTGAAATCGGTCAATTCCGCCAGCTGCTCGTCGCGGGCGCCGATTCGCCTCCTCAGCTCGGCGTTCTCCTTCTTGAGCCGATCGATCTGCGCGACTCGGGGATCGAGGATCTCTCCGGCGTCCCGAAGCTCCCTGAGTCGCCGTTCGAACTCCTCGGCGAGATGCTGGTAGGCGCCAGGCCTGGTGGTGCCATCGCGGTTCGTTTTGGGATAGAAGCCGGTGCGGGTCACCCCGGCCAGGGTGGCGAGGGTCTTGAGGTCCGCCCTTCCGCCGGGCGGCAGGCTCCCGCTCAAGATCCGCTCCATAGCAGCCCGGATCGCGGCCTCGTTACGGGTCTTGGTCTCCTCGGTGAGCCGGGCCATCTCAGTCCTCTCCAACGGACGCGGCCTGCGCGGCGTCGATCTCGGCGACGACCCGCAGGGCGCGATCGCGCTCGGGTACCAGCCGTGCTTTCTCGCCCTTGGCCACCCGAGGGCTCTCGATGAACACATCAATCGCGGTGGCCTGTCCGGCCCAGACGGGACGGTGGCAGGGGTGGTGGGTGGCCTGGGGGCAGCGAGCCGAGTCGCACATGCCGACGAGCGGCTTGGTCGCATTCGGCGTGCCGGCCAGGCGCAGGCACAGGGCCTTCGAGGGGTCACGGAACCAGCAGAAGTTGGCAGGCCCGACGTGGAGCGTTTTGGCCTGTTTCCGCAGGAGATTCTCCAGGTGACGGTCGTCCTTGAGGACCTTCGGGTCTGTGCCGGCCGCGTCCTTCAGCTGGGCATCCACGTGGTGGAATGCCTCGATCAGGCCGCGTGCACCGGGACCGGCGGGCATACGGCCTGCTTGGACATCGCGGAATGCCTGCACCGTCAGCTGCACGTGATGGGCTTCCTCGGCCTCCTCGATCTCGGCATGGAACAGTCGCTGGGATCCGCCGGGGCGAGCGGCATAGCCTTCCGTGGTGGCCACCGAGATGTGCTTGAGGGCGATCTTCGCCGCCAGCAGACCTCCCGGACGCTCCGCGATAGCCAGGGACAGCGTCCGTCGCAGCATCCTGGCGTTGAGCGGGCCTTGGGGAAGGACCGGGAGTCCCCAGCGCTCCCGATTGCCGGTTCGCTCCAGCCAGCCACGCAGGTTCTTCAACCGGCCGGCCAGGTCGATGGTGCCGAACAGTGCCTCACCGGCGGGCCGGTTCACCAGGCGTTCGGCGAGGGCCACAGCCCGGTCCACCTGCTCGATGACCACCCACTCGTCGGGGACTCCCCCGAACTTCTGCCCTTTGATCAGGCGGCTGGCGAGCCGGAACCGGCGGCCACCCCCGGGCGTCGCGACAGCAGGGAGCCGGCATCCTGCCTCGATTTCCAGGAGTTCGCTGGTCCGCATCCCGCTGAGCGCGCAGGTCACCACCAGGCAGGCAGTTACCGCATGGTCGGCCATGAAGACGAGATCGCCCTCGGCCAACGGCGATGTCCACGGAATCAGTTCGCCGTCCACCAGGCGCGGGATGGCTGCGGCCTGCCGGGCCAGCGGCGGCTCGAAGCCGACCTCGGCGGCCAGCGTGATCAGCTCCGGGATCATTCGCCGACGCGCGTCGTCTCCGAATCTGCGGGCGCCGACGGTCCGGGCGAGTGCTTCCCACCCCAGGCGCTTCAGAGGGCCCTCCTGTTCCAGCGTGGACCGCTTCCGCAGTTGAACATCATCAACGGCGGGCAGCGGTTCGCCATCGGCCCGCATGAGGGCCAGGATCTGCCGCAGAGCGGGAAGGTGCGCCAGGGTGATGCTGCCCGACGCCGTGGTGTCCGCTCGGGAGGTGCGCGCCGTGTCCATCAGGTCTGCCAGATGCGGCCCCACTTCATTGACGAAGTACAGGCAGGTGGCCAACAGCGGCTGCAGCATGGAGTCCGGCACGGGTGGTGTGAGGTTCGGCCCCTTCGACTTGTAGCCGACGACCTGGGTGGCGGTCTTCCCCCTCCACGGGACAAACCCGGTTTCGTAGCTGTCACTGGACAGCAGCTCCTTGTACTGGGCGATCAGTTTGAGGATCCGGACATGCGCCACGGTTGAGTACGGTTCGAGACGTCGCCTCGGCCGCCCGCGGACCGGGACGCTCCACGAGTAGTGCTCCAGGTATCGTTCGCACATCTCCTGCGTGACATCCTCCAGAGCCGTGATCCCCTGCTTGGTGAGCCAGTTGAACCACTCGGTGTATCGCTGCAGGAAGTTGAAACAGGTCCGGGGAGAACGGGCGGCCCGCAGCGCATGCGAGCACTCCAGCACCGCCTCGTACTGCGGGGCCAGCATCGCCAGCAGGATCTCCTTGGCCACGACCCTCCATCGCGGATTGGCGATCCAGGTGAAGTTCCAGATTTGTTCGTGGTCGGACATCATCCGGTGTGCGTCCGCGAGGCCGGAGAACACCCAACGGTCCTGCTCGAACCGCGGGCGTGATGCGCCATCGACCAGCCGCAGCCCGGCGATCTCACACACATCACTCTGGGCGAAGACCGAGGATGGCCCACGGTGACGAGAGAGGTGTCCAGGTACGGGATGGGACGTCACAGTGTGGCCTCCTCGGGCCTCAGCGGGAGATCAGTGTCGTCGTCCGCCACCTCGCGTTCTCCCTTTACCTTGGCCTCGGCGGAGAGCTTCGGCAGGATCTCGTTGCCCAGACGGTCGGCGTACGGACCGAAGACCCGGACGAAGTTCTCCGTGGGCATCTGCCGGAACTGCCGCGCGAAGAAGGCGTTCAGCCGCAGCAGGTTCGCCGCATGACGTGGCAAGAACACCGCCAGCGGGCACAGGAGACACACCCACGGCCGGGCCGGACACGGTTGCCCGGCCGGACCGTGGACCCCGGCCAGTTGATCGGCGCCGTCGAACTCGCCCAGCCACGCGATCTGCCCGGCTTCGACGACGGAGTCGCGCTGCCCGCCGTGAGCCCAAGGCTCGCGGTGGGCCGGGGGCCGGTGTGTGCGAGACGCCGGTCAGGGAGTGAGCGCACGTGGTGGTCGACTTCCCGTTCCCCGGCACGGAGCAGCGGCCGGCCCTGTGGCGCCACAGCCTCGCCCGGGTGCCCTGCGCCGGCGACACGGACCCGGAGCAGTGCGCCAAGGGCTTCGAGCTCGCCGGGGGATCGATCCGCAGCGCCGTCGTCACCGACGCGTATGCGGTGGCCGGACGCGGTGAGTTGGTCACCACCGCCGATCTGCTGGAAGGCGCCCGCCGTGAATACCGCAAGGCGGGGCGGCTGGTGCCGGGCGAGGGCAGTTGGCAGCGGCTCCCGCCCGGCAGCCCGCGGACGGGCCGGCCACCCGGCGACCGGTCCACTCGGCTACTCGACACGCCACTTCCGGTTCGACTGTCCGTCGCACGTCCACAGCACGAGCTTCGTCCCGTCCTCGATGCCCCGGTCGAACGCGTCCACCCGTGGAGGCAGCTCGCCAGCAGCCCGACTGGGCCGCACCGACCGCCGACCGGGCGCGGGGCCGACCGACGAGACATCCGGTCGGCAGCCGGCCCGGTGGCCGGGGGATGCCCGCGAAGTCGCGCAATTGTGCCCCGGGCCGGGTACGTGGGTTCGTTCGGCGCGGAGGCGCGGAGGCGCGGAGGCACGGAGGCGCGGAGGCACGGCGGGTGTGAAGGCCCGGCGGCCGCGCGGGTGATGGCCCCTCCGCTTCCACCGCGGCCGACGGTCCCGGATGGGGCGCACTGCTGGTGGCAGCAGTCGGTTTTCCACCACGGCGGCGCTATTCGGCCAACATTCCGAAGAGTTCGGCTGTCCGGACAACCTGGTACGCGGCCTCCTCCTCTCCTCGCACGGGCGCAGCGGGAGCCGCTCCTCGCACCGGTCGGGCGGTCGAACCGTCCTCACCTGTCGTGCCGGGCGGCCCGCTGTCCGCTCCCTTCCCACAGCACCCGGAGGACGAGGGAACCGATGACCACCACGCGCACCACCCGGCTGCGGCGTCCGCTGCTCGCCGGTACCACGGCTGTAGCGGCCATAGCCGTGACGGCCGGTCTGATAGCGGCCGCACCTGACGAGGCCACGGCCGCGACCGGGCCCAAGCTGAATCTCATCGCGGCGACCGACTCGGTCACGCTCACTTCCTGGAAAGAGGAGCCGGGTGTCTACCTGGATCTGGGCACCTACCTCACCGCGGAGGGAAGACCGCTGGAGCTGAAGGTGACACGGAAGTCCTACAAGGACCCGGTGACCATCACCCAGACCGTGTACGAGGGCGGTAAGGCCAAGACCAAGACCCTGCCCAAGGGCACCGTGAAGGACTTCTCCGGGCTGCCCGGCTTCGCGGAGGTCACCATCACCGACAAGGCCGGAAAGAAGGTCGTCAGCCGGAAGGAGAACTTCTGCCCGAACAACGCGAGCGGGCGGGTCCGTCCCGATGCGCCCTCCACCTCGAAGTATCCGGAGAGCTGCCCCACCAACGCCTTCACCCTCGGTTCCGTGTGGGGCATCGAGAAGGGGTGGGCGGCCAACACCTATGCCGGCTCCTACACCCAGCCGGTGAAGCTCGCCGCGGGCACGTACACGGCCAAGATCAGGGTCGCGAAGAAGTACCGGGACCTCTTCGGTATCGCCGACAAGCCGGCGACGGTGAAGGTCACCGTCCAGGAGCGCAGTTGGGAGGAACCGGGCGGGCCTGCCGGCCGATCGGCCGCCACCGGTGAGCACTCCGGTCACGGCGCCGCCTCCCAGACTCACTCCGGTCACTCCGGTCACGGCGCCGCCCCCCAGGCCCCGGCCGGTCACTCCGGTCACGGGCCTGGGCACGCTCCGACCCGCGCTCAGGCAGCCGCGCCGGTGACCAGCGGCGCCGGTCCTTCCTACAACGTCGGCCACGGGCCGCTGAAGGCAGCGCCGCCGGCACTGCCGTGGGCGCTGAAGAAACTGCAGGTCACGCGTGCCGGCATGCGCGCCGGTGACGCGGCCGGACAGACCGACGGCTCACGCAAGGCGCCCGCCGTCAAGCCGCAGTCCAAGCGGCCCACCGGCAAGCCCTCCGTCCCTGACGTCCCCAAGCCCGACCTGCGCTCGCTGCCGGCCTACGGCATCACCATCAGCGACGGTGACCAGAACATCCCGGGCAGGGACTACCTCGCCTTCAGCGCCAATGTGTGGAACGCCGGCCCGGCTCAGCTCGTGGTGGACGGCTTCCGCTCGCCCGGGAAGGCCAAGATGGACGCCTTCCAGTACTTCTACGACGCCAGGGGCAAGCAGGTCGGCTACACCCCGACCGGCACCATGGAGTGGGACCCGCGTCCCGGCCATGTGCACTGGCACTTCACCGACTTCGCCAGCTACCGGCTGCTGAAGGCCGACAAGAAGGAAGCGGTGCGCAGCGGCAAGGAGGCATTCTGCCTGGCCAACACCGACGCCGTCGACTACACGGTGAAGAACGCCAACTGGCACCCCTACAACACCGACTTGGCCACCGCCTGCGGTCAGGAGAACTCCATCTCCGTCCGCGAGGTGCTGGACGTCGGCTCCGGTGACACCTACACGCAGGACCTGCCGGGTCAGTCGTTCGACATCACGGACGTGCCCAACGGCACCTACTACATCCAGGTGCTGGCCAACCCGGCCAAGCGCCTCAAGGAGACCAACCTCGACAACAACAGTGCCCTGCGCAAGGTCGTCCTCGGTGGCGAGCCCGGCAAGCGGACCGTGACGGTCCCCCCGCACGACCTTGTCGACGCCAACTGAGCACATCACCAAGAGGGTTGTGGTAGGACCACCGTGTCCGCCGAAAGGGCGCGGTGTGTGAGCCGCCTTCCGAGGCAGCGGGACGCAGGGAGTCCGGTCCTCACCTGAGGGAGCGGGTGGCACAGCGGGCGCTGTGCCACCCGTTCTTGTGTTGTGCCGCCACGCGAGCGCGGGCGACCTCGATCGGATGGCGCCTGTTCAGCCGAGGACCGCGGTCGCTTCGACCTCGACCAGGTGCTCGGGCACGTCCAGCGCGGCGACGCCGAGCAGGGTCGCCGGGGGCGCGGCGGTGGTCCCGAGCTTGGCGAGCGCCCGGGTGACGCCTTCCATGAGCAGAGGCATCTTCTCGGGGGTCCAGTCGACGACATGCACGTTCAGTTTCGCCACGTCGTCGAAGGACGCGCCGACCTCTGCCAGGGCGGTGGCGACGTTGAGGTAGCACTGCTCGACCTGTGCGGCGAGGTCGCCTTCGCCGACCGTGGCTCCTTCGGTGTCCCAGGCGACCTGCCCGGCGATGAAGACCAGCCTCGAACCGGTCGCTATCGCCACCTGTCGGTAGGCGTCGATCTTGGGCAGTCCGCTGGGGTCCACCAGGGTGATGGGCATGCTGTCGTCTCCTCGTCTCATGAGAGCACACGGGCCGGCTTCCGGCAGTCGTGCGGAAGCCTTGGTCTCTTCCGGTTACTCGGAAACCGTAGGAGACTGAGCACTGACGTGGAAGAACGCACTTTTCAGTGACTGGGGTACCTCATGGTGACCAAGCAGTTCAGCGGCTCGGACGAGGACGCCGACCTCACGCGGGCGGACTCGTTGGCGCGGGAGATCTTCTCGGACGTCGCCAACAAGTGGGCGATGCTGATCATCGAAACCCTGGGCGAAAGCACACTGCGCTTCAGCGAGGTCCGGGATGGCATCCAGGGCATCAGCCACAAGATGCTCACCCAGAACCTGCGCATGCTGGAGCGCAACGGTCTGGTCGACAGGAAGGTGCATCCCACGGTTCCGCCGCGGGTCGAGTACACGCTGACCGAACCGGGCCGGGCGCTGCGTGTGACGATCGACGGACTGTGCGACTGGACCCACCGGTTCCTCGGGGAGATCGAAGCCTCCCGCCGTCACTTCGACACAAGCCGGTGAAGGCGTGTGCGCGATGCCGCCCGAGAGGGCGGATCGGTGCCCGGCGTCCCATGGACGGAAGACCCTACCTCGCGCTCTCCTTGAGCAGTGCGGGGAGTTCGGCGACCGAGGGCAGGACGTGGGTGGCGCCGTGCGCCGTGAGGGCCTCCGTGCTGTGGGCGCCGGTGAGCACACCGGCCACGAGCCCGGCGCCGGAGCGGACGCCGCTGAGCATGTCGTAGGACGTGTCGCCGGCGACCACGACCTGCCGGACGTGATCGACAGCGCCGGTGCGCAGGAAGGCGGCCAGCACCATGTCGGGGTAGGGGCGACCCCGGCCGCCCGCGTCGGCGGGGCAGAGGGTGAGGGTGACCAGTTCGCGCCAGCCGAGGACATCGAGGATGGCGTCCTGGGTGACCCGGGCGAAGCCGGTGGTGAGGACGACCGTCCTGCCCTGATCACGAAGGGCCGCGATGGCTTCGGCGGCACCGGGGACGGGCGTGATGCGGCCCTGGGAGACCAGCTCTCCGTATGCCTCCTCGAAGGCGCGGTTGGCCTGTTGGGCCCGCTCCTCGTCGCCGCCGAACAGGTGCCGGAATACGGTGATCTTGGACTCGCCCATGGTGGCGCGGACATGGCCGATCATCCCTGCCGGGTCCTCGCCGAGGCGTTCCGCGGCCGAGCTGAAGGCCAGCTCGACCAGCCCTCCGTCGGCGACGGTGGTGCCGGCCATGTCGAGGACGACGAGGTCGAGTGGGTGGGTGGTCGTGTGCGTGCTCATGGGTTCACCAGCCCAGTTCGGTCGCAGTGGCTTCGGCGATGGCGGGGGAGCAGGTCATGCCGCGGCCGCCGGGCCCGGTCACCAGCCAGATGCCGTCGCGCACCTGCTGGCGGTGGACGACGCGGCTGGTGTCGGTGCACTGTGCGTACACGCCCGCCCAGCGGCGGCGGATGCGGGGCGGCGGGCGGCCGAGAAAGGACTGGACGACGCGAGCGAGATGCTCATAGGGGTCTTCGAGGGTGTCGAAGGCGAAGGGCTGCTCGTACTCGTGGGTGTCGCCGATGGTCAGTCCGCCGTCGAGGCGCTGGACCATCAGGAGCTGCATCCTGTGGGCGGCGGCAGTCGGGTCCTGCGGCTGCCCGGCGTTCAGGGCGTCGAGGGCGGGGGATCGGTACGCCGGGTAGTAGCGGAACGAGTCGGCATCGGCGACGGAGGTTGTCAGGGGTTCGCCGAGCGGGTCCGTCTGCATCATCTGGAGCCGCACCCGGCGCACCGGGACCTCCCCTGCGACCTCGCGGACCAGACCGGTGAGCGAGGCTCCGGTGCACAGTACGACGGCATCGCCGGTGTGGACGTCCCCGTGGTCGTCGCGGACCGCGTTCTCCCCCACGACGTCCCGCACCTCGCGGTGTGGGACGAAGGTGTACCGGCCACTGCTCAGGAGTGCTTGGCGCAGGGCGAGTTGGGCCGCACGGGGCTCGACCGCCGCGTCCCGCCCGCACCATAGGGCGGCGTCGAACGTGCCGCGCAGCGCCGGGTTGGCGGCCCGGGCTTCGGCGGCCGTGAGCAGTCGGTAGCCGCGGGCTCCGCCGTCCGCGCGGGAGACCGCGGCCTCGGCGACGGCGTGCTCCAATGCCCCGCGCACGGGTGTGAGCGATCCGGTCGCCCGGAAGCCGATCCCCGGGACGCGGGCGCCGATCGCCTCCCACAGCTCCCGGGCCCGCAGGGCGGTGTCGAGCTCCACGCCGCCTGCGCGTCCGCTGACCCAGATCTGTCCGAAGTTGCGGACCGAGGCCCCCCGCGCCTCCGCCTCGCGCTCGATGTGGACGACCTCATGGCCGCGTTCGGCGGCCTGCCAGGCGTGCATGGTGCCCACCACGCCGGCTCCTACGACGATCACCTTCATGGCATTCACGCTCCTGGTGCCCGGTGACTCTCTCCGATCCGCCGGGCATCCGGACGGTGAACGACCCGCCAAGCTTGGACCAGACCCGTTATCATCCTGTGATGATAACGGGTGGTTTGCGGGACCGACCGACTACTGGGGGCCCAGACGCGTGGTGAAGCTGAACCGGTCGCCCCGGTAGAGCGTGCGCACCCGTTCCAGGGGCCGTCCGGAAGTGTCTCGTGAGACGCGGTGCAGCAGCAGCATCGGCAACGCCGGCGGCGTGCCGATCAGCATGGCCTCGCGCGGTGTCGCCAGCACCGTCTCGATCCGCTCGTCCGCGTCGCCGACGGCGATTCCGAGCCGGTCGCGCAGATAGGCGTAGAACGACGAGTCCGGATCGAAGTCACTGTCCAGGCGCGGAACACGGCACTCCGCGACATAGGTGCTTTCCAGCCCCACCCGTTCGTCGTCGGCGCGCAGTACGCGCTCCATGTGCCAGACGGGCTCGCCGGGTTTCGTGTCGACCTCGGGTGCGAGCGCCTCCGAGCAGGGGAACCGCTCCAGTGAGACAAGGGTCCGACCCGGCCCGAGCCCCTGCCGGCGTACTCCCTCCGTGTAGCTCGCAAGCGCGAGCGGCTGTTCCAGCTTGGGCCCGGCGACCACAGTCCCGCGGCCCTTCCGGCGCAGCCGCCCCTCCAGGAGCAGCTCGCGCAGAGCCTGGCGCACGGTTTCCCGCGAGACCTCGTAGCCGACGGCGAGATCGCGCTCGGTCGGCAGCAGCCTCCCTTCCCCCAGCTCGTCCAAGAGCGCGGCGAGCTTCGCCTTCACCATGTAGTACTTCGGAATGCGGCCGTGCTCGGGGATGCCGGAGCGAACGGGGGCGCCGGGCTGGCTGGAACCACTGTGCTTCTCCACCCGGCGATCGTCGCAGACCGGTCTGTACGGTGCGTCTCCCGTGGGTGCCGAGCACGCCGCGGCGGGACGCCGCGGGAGTCGGCCCCACCGGAACGTCGGGGCTGACGCCTGGGCTCGGCCGCAGGACGGACGTCAGGGATGTCGTGCCGAGTTCCGCCGTGCCAGCATCTCTGCCATCGTCTCCGCCTCCGACCGCTGGGCGTCGAGCATCTTCCGGGCGAGGGCCTTCTCCTGCGGCACGGCGCACAGGTCCGCGCAGCCCCGTGCCATCGCGAGCCCGCCCTGGTGGTGGGCGGTCATCATCCGCAGGAAGAGCACCTCGGCCTGCTCCCCGCTCGCCGTCGCCAATCGTCGGAGATCCGCCCGGGTCGCCATGCCGGGCATCAGCGATCCGGCACGGTGCCGATGACCACCACGATCGTCGTTCTCCCCATGACCGCTGTCGCCCGCACTGCTGCCGGAAGCCGTCATCCAGGCCATGGGTGCCGTTCCGGGCGCGGCCTTCGGCAGCCCCCACAGGTCGAGCCACCCCAGCAGCATGCCGCGCTGGTTGGCCTGGGTGTTGGCGATGTCATAGGCGAGCCGCCGTACTTCTTCGTCCCGGGTGAGGTCGCGGACGACGAAGGACATCTCCACCGCCTGCTGGTGGTGGACGGCCATGTCCCGGGCGAATCCCGCATCGGGCGAGTCCGGCGCGGGGGCGGCCACCGGGCCGCCGTGCCCGGTCGGGTGACGCTCGTCGTCCGTGGCCGTGGAAGCGACCCCGGCCGCGCCCGCGGACGCGAACAGCAGCACCGGCAGGGCGCAGGCCGTGGCGGCGAGCCCGCGAGCCCTCGTCCAGGTCCGCTTCACCCGCTCAGCCCGCCCGTGCACGTGGCACCCGGCTCGGGCGTCTGCGGGCCCTGCACGTATGTGGTGAGGAACCGGTCCACCCGCGGGTCGTCCGCGCTGCCGACCGCCAGTTGCCTGCCCCAGGCGGTCAGCATGATGACCCCGGTCTGGTCGTGGACCGGACTCATCATCGTGTACGGCGTCCTGCCGACCTTCTCCCCGAGCTTGCGCACCTCGGCCGCCGGGGCCCTGTCGTTGTACGTCACCCACACCGCGCCGTGCTCCAGTGAGTGCACGGCGTTCACATCGGGGACCGGCTCGTCGTAGACGTCGCCGTCGCAGTTCATCCACACCGGGTGGTGGTCACCCCCGACCGGAGGCTTCATCGGGTACCTCACCGCCGTGGTGACGTGCCCGCGCCCGAGCTTTTCGGAGTCCCAGGTCTTCTCACCTCTGATGATCGGCTCGTCGATCACGGCATGAGGGCTGCTCGCCGAGGTGACTTGGGCCGCCGTCGTCGTCTCCGCGGGGGCGGCACGTGACGGGAGGGCGAGTGACGCTGCGAGTCCTGCCACGGCCGTACCCGCGACCAGCGGGCTGATGACGAATCGCATGCTCATCTCCATGTGCGTCTTGGTTCGTGGACCTGGCGAACAGGCCGCCCCCGACGCTAGCGATCTTCGGCCGGTGCTCCCGGGAAGGCTCCCCTGCGCTCACTCGAAGGAGCGGTCACGTCCTGGCCCCGCACCTCGGGGCACCCGCAGTGCCCGGCGGGCGCGGCGTCCACGACGATGGTCTCGGAGAAGACGGGGGAACCGCGCGGCCGCCGACGCCACAGCGCGAAGGCCGCCTCCCGTAGTTCGCCGCCGACCGTGAAGCGTGAGGCAGCGCACCCACGTTGTCAGCAGCCGGGTCCCCGACGGACGAACGGAGACGGTTGCCAGCGCAGGCGTACGCCGCTGGCCCGCGCGATCGCGCGCAGGTGCGGACCCGTGTTGCCGATGTACCAGATCGGCCGGTCCGCGTGCGGCCAGGCGTAGGCGGGGACTCCGTCGTCCAGCAGAGACATCAGCCGGGGCTGCCCCAGCGACATGGCGGAGAACGCGTAGAGCGCGGGCAGCCGCGGGGCGATCAGACCGTAGTCGAGCATGCGGGCGAGCGGGTGCTCGTCGAGGACGGTTTCCTCGACCGGCGCGCTCACCGGGTAGTCGGGCGGGAAGGACCGGCCGAGGTCGAGGAACATCTGGACGCTCCGGTGGCGCGGGTCGGCCAGCAGGGGACCCAACGGAGCCAGCGGGCCGAGCGCGAGTCCGGGGCGCACCAGCATCGCGTGCGTGAACAGGACACGGAGCAGCGCCACGTTCATCATGAACCGCTCCACCTGCTGTTCGGCCGCGGCCAGGTCCTCGTGCTCCAGGTAGCCCGCGACGATGCTGGCGTTGTGGGCGCGGTACCAGCGACCCGGTGAGGGCGCGCGGACGAACCTCACCCAGGACTCGACGCTTCGGGAACTTGCCGTGCCCGAGCCCCCGGCGCACAGCAGGTGGGCCTCGGTCTTGTCGCGCAGCAGGCGTTCGTTGACGGAGCGCCACCAAGGGCTGCCCGGCGGGTCGGCGGATTCCGGCGCGAGCACGCCGCGAGCCAGCGACCAGCGCGTGAAACTCAGCTCTGCATGGCCGTACCGGCGGCGAGGCCCTGTGGCGAGCCGATAGAACTCCCGCGCCAGCGCGTAGCGTCCGTCCGGGTCGTCCCGCACCTGCGCGACGCGCCGTCGCGCCTGTGATGCGGCGTCAGCCACGACTGCTCGATCGAATCGGCACCATGCGACCGCCTTCGCGGATCTGATCTCAAGACCGGCCTACGCCGAGCCGCCACGGCCCCGGCACGGAACACCGGCACGACCGTATCGCGACGCGGACGGCCTTCAGCAGATCGGGACCCGCGACGGCGCCACGCCCCGGACGGGACCGCCCGATCGCCACGGGCGGGGCGCCCGAGGACGCGAGCCGCCGCGTCCTACCGTGTCCGGATCACGCGGCACGTCGGCCCGGTCGCGTCCCGTCACCAGGTGTGCCGACGGGTGTCCGGGAGCCATCCACGAGAAGGCGGGAAAACGTCGGCCGGTGATGTCGAGAACCCGCGCCCGGCTCCGGCCCCGTGGTGAACGCAACCACAACGGGTCGCACGAGTGCCGAGGTGAAACACGATGGCCAAGTACTTGCCGCTGAAGCACTACCGGGGCGCCCCGGCTGGAGAAGACGGGCGAGTTCGTCGACGGTCAGGCGCTCGCCCCTGAGGGAGCGTGGGTCCGCTACGACGGTGAGGGGCGCCCCCCGGTGACCGACGGACCGTTCGCGGAGACCGAGGACCTCAACGCCGGTCGGATGGTCATCGACGTCGACAGCTACGAGCGCGCCGTCGAGCTGGCCGAGGAACTCTCCGCCGCCCCTGGAGCGGGTGGCAAGCCGATCCACGAGTGGCTGGAGGTACGCCCGTTCCTGGCCGTGCCGCCCACCATCGCCGAGTGACGTCAGCGATGGACGAGGCCCTGCTCAGGAGCCTCAGCCGAGTGTGCTCCCCGTCCTCGCCCGCCGCGAAGCCGGCTTCGCGGCGGGCGAGGACGCCGTCCCGCCATCGCGGCACTCCACGCCGACGCGCCAACCACGCAGGAGACCGACTGGGTGCAGATCGTCGAGTGGTACGACGAACCCGCGCGCCTGACCGACAGCCCGTTCGTCCGGCTCAACCGTGCCGTCGCCGTCGGTGAAGCCGAAGGACCCCCGCGGGCCGGCGGCGCTCGCGGCACTTGACGCCTCACCGCGTGGCGCGCGGAACGGGGGAACCGACGCTGCTGGGCTGTTGCGGAAGCAAAGGCTCTTGGTCGGGCCGCTGCGGGAGCAGCGGCCGGCCCGGTTAGTCGGTTGCGGACCTCCGGGTTGGAGTGTCTGATCCCGGCTATGACTATTGTGCTGGGTACGCCGACCGTCGACGGGGTACGTGAGGCCATAGCAGCGCTGCGGGAGTGGCAGTACGACGAAGCGCCGATGCAGTTGCATTCCGGGGACATCGGCTGGAACTACCGGTTCGGAACGGCCGAGACGGCCGCGTTGGTCCGGACCTGGAGTCGGGACGGGCGGATTATCGCGGTCGGGATGCTCGACTCGCCGACCCTGGTGCGGATGACGGTCGCTCCGGACGCTTTCCAGGACGAGGACTTGGCGCGGCGGTTCGTCGAGGACTTCTCGTTGCCTGAGCGCGGCGTGCTGCCGGAAGGAGCTGTGTCCGTCGAGGCGCCGTTGGGCCTGCTGCTCCACGACCTGCTGAGCAAGGAGGGCTGGGGCGTCGACGAGCCGTGGACGCCGCTCTTCCGCGACCTCACCGAGCCGGTGGAGGACCCCGGCGTGCGGATCAAGTCGATCGGCCCGGAGCAGGCGCAGGACTTCGCCGACGTCCTGCGGTCGGCGTTCAACACCTCGCGGCCTACGCGCGAATACTGGCACGCGATGTCGGCGGGACCGTTCTACGCCGACGCTCGCTGCCTGGGCGCCTATGACGACCAGGGCAGTGTGGCGGCGGTGGTGACGGTGTGGTCGGCCGGCCCGGGAAAGCCGGGGCTGGTCGAGCCGATGGGCGTCCACGAGAGCCACCGCGGTCGCGGTTACGGTCGGGCGATCACCGCGGCCGGGGCGGCCGCGCTGCGGGAGATGGGCTCGTCGAGCGTACGTGTGTGCACGCCGAGTTCCAACGTCGGCGGTGTCGCCACGTACAAGGCTGCCGGGTTCGAGGTGCGGCCGCAGGTGCGGGACCGGATCCGGACGGCCTGACGCCGGGGCTGCTCGGTAAGGCGGCAGCCTGGGGCGTAGATCGTCCGTCAGGTGCGGGTTCTGCGGCTTCTCAACCGCCGTCTCGGGTTGCGCTCGTACGCTGCGACGCGTGGTGGATCCCGAGGTGCATAAGCGGATCACCGCGCGCCGCGCGGAGCTGGTGAAATCGAAGAGCAACTGGTCAAGCAGCTGTCCGAGGTGCGGGCCGAGCGGGACGAGCTGGCCGTGGCGGTGCGGGTGTGGCGGCGGATGAGCGAGCAGCTCGTCGACGAACGGGCAACGGCCAGGTCGCCGGTGGTCCAGGTGGCGCGCCGGGCGGTGTGGACGGCGACGATGATCGGCTGTGGTTCGTCCGGCTCCTGCGAGGTCGTGTAGCAGCCTGGGCGGGGAGATGCCACGATGAGCGAGGGGTGTGAATCGAGGCGAGCGATGAAGGTTCCTTCGGGGAATCGCGCCACGCGCGCCACCGGCCTGTTCACCGGCCGGGACCGATCCGTGATCATGGCGGCTGCGCTGTCCATGCTGCTCGTGCAGATGGACTGGTTCGCGCTCAACCTGACGCTTCCTGTGATCGCCCGGGACTACAGTGAACCGACCACCGACCTGCAGTGGCTGGTCAGCGGGTACATGCTCACCCTGGGTGCCTTCATGATCACCGGAGGCCGGGTCGCAGACGTCCAGGGCCGCCGGCGGACGCTCGTCGCTGGACTCGTCGGCTTCGGCGCCGTCTCGGTCTTGTGCGGCCTGGCACCGTCCACCGGCTGGCTGGTCGCGGGGCGGGTCGTGCAGGGTGTGACCGCCGCCTTCATCTTCCCGGTCGCCGTCGCTGTCGTCACAAGCTACTTCCGGGACGACCGGCAGGGCCGGGCCGTCGGCACGGTGCTGGCCTTCAGCGCAGTGGGCACCGCCCTGGGGCCGTTCGTGGGCGGGACACTCGCCGAGCACGTCGGCTGGCGTGCGGTGTTCTTCCTCAACGTGCCGATCTGCGCCGTCGCCGTCTTCCTGATGCTCCGCTACGTCCCGGAGACCCGGGACACCCACGCCTCCGGGCGGCTCGACCTGCCAGGCGCGGCGGCGATCGCGGGCGGTCTGACGCTGATCATGCTCGGCGTTGACCAGGGAGAGCGATGGGGCTGGGTCTCCCCGGCGACATGGGGCTGTTTCCTCGTCGGAGCCGCCCTGCTCGCACTCTTCGTCCGGATCGAGCGGCGCAGCGCGGAACCGCTGCTCGACCTCGGTCTGCTGCGGAACGGGCCTTTCGTCACCATCACCCTCGCGGGGTCCCTGTCCAACGTCGTCTATTGCCTGGTCGCCGTCCTCTCGGCGCTCTACCTCCAGCAGGCACGTGGCCTGTCGCCGTTCACCGCCGGGCTGATCTTCCTTGCGCTCTCGATTGGCGCGGGTACCGCGAGCTACTTCTCCGGGCACCTGGCGCAACGGTGGCGGCCCGAGGTGCTCATGGCCATCGCCATGTTCCTCAGCGGCACCTCACTGCTCGCCCTGACCTGGTCGACGCCGCTCGGCCTGTATGTGGTGGTCTTCGCCGTGGTCGGCGTCGGGCTGGGCCTCGGCTGGGCCCTGACGAACGTCGCCACCCAGTCGCACGTCTCGGAGAGTCGCCTCGCCGCCGCGTCCGGCTTCGTGCTGACGTCCCTGGTCCTGCTCGGCGCGCTGGCCGTCGCCGTCGCCTCGACAGTGCTGGAGCTCCTCAGCGGCTCGTCGTCCCGTGCGGCCTCCGACGGCGCGGCCATCGAGACGGTACTGCGCTCCGCGGCCGCGCTCGCCTTGCTCGGAGGAGCACTGCTGCTCCGCCTGGCCCGCGCCCCGGCCCGGTCGACGCCCGGGGACTCCAGCTAAGGGCTGTCCCGCAATCCGCGGTGGATCAGCGCGCGGCGTCGGGGTGCCCTGCGAGCAGGCATCCTTCTCGGCGAACGCGCCGGCGCCGGTGACACTGAAAGGTCCGCGTGATCAACGGGAGGCAGTACTTCACTCTGTCGAAGGGCGAGAAGACCCGCACCGTCGACGTGCCCTCCTCGGTGGCGGAGGAGTTGCAGCGCCACGTCGACGCGTTCCCACCGGTGGAGGTGGAGCTTCAGTGGGAGCAGCCGGAGGGGCAGGGGAGGAAGTCCTCGCTGCCGGCTTTCGGCACTCGGATGATTGGATCGCTATGTGCGGTCAAGCCGTACGGAGAAGGTGACGTCTGCGCCGACAGTGTTCTCGGTGACTTCCAACCGGTCGGTGATCTGGCGGACGAGCCACAGCCCACGTCCGGCGGAAGTCTCGACCTCGGGCACGGCACCAGGAATGACGTCATCGTTGAACCCGGCTCCGCTGTCGGTGACTTGGCAGCACAGGCTGTCGGCACTCCGGTAGAGCCTGAGCGTGCCCGCACCCCCACCATGCCGCAAGGAGTTACTCGCCACCTCGTTTACGGCCAGGGTAAATTCGGCACGCCGTCGCTGGTTGAGTCCCATGAACGCTGCGACTTGGTCGACGCGTGTGCGCAAAGCGACCAAGTCTGCGGCATGAAACCGTCTGTTGAGCAGGACTTCTTCTGCGGCCAGGACTTCTTCCCGAGCCCGGGCAGGGAGCGGCCGTGACGTCAACGCATGGCCCCCTCTGCCTCGGTCAGGACCAGGGTGTCGACTGCCGTGGATCCGATGCGGCGGAACATCTCCGCATGGAACGGGGAGCAGCGGACCTCCACCCGCTGACGGGGGCTGGCCCTTCTGACCTGGCGCAGCACATTCGCCGCGCACGTGACCGACAGGAAGGAAACCGGGGTGAGGTCGAGAAGTAGAGAGCGATCGGCAGGCGACCGGCTGAGGGCTGCCTGCACGGCCTGACTCCACTGATCCTGATTCGCCCAGTCCGCTTCCCCCACGAGCCGCAAACCGAAGTCGGAGTGGAAGGCCCCGAACTCTCCCGGCTTCTCAAGGAGCGCTACCGGATGGCCAACCCGCATCGCTTCCACCGTCTCCTCAGCGAAGCTGCGCCGGTCGTACGTGCAGATCTCGGCGTACGTACGGTCAGCGAAGAGGCTTTCCGCATGCGTCTCCCGGTGCATGACGCCTTCGACGTCCATGCCCAGGTCGTCCACCCACGCCATGTCGATGATGGACCGAAGTCCGCCGTAGCCATCGAACCGAGCCTGCTGGGTCTCTTCCCGAAGGCGGCACATCTGCCGTTCGGCACTGAAGGACCGGTGCGGATGGATCAGCTCGCGCATGCTGGTGAACTGCAGCTGACCGCTCTCCCGAGCCGTCTCGAGGACCCCGTGAGGAAACAACTTCTCAAACGCTTCATCGTGCGGAACGCGGGGGTCCGCCATCACGATGACCTTTTCGTTGCGCGCAAGCCCGAGCTGCGCAAAGACTCCCAGCACACCCCATCGCATCTCGTTGTCCGCGTAGTGTGCGAAGGCGTGGTCTCCTAGGCCCATCTGTTCCACAGCCAAGGTGCGGGCATCCACCGGAACAGTCATGGCCACCTCCTTTCGTCCGACGGCATCACCGGCTCAACGCAGCAGAGGTACGGCCGTGATGGAGACAGTGACGGTACAGTGCGACTCGCCAGGAGAGGGGTGTTGGACGCCTTTTGATGGAATTTGGTCCGATGCTGACATGGCCGGTCTGACGACCTGAAAGCGAGACCGCGCGAGCCCCTCAACGGCGAGGTATCGAAGCCGGCGCTCGCCACTTACCGGCTTCGGCTTGTCAGGGTGACGTGGGCTCGTCGAGGGTGAGGCCGGTGCCGGCTATGAAGCCGTCGAGCCCAGGCTGGGGCGGGGCTGGAGGCCGAGTCCCGGCTGCAGGTTGTTGCCACCTCGGTCGGCGGCATGGGCTGTCAGGTGACCGGATGGGTGGTGCGCTCCGGGCGAGATGCTGGTGTCGGTGGGGCTGTCGGCAGTCATGGCCCTACTCGGCGTAGCCGGCCCCGGGAACGCGATGCCGCACATCCGGTCGCTCATCGTGCAAGGCTGAGCACTGCGGATCGCCTCGGTGGGATCCCGCGTTGGACGCCGGAGACGCGGCCCTCCAGAACGGGAACCAGGTGATCACACCTCTTGGAGGCGGGTGAGGGTGCGGTGCGGCCGGGTGACTTCAGGCCTGATCAGGACCGGAAGGATCCTCGTGTGTTCGGAGCGCCTCGATGAGTGACCGTCGGCTGCCCACGCCGAGCTTCCGATACACCTTCTGGAGTGTGTTGTCGACCGTTCTGCGGGACAGGAAGAGTCGCTCGGCGATCTCGTTACTGGAGAGCCTGCGCCCTGCGAGGACGGCGACCTCGCGCTCTCGCTCCGTGAGAGAGGAGCCCAGCAGCGAGTGTCCATCGCGGGACGCACCGGGCAGCGTCCCCTGGACCCGAGCCGTGGCGGCCTGCGCCATTCGATCGGCCTCGGCGGCGGCGCGATGCCGCCGGTCGCCGCGGAGCACCGCCGCAGCGTGAGAGGCGCTCTCCGCAGCCAGCATGTGGGCTCCGATACCGCTGAGCACCGCGTAGACGGAGAGGAGCCGGTCTGCGTCCCCGGCGGCAACGGCGGCGGCGAACTCGGCACGTGCCGGGGCGAATGCGCCCTCCAGCGCGTCCGAGAGGGACCGCAATTCGCGGGCTGCCTCGTCCGCGAGGCCGAATCGCGCCAGATCGGTGAGCAGGAGGGTGCGCGACGAAGTCTGGCCGGCGGCGCGTGCCCCTCGCACGGCCTGGCGCAGCACCTCCCGTGCCGCGGTCAAGTTCCCCCGTAGCGCCAGCAGCCATGCCTCGCCGATCCGCTCCTCCCCTGCAAGGAGCGCGCAGGGCGGGTGGTCTGCCGCTCTGCCCACCGCCCGCGCCGCTGCCGTTTCGTCGCCGAGGGCCGCAGCGGCGGCTGCGACGCCGGAGTACGCGAGGGAGAGGATCTTGGTGTGCCCGGCTGACTCCGAGGACGCGACGGCCTCCGCGAAGTAGCGGCGGGCATCGGCCGCCCGTCCCGCGGCCCACGCGCACCGGCCGCGGTGGAAGGCGAGCCAGGTCGCGGTCAGCGGAGTCGACACGCTTGCAGCCGCCGACACTCTTCCGGCGAGTGCCTCCGCCTCCTCCAACCGACCCAGCTCCACCAGGGCGTACAAGCGAAGGATGTCCACCGCGTGCCGGTGCACCGAGAGGGCGCTTTGGTCCGCCGAGAGGAGGCTCCGCTCGCAGCTGTCGGCGGTCTCCAGCCCCTCGGCCGCCCGGCCGACGGCCGTCAGAGCCAGGACCCTCATGCTCAGGACCACGGTCGGAGAGCCGCTGCCGTCCTCCTGACCGAGCGCCTGCTCCGTCAGCGCCAGACCGGCCCGCGGGTGTCCGGACACGGCGATCAGGGCTCCCGCCACCTCGCGGAGCACGGTCCGCTCGGCGGGCGCGACCAGCCACGCACGGGCCTGCCGCCCGATCCGCAGCACCTCGGCGATCGGCTCGCCCGCCCAGAACAGGTTCAGCATCCTGGTCCGCGTCGCGGTCGCGGTCTCGTCCTCGCCCCGGGGGGCCGAACAGGTCAGGCGTCGCAGTGTGGCCTCCGCCTGCCGCCAGTCGCCGAGCTGGAAGTGGCTCTCCGCCAGCATGTGGCGCGTGGTCGGCGAGTGCTGGTCCTCCGGCAGGGAGCTGAGAAACGCGATGACCTGCCGGTAGTCGTGGCAGCGACGGGCGAGCCCCGCAGCTTGGGTCAGCAGTCCGGGTTCCGCGATGTCGACCGCCGCCTCCCAGACGGCCACCCGCAGTAGGTCCCCGCTGCGCCGGACGCCGCGCTCCCGCACCCACTCGGCGTGCTCCCCGAGAAGGCGGCGGCGTCGCAGCGCGCCCATCCGCGCGCGCAGCACCTGCCCGTAGACCGGGTGCGCCAGAGTCGCACTCAGGCGTCGGCCGTTCTCATGCACCCGGATGGCGTGCGACGCCTCCAGGCCTTCCAGGACCTCGGCCCCCGCCAGCGCCCGCAACTCGGTCACGCCGACCGGCTCGGCCAGCGCGAGCAGGTCAAGGGCCGTGCGCCCCGCCGGCCCCGCCACGGCGAGCCGTTCCTCCACCAGCCGGGTGAGCCGCGGGGTGCCGAACTCGTCAGGGCACGTCGCCCGCCACAGCTCCCCGTCGTGGACGAGCCACTCGCGGGCCAGGGCGCCGCAGACCAACTCGTAGAGGTACAACAAGTTGCCACCGCTGGTCCCGTGCAGATGCCGCACGGTCTGCTCGGCGACATGACCGGACAGCACGTGCTCAAGGAGGGCACGGGTTCCGGCCATGTCGAGGTCGCCCAGCTCGACCCGGGACAGCGTGCCGAGCCGCTCCCGGACCGAGACGGAGCAGGCGCGGGGCACGCCCTCCTGGAACGTCGCGAGCAGGAACGCCTCGCCTGCGTCGAGCAGGCGGCCGATCACGAACATCGAAGTGGCGTCCAGGTGATGGAGGTCGTCCACGAACAGCACGAAGCGGCCCGCTCCCGAGCCGAGTGCCGCTCGCACGCCGCGGTAGGCGCACATCGGATCGACGGGCACGGCGTTCGATGCAGTGAGGTGGGCGAGGGCGCCCAGCGGAATCTCGCGCGCATGTACGGTGGCCAACGCCCGGCCACCCCGGTGTCCCGAGCGGAGCGCGTCGGTGTAGCACTCCTCGGCCAAACGGGACTTGCCGACCCCGGACGGCCCCTCCACGACGATTCCTCTGACCGCCGGATCGTCCACGGCATCCAGGACGGTCCTGCGGTGCGCCTCCCTGCCGACGAACGGCCATGCCGCGCCGCCGGGCGCGGCATGGCCCCGATCCCGTGTGCCGTAGACAGTCATGCAGATCATTTCTCCCGTTCAGCCGCAGCATGCCACAGCAGGCCTCGGGACGACCAGCGAGGTTCGAGGGAGAACCGGACCGATGGGCGAGGCGACGAACCCCTCCTTGCGCAGCATGGGCGAGTGGAGTCCGCGGCATGCGCGCACGGGACGCAGGACAGGGAATTGTTGCTCTCCCGCTCGCCGCCGAGCGGTGCGGATCATGGCTTCAGCAACCGCTCCGCCGGAGCGGCGAGGCCGGAGCACGGGCACCGGCCTCCTCATGCCGGTGCGAGGTACGGCGGCAATCTCGGCATCGAGAGGCGACCACCAAGGGGCATGTCCTCACCTTCCGCCCTCGTGCTGCGCCGGTGATCCGCTCGACCGGCCCGACCTACCTAGCACGCAGTGGATCCGTTCGTCGGACGGTCCATGATCATTGACGGGAGAACAGTGTGAGTGCACTGGACAGACGGCGCTTCCTCCGGGGGGCGGGAGTTGCCGCCGCCGTGGGGGTGGCAGGGCTCGTGGGGACCGAAATCCTCCAGGGCTCCGCCTCCGCGGCGGTGATCGAGCCGACGTTCAACATCAACCCCTTCCAGTTCGGGGTGGCCAGCAGCCCCCTGAGGAACGTGATCTGGACGAGGCTCGCCATCCTCCCCCTGGCCCGCGACGGCAGAGCGGGCATGCCCGACGGGGACATCCCCGTCCGCTGGAAGGTCGCACGGAACCGCGACGGCAGCGGCGTCCTCGCCGAGGGAACGGCGTACGCCCTGAGCCGCAACGGGCACAGCGCCCGCGTCGAGGTGGCCGCGCTCCCCCAGGCAACGGCGGTGTTCTACTGGTTCGAGTACGGCAACTGGCGGTCCACGGTGGGGCGGCTGAAGACGGCCCCCGCCGCCAACAGCAACCCATCCGCGATGACGGCCGCCGTCATCTCGTGCGCGAACTTCGAGCACGGCTTCTTCCACTGCTACGAGCACATCGCCGACCACGAGGTCGATGTGGTCATCGCGACGGGCGACTTCACCTACGCGGACTCCTACAACCCCGGCTACGGCTCCAAGGCGAGGAGCCATCTGCCCGCAGGGGAGTGCTTCACGCTGGCCGACTACCGGCTGCGGCACTCCCAGTACCGTGCGGACCGCCAGGAGCAGGCGATGCGGGCTTCCACGGGGATGGTCCTCACCCTGGACGACCACGAGGTGGACGACGACTGGGCCGGCAGCACGCCCGACTACTTGGAGGACGGGGCGGCGAACAGCGGCCCGGGCACCTTCTGGGAACGCCGGCACAACGCCCTGCAGGCGCACTGGGAGAACACCCCCCTGCCCTTCATGATGAAGCCGGCTCGCAGCCTCATGCCGAACAGCTACCAGACCCTGCAGTGGGGTCGGCTCACGGACTTCCACCTGCTCGACACCCGGCAGTTCCGCTCGCGTCAGGACAAGTGGAGGAGGAACGAGGAGAACCGCTACATGCTCGGGCCGGACCAGTTGTCCGCGCTGGGCCGAAGCTATCGCGGGGCCCGCTGGGACCTGCTGGTCAACCAGGTCGTCATGGCCCATTGGGTGAACGGAGGGCCGGGGACGGAAAAGGCATCGGACTCATGGGACGGCTATCGGGCAGAACGCCGCCGGGTGGTCAGACAATGGATCGACAAGGAGGTGGCCAACCCCGTCGTGCTGACCGGTGACGTCCACTTCGGCGGTGCCGACAGCGTCGTCGAAGCCCTTGTTGAACGTCTTGATACCAGAGCCCCCGAAATCATCAGCTCCTCCATCACGTCCGGTGGTGATCTGGAGGGGGACTGGTATGAGCTGGAGGACGCGCTCAACTACCTGCCGCTGCACATGTACCACCGGCGCCGGGGCTGGACGAAGCTCGACATCAATTCCCAGCGCATCCACGTCCAGTGGCGGGGAACCGAGGTGGTAAGTGCCCGCGCCGCGCAACCGGACCGGATCTTCCAGTCCGCGGACATCATCGCCGGCCAACACAACTTCTCCAACACGAGCTGGTGAGAGGAACCTTCCAGTGAACTCAGCAACGGAATCCACCCGCCGGCGGAAGACGGCCGGCCTGTCGGCTGCGGCTGCGCTCCTGTTGGGCCTGACCACGGCCGGCCCAGCGTCGGCCGACCCGATACCGCCGGAGAACCGGACATACCTCTTCGAGATCGACTGGGTGAAGTGCATCGATCAGACCGGTGCCACCGACTGGTACGAGGACGAGATCTACGCGAAGGTCGTGGACACCGCACCGGGGGGCAACAACGTCATGTACACCGACACGGTCGGAGACCTGGATCCGGGCGACACCGCGATGTTCGACCACTACTCCCGGGTGATCGCACCCAAGAGAGTCCACGTCAACAGGACGGGTGACCTGAATCCGCGGGACGGGGACGCCTGGTCCGAGAACAGGATGGGCACCCCGGCCCCGCTGAACTTCTCCGTGGCGCTGTACTCGGAGGACCCGGTGTTCGACAACCACATCCAGACCCAGCAGTTCGCCTTCACCGCGGCGAGCCTCGCGCGGGACATACCCGACCCCGACGGAACCGCGGTCTACACCCGGACCTTCGTCGGCGAGGGGGGCGAGTTCCAGGTCCGCATCGCGGTGCACCGTATGTGGTGAGGAAGCGTTCTGAGCGTCCCTGAGGCCCTCCGCCTGCCAGAGGACCGCAGGCGAGGCCGGGGGCGTCGCACGGACGGCGCGGGTGCGGGCCGATCCGGGGTCGGTCGGGGCTCCAGCCCACCGGGACGGCCAAGGGCCCCGGGCCAGGGAAACCGGGTCGCCGGCGCCGCCGGGGACGAAGTGTCGGGACGGGTGCGCTGCACTGAACGGCCATGTAACGGATAGATCACGATCGTGGAGGGGTGGGCCCCTCACGGTCGTCCCGAAGGAAGGAGTGCGTGCACGTGCAGGAGTGGGTGGTCCCCGGATACTCGGAGTCGGGAGAGCTGGGGTCCGGTAGCAGCGGCCGCGTGATGCAGGCCGTGCACGAACGCAGCGGGACTCCGGTGGCGGTGAAGTACCTCAGCGGCGCACTGCGGGCGGACCCCGGCTTCGTGCGCGACTTCAGGAACGAGGCCGGGCTGCTGGCCACCCTCGCTTCCCCTTACGTGGTCGGCCTCCACGAGTACGTCGAGGCCCCCGAGGGAGCCGCCATCGTGATGGAGCTGGTGGTCGGCGTCTCTCTGCGCACCCTGCTGCGACGGGAGGGCGCGACAGGCCCGGAAGCCGCGCTCACCGTCCTCAAGGGGTCGCTCCTCGGTCTCGCCGCCGCGCACCGGGCCGGCGTGGTCCACCGGGACTACAAGCCCGAGAACGTGCTGGTGGCCGGGGACGGGACCTCCAAGCTGGTCGATTTCGGAATCGCGGTGCGCGAGGGCGCCGCACCTGGTGTCGCGGGGACTCCCCTGTACATGGCGCCGGAGCAGTGGCACGGTCTGCCGGCCTCTCCGGCTACCGACGTCTACGCGGCGACGGCCACGTTCTTCGAGTGCCTGACGGGCGAGTACCCGTATGCCGGTGGGACCGCCCTGGAACTGGCTGTTCAGCACATCAGCGCACAGATCCCGGCCGACAGGGTTCCGGAGCCTTTCCGGGCGCTGGTCCTTCGCGGTCTGGCCAAGCACGCGGAGCAGCGGCCCGAGACGGCGGCAGCCTTTGTGGCGGAACTCGAGGAGGTCGCCGCGACGGCGTACGGAGAGGACTGGGAGGAGGAGGGGCGACGCAGGTTGGCGGCGCTGGCATGCCCGCTCCTGTCGGACCTCGCCGCGGATCTCCGGCCGTCGACCGGAACCACCGTGGCGGCCACCACCGTGCTGGCCGACACCGAGCTGCCGGGGCGGTCCGGTGGGCGGCGCGGATACGGCCTGCGGGGCACGCTGGCCGGCGCCGGGGTGGTGCTCACGGCGGTACTGGCCTTTGTGACGCAGGGCGCTGACGAGGGCGGTCCGACGACTGCGGGAGCAGCCGTCGCCACCACGAGCGCTCTGCCGGGAGCGGCGGGCCGTCCGACCACCGGGACTCCCGCGCCGGGCGCGGAGTCGGCCACGTCATCGGTATCGCCAGGCCATTCCACGACGGCCTCACCATCGCAGTCCGGTTCGCCGTCGGCGTCCACCTCACGCTCGTCGGCGGGTACGCCGGATGCCGAGGGTGCTCTGTCCCAGGGGGAGGCTCCGCTGTCGGACACAGGCTCGACTCCGCCTGCCGCACCGGATTCGACGACGGTGCCGACGTCCACGCCGGAGACGGCCGGGACTTCGCCCGCCTCCAGTGCCCCGCCCGCCCCGCCGGCCCCGCCGCCCGTCGTGGTGACCTCGGTGTCCGTCGCGGAGCTGCGTCAGTCGGGCTCCACGACGGCGTCCGCCTCCATCGTGGTCGTGACGAGCGGGACCGGGCCCGTGAGCCTCACCGTCACCTGGTACGCCTCGTCCAGAGACGGTTCCATCGGTATTCAGGATGGCCCCTCGCAGACCTTCCGGCTGAGCGGGAAGAATTCCTACACCGTCACCGCCGCCCATGGCTTCCGCGACAACGCCTGCTACTGGGGCGTCGCCGCGACAAGTCCCGCATCCGGTGGCGGCGGAACCTTCCGGCAGATCGTGACCCAGAGGTGCGACGTCCGATGACGGTGTTCCCCGGACCCGGCTTCACGCGAGACTCGGAGCCGCACGGCGCTCAGGGCCTCCGCGGCGAGGCGGGTGGCGACGGATACAGTGCGACGGCTCTGGACGAAGCCTGGTTCACGGCCCCGGACACGCCACACGCCGCTCCGACGGGCCCAGGAGGCGGCGGTCCGGTTCCCACAGTGCCGCTGCCGTGGGCCGGCCGACCCGCAGTCACGGCGACCTCGCCGTCGGCCGATGGTCTGAAGTCCATGGGCAGTCCGGACGACACCCTGCGCGGCACCACGCCCCGTCGGCCGGGCCCGGTGCCGGGAGCCGCCGGGCACCGCCCGGCCCGGGATGACGAGCTTCGGTCCGGACGGGGGGACGCGGGGCTCGTGGCTACCGTTTCCAGGGGCCTTAGCGGGTACGCGTTCGCCGCCGTCACGCTTGTCGCCGTGACCGGTTGGTTCCTCGGGCAGCGCCCCGTTCCGCCCATGACCGTCGAGCAGGTGTCCGTTGCTGCCGCGGCCACCAGACCGACCTGCGGGGGCACGGCCGACATCGTCGGCGTCGTGCGGACCGACGGGCGTGCCGGAACCCTCGTCTACCGCTGGGTGCGAAGCGACGGCAGCACGTCGGGCACCCTGCGCGAGACGGTCCCCCGGGGGCAGCGGGAGACGCGGCTGCACCTGCTGTGGACCTTCCACGGGCGAGGAAGCCACGAGGCCAGGGCGGAGCTCGTGATCGACGCGCCGACGGGCACGCTCCCGGCAGCCGTCGAGTTCACCTACTCCTGCCCCTGAGCGCCCTACCCCGTCGCGGGACGCCGGGCTGAGTTTCGCGGTGGCCCGAAGACGCCGGGCGCCACCGTTCTTTCGTAGGGCCTCGACGGACCCGGAAACCCACAGGGGTCAGCCCGGCGCCCACGGGACCACCACGAACCCAGCTCATCTCGACAGTCCAGCAGCCCACTCCGGGCCGAGCTGGAACCGCCTACTCACGAATTGGGAACCGAGGACGAGGATGTGTGAAGAGACCTCAGCCGTGACGGTGTGCGGCGGGCCCGCCGACCGGCGGCGCAGGAGACGATCGCGACCGGACACCGATGCGATCAGGCCCGATTCGACCGCGAGCCGGAGGGTCTGCTTCCTGGGCGACTCCCTCGTCCTGGGGGTGGGCGACCCGACGGAACGCGGGTGGGTCGGGCGCATGCCGGGGCTTGCGGCAGGCGCCGGGATCGACCTCACGAGCTACAACCTGGGCGTCCGGGGACAGACGATGCCGATGATCGCGGAGAGGTTCTCCGAAGTTCTGGTGCGGCTGCCGTATCCGGTGCGGGGCCGTCTCGTAGTGAGCGGCGGGATCAACGACGCGGATCTCGAAGGGGGGCGCGTACGGTCCGCCGCCTCCGAGTCGGTGGCGGCGTTGGACGAGCTGCTGCGTATGTCGGCGAGCGCCGGGATCGACACCCTGGTGGTGTCGCCGACTCCTGTCGCCGACGTCGGTCACCGGCAGAGGCTGGAAGGCCTGAGTCAGGCTTTCTCGGTCCTGGCCGAGGCTAGGAGCGTGCCCTATGCGGACGTCATGTCCCTCCTCTCCGCGAGCAGCGAATGGGGCAGGGAAATGGCCGACGGCGACGGATACCACCCGTCGGCGCCGGGATACCGGCATCTCGCCGAAGCCGTCTGGTACGCCGGCATGAGGCGCTGGCTGACAAGGGACTGCGCATCCGGTGTCGTGTCGCTGCGGCGGGTCGGCGAGGAGTGGGCGGATGAGTGATCTCGTCACGCGGACGGTCCACGACCTCAGTGGTCATATGAACAGGGTGCGCGCGGCGTTGGAGGTGCTGGAAGCCGCCGGACGCGGCGACGCCGTCCTCTGCGGCGCCGACCGTCGGCGGTTGTCCGGGGCCGGTCACTTCCCCGCCTACGGCAGGGAGCTGGACTGGACGGCGAGAGAGGTCGCCGGGCATCTCACGGACTCCGCGAAGGTCTTCGCGCAGCGCGTCCACCAGTTCCTCGCCGACGGAGGGCCTCCCTGCCTGATCCCCTTCGATCCCCTGGACGAGGAGAGGGTCGCGGCCTACGGCGCCGTCTGCCTGGCAGAGGCACTGGACCGGCTCTCCGCGGCCCAGAGCGGACTCCGCACCACCATCCTCGACATTCCGGCTTCGGAGCTGCATCGTGAGGGACAACGGGCGATCGGAGGGATCATCACCTTGGCCGATCTGATCCGATTCCTGCCAGGCCATCAACACGACCATGCTGTACAGGTGGAGTTCATGGCCGACGGCGGGTCCTCCTGAGTCGCTGCCCTACTCCAAGCGACCACCGGCTAGGAGCTCGTGACACGACCATGAGCGTGCCTTCTTGAGGCGTCGCCAGCAGATGAGGCCGCAGGCCAGGGAGACGAAGGCGTCGTGGAGTTCGGTAGGGCGTTCCAAAGCCGGTGCCGTCGCCGACTGTGACGAGCAGGACGGCGGCGGTCCTGACGCCGTGCCTGGCAGCGACGTCAGGACCTGGGAAAGAGACATCCGATGCAGTTGATCTGCCAAGCGGCGATGGTGAGTTGTGAGGTCGGCGTGGTGGGGAACACGGTGAGTTCGTACGACCAGCGATCACGGCTCCTACCGGCGCCGAGCCCTGGTCGGCAGTACGGGTGACCCCCGAAGGCGGAGCGGACGGTGCGTCGGCGCAGGGTGGTTGACCGCCAACGGACCTTACCCGCACCGCCATCCGGCCGCGTCGATAGCCGCGTTCGAGTGGGTGTCGTGAAGGCGGCTCCGGCAACGATGCCCGGTCTGTTTGGGCAGTGGAGGGGTCACCCGCGCTGGGCGGAGGACGTGTGGGCATTGCGCCAGACGGCCTGGGCGCCGGAGTCACCGATGCGGTAGACCTGCACGATCGTGCCGGCCCCGACGGCGAGAGCCAGAACGACGGCGGCGATCCACAGCGGAACGCTCACCGCCCCCATGGGTGGCCATGAGACGCGAAGGTCGGTCGGACCGTTCCCGATGGCGCGCCGGTAGACCCACCAGACCGCGACGGTCACGACGAAGAGACCGGCCGCCCACGGCAGGAGCTGTTCCCCCAGCTCGGCGTGCCGCTCAACGAGAGCGTTCTCCTGCACGCGCTGCTCCAACCACTCTCCGGCACTGGTCGTCACCGGGACCAGCGCCAGCGACACCAGGGCCAGGACGGGCAGAGAGATGCCCAACCTGCGCATCACGGTCGGCCACAGAGCCGACACCACCAGCAGCACGGCTGTCAGCGGGAGCAGAACCACGACGGCGTGCACATACAGGGCGTGCGCGGGGATTCCATTGATCACGTCGGGGAACACAGCCGGACACCTCCGAAGCAGAGAGCACAGGCGGCATGCCTGAGCCCGCCCGCAATGTGCCCCGGGGCGGAGCAGGCTAATCCAGTCTGCCGCCCACTTCACCCTCTGGATGAAGTGGGCCGTATGGGGGTGGAATGGATCGGGCTGGGGCCCTCAGTCGAGGTTCAGGGTCGTCTGTCCAGGCAGCTACACGGTTCCGTCGGCTCTGTCTCACTTTCGGTGGTGACGGACCGTGCTGCCAACTTGGGTGAAGCGGCCCGCAAATGGTCCGGTTCCTGGGCGAACCATCCGACTGGGAGCGGGGTCCGCGGGCATCCCCGTCAGTGGGCCGCTGCGGCGTCCGTGCCGTGCGACGGCGCGGACGCCGTCACGGGCCCACACGCAGAGAGCCCTGCGGAGCCGGCACAGCATCACGGTCCGTCCAGAGGAAGCCTCGGCGAAGTGGCTTGGCACCGCGCCCGGCAGGGCGGGCGACAAGCGCCGTGGTGGCCGCGCAGTCCGTCCTGCGCCACCATACGAGCTGGAGCCGGACGGACGCGGCACATCCTGTGTCTACGTAGGGTTCGATGCGCCCGATCACTCCGGTCCGGATTCCGACGACGGCTGGACGCAACTCCTCTGACGGTGCATCAGTAGTGATCCGCGTTGCTACTCCACGTCTGGCTCTGGCCTTGGTGATCGAAGTCTGGAGCGAAGGTGCTCATCGGGCACGACCTGGCCTCCTACGGTGATCGACGTCGTTCTGAAGGCGGACTGAACCGCACCATGCAAGCAGCGGCACACGGTCGAGCAGATCTCGATCAGCTGTCGGACGCGCTGCGTGCGGCCTCCAGCCAGCTGGCCTCGGCCCGTCCGTACCACGGGACGTCGCGGTTACGTCCAGGGAAGCGGTGGTATGGGTTCGACCTGATCCGGGGTTTGCTCCGGCATCGGGATGGCGCCCGCACAGACGAACGGCCACCGGTTGATCTTTGAGGCGAATCCCGCCCGCCCCGGTGTACGCGTGCGTCGCGACGAACTGGAGGCGCCGAAAATGCGGTGGCCGAGCTTATCGCCGCATGCCTACTCTGCCGTCATGATCGACTGGTCCAGCATCGAAGCCGCCGACTGCGCGGTACCCGCGCACCCCCCTATGGGTCATCTGGTGCGAGAACTCTCCCAAGCCCTGGCCGATGCCGATCCCAAGATCCGGGACGGGGCCCCGCACACGGTGCTGGCGACCTGGATAGCCCGGGGGGTCATCGACGAGCCCCGGCGGCTGGCGCTCGGGGACGAGATGGCTGCCCGCTTCCTCGATCCGGAGATCCAGGCTCGGACCTTCGCCCCGCTGGTCCTCGACATGCTCGTGGAAGCGGGAGACTTCAAAGCCGACTGGGTGGAAGCGTTCTCACGTTGGTACCCGGCGGAGACGGAACTGCGCGGCTTTGACGAGGAACTGGGCTGGCTGCACGCCGTCGCGCATGGAGCGGACCTGCTCGGCCAGTTGGGATGCCACCCGGAGGTGGACCCGGTGCGGATGCTGGACCTTGCGGCGGCGCGACTGACCGCTCATACCGACTACGTCTTCGAACAACTGGAGGACGATCGGTTGGCAAGGGCGATCGCCCGTATCCTCACCCGCTCCGACATGAACGAGAACGACGCGACCGAATGGTTGGAACCGATCGGCCTCCACTTCGGGGCCGACCGGATCACGACTCCCGTTCCCGCACACCTCAGCAACTGCCTACGCACATTGCGCATGCTCTATGTCTTCGCGGACCGGGGCCTTCGGCCGAGCCCCGAGTCCGCGCCGATCGCCCTTCACCACCGTGATGCGGTCAAGACACAGCTGGCCGCCGCTCTCGACAGGATCGTCAGGAGATGAGTGTGGCTCACCGTCGCGGACGACCATGCAGAGTCGCGCACTCCCCGTGCCGCGGTGCCTGGGGGACAGCGCCACCACACTCGGCCACGACGGCGAAGGCCTCGATCTTTCCTACATTCCGGTCGCACCGGCGAGACGACTTGAACCGCCGAGGCGGCCGGCAGTCGGTCCTCGGGGACATGTGAGGCGGCAGAGCCGCCGATGCACACGAGCTCGACGCCCGGACCCTCGCGCAGCCACGCCTCCCGCGTGTCGGCCGTGCGATCGGGCAGCATGTCGATCCGCTCATGGGCCTCGGCGTCGATGATCACGGTGGCATAGCGGTGCTGAGGCGACCTCCGTGACGTCCAACCCGGTGCAGCCGCAACGTGACGCGACGGCCCGACTCGCGACCACGAGGGACAAACAGGGTGAACCGCCGACCCGATCAGCGACCGAACCCCACTGACGAATCGAGGTTGGATCTGCGAGATCCATAGTCAGAGTGTCCACGTCACGGGGGTCGCCTCAGGTCAAGCTGTCCCCGTCGCAGTCGGCACGGCACTGGAGCCCACTTGTTCACCGGATCCCGCAGTCCTCGTGCTCGTCGCCGCAACTGCCCCTCGGCACGCGCGACCCTCAGCAGCTCAAGGCGCCGCTGCCGGTCCGCCGCATCGACTTCGACGAGCCCAGCACCCTCGCCGGGGGCTTCGAGGGTGCGGAGGTGCTGCTGATCTCCGCAGGCCACGGCGAGGGCGGCACCGTCATGGCTCGGCACGGCGCCGCCGAGAAGGCCGGCGTGAGCCATGTCGTCTGTACGAGCCTGAGCGCTGACGGCGATCACCTTCCCTACGCGCTGCCACACCGCTGGACCGAGCGTCGGCTCCAGGACGGCACCATGGACTGGACAATCCTGCGCAACGGCCTGTACGCGGAGTTGCTGGGCGCGCTCGCGGCGCCGTAGGGCGATGGGCGGATCACTGCCCCGCTCGGCGAGGGCCGACTGGCCACCGCTGGGCCGCGCACCTCACTCCGTGCTCGCAGCAGCCCTCGCACAACTCACACAGCAACGAGCCCACGCCGCCAGCGCGCCCCCGCACCCGGAGTCGACCTGGTCCCACCGCGCGATCGCCGCGCAGGTGGTGGTCACCAATCTCGCCGTCCCAGGCCGGCGTGCCGTCGAGGTAGAGGCCGCAGGCGCAGTCCAGGCATTCTTCGGGGCTGCCGGAGGGTAGGCCGGTGGGTAGGAAGTTGTCCTGGTAACCGCCTCGACTGGCGAGGTAGAGGGCGAAGCTCCAGGTGTGGAGCACGCCGTCGAACCGCAGCCGACACGGCGGGATCTGCCCGCAGAGCGGGCGCTGAGTCGGTCACCGGTCGAGGTCGGCCAAGGTGTCGGTGAGCCAGCTGAGTTCGGCCTGGGTGGTGGCGCGGGCGATGCGCAGGATCCCGCTGCGGAACGGGTCGGAGAGGTCCTCGGCGCGCAGCGGTCGGCCGTCCGCGTAGAAGAAGCTGGCGGGCTCGTTCAGGAAGGCAAGGCGGCGGCGCAGTACGGCGGCCTGCTCGGCGGGGTCGTCGAGGTGGCGGAGGAAGGCCAGCACGGTGAACCAGCGGTTCTCGTCGCTGATGTCCAACTGCTCGGGCGTGCGCAGGTGGTGGAGCAGGGCGTCGCGCCCGGCGGCGGTCAGGTGCAGGGTGTGGCGTGGGGCGGCCGCGCTGCCAGGCTCGGTTTCGCGGACGAGCAGGCCGTCGGATTCGAGGCGCTTGATCGCGGGGTAGAGGGTCCCGTCGCTGATCGGTCGCACATGTCCGGTGAGGGCGGCCAGGTGGTGGCGCAACTCGTAGCCATGCAGCGGCTGGTCGTAGAGGAATCCGAGGATCGCGAGCTTGAGCATGCAGCCATGCTGTCAGACTGCCGTCCAAATGCATCGGTTACGATATACCTCGGAATCGATGTATGGTGGGACTCGAGACCGCGACCGAAGGAGAGTCCGCCATGCGCCATGCCCCCGTCACCCCGAACGGCGACCTGATCCGGTGGATCGAGGTTCCCGGCAGTGGGCCGCGGACCCGGTTGTACCTGCACGGGCTCGGTGCCAGTTCGCCGACGTACTGGGCAGCGGCGGCCGCGCATCCGCTTCTGGTCGGCCACCGCTCGCTGCTGCTGGACCTGCTCGGCTTCGGCATCAGCGACCGGCCGGCCGACTTCGACTACACGATGGAGGAGCACGCGGATGCCGTGGCCCTCGCGCTCCGCGCGGCCGGTGTGAGCGGCGCGGAGGTGGTCGCGCACAGCCTGGGCGGCGCGGTGGCGATCCTGCTGGCGGCGCGTCACCCGGAGCTGGTGTCGAGGCTGGTGCTGGTGGACTCGGTCCTGGACCCGGCGCCGCCAATGCCGACCCCGGGGAGCGGCGGCATCGCGAGCTACACCGAGCAGGAGTTCCTGGCGCACGGCTGGGCGGAGACGGAGGCGCGGGTCGGACCGGTGTGGTGGGCGACGATGCGGCTGGCAGGCCGCGAGGCGCTGTACCGGACGACGGTGCACCGGGGGCGTGGGACGGTGCCCGCGCTGCGCGAACAGCTGGCCGGGCTGCCCCACCCGCGCACCTTCCTCTACCCGCAGGCGGACGGTGTCCCGGCGGGCGCGGCGGAGTTGGAGGCCGCGGGGGTGGTGCTCAGGGCGGTGCCGGAGTGCGGCCACAACATCATGTTCGACAACCCGGAGGCGTTCGCCCAGGCCACCGCCGACGCGCTGGCCGGCCGGTGACGGCGGTGGTCGCCCGGTTGGTCGCGGCAGCGACCGTGCGGACGGCGACCGGCTGGGCGCTGGACTTGCATGCGTGGTCAGCCCGGTTCGGGTGCGCTGCCGGAGGGGGTGTGACCCGGGCCTCGGCTCCGGAAGCGATTGCGGTAAGCCCGGGGAGAGGTGGAGGTGAGCCGTCCGAAGTGGTGCCGAAAGTTGGCCGGGGTACCGAATCCGGTACGCCGGGCGATCGACTCGACGGGCTCGTCCGTGGTCTCCAGCAGCTCCTGGGCGAGCCGTATCCGTTCCTGGAGAATCCATCGCAGCGGGGTGAGACCCAGTGTCTCGCGGAAGCGGCGGGCGAGGGTGCGCTCGCTCACATGTGCCTCGCGGGCGAGCCCTGCCACGGTCAGCGGCTCGTGCAGGCGTTCTCGAGCCCACTCCAGTACGGTTCCAAGACCGCTGTCCTCGGGGAGCGCAGTGAGCGGCCTGGAGTGCTGGGTCTGTCCCCCTTCGCGGTGAGGCGGGACGACCATGCGCCGGGCCACCTCGTTGGCCACCGCCGAGCCGTGGTCGTGGCGCACCAGGTGCAGACATAGATCGATCGAGGCCCCGGTACCGGCCGAGGTGAACACGGTGTCGTCTCCGACGTAGAGCACGGTCGGGTCGTACCCGATGCTGGGGTAGCGGTCCGCGAGGTCAAGTCCGTTCATCCAGTGTGTGGTGGCTTGCCGCCCGTCCAGCAGCCCGGCTGCTGCAAGGACATAGCTTCCATTGCACAGGGCAACGATGCGCCGGCCTCTTTCGTGGGCGGTGCGCACCGCGTCGACCAGCGGCTGGGGCGGGGTGGTCTGCACCCGGAGCGAGGAGGCGGTGACCACGACGGTGTCTGCGTCCACGAGGTCGTCCAGGCCGTAGCACGTGTCGAGGCGAAGCCCGGCGCTGGTGCGGATCGGTCCCGGCTCGGCTGCGCAGAGGCGCAGCTCGTACCAAGGGGCGACGATGTCGCTGCGGTCGGTGCCGAAGACCTCGCAGGGCACGGCGAGTTCGAAGGTGGGGGCGCCGTCTGTCACTGCCACCGCCACGACATGCCGCCTCCCCCTCACAAGACGGGATTTTAGCGCACGGTGTCGCTTCCTCCACTGGTCAGAGGCGTGGGCCCCTCGGAAGCTAGTACCACGGAAGGCAAACGATCACTCTTCCCGAGCTCTGCCGCGGCAGAGCCCGCCAGAGGGATTCCGACGTTCCATCATCCTGCCGAGTCAAGATCAACCGCCCACGGGGCTCCGTCCCAACGTGGCGCTGAATGGAGAACCATCTCAATGAAGAAGACAGGTCCCGCCCTCCTTGCCGTCCTCGCGGTGCTGGCTCTGACCGCCTGCGGACCCACCGTGGGTCGGAACTCCCCGGACAGCGGCTCCGGGAAGGCCGCATCATCCGCCCCGGCACAGAACGGCCCGAAGAGCGAGCAGCCGGCGGAGGGGGATAGACCGGTCGATCTCGTCGCGAGGAAGACGGCCTTCACTCCAGGCGTCCTGCACGACGGCGGCGACTACACCAGCGTTCTGGTGACTGTCAGCAACAACGGCGACAAGGAGATCAGCGTCAACCCGCTGTACTTCTCCCTCACCGACACCACCGGAACCAAGCACAGGGCTGCCCTCGCCGTCGACAAGAACCAAATCGAAACGGTCAAACTCGCGCCAGGGGAGAAGGCTTCAGGCACCATCACCGGCAAAGGGGACTTCACCGCTCGGTACGTGACGTACACCGACGGCATCCTCGGCGACCCGGTCCGCGCCACGGTTGGCTGACCGCAGTCCGCCGGACCTCGGCATCGGTGGCCCTGACGTTTGTTCAGCGGCCCCGGCATGGTGCCTTCCAGCGCCCCCGGTCGGTGCAGATTCCGGGCTCCTTGGACGTCTTCAAGTAGCCCCGGGTGTGTCCAGCATCCGCCCTCCGCCAGTACGATGCCCGGCCCACCGAGACCGTCCGCCGATCGCGGACGACGCGCCGGCCGACCGCGAGCACGGCGTCAGTCCCGCCGCGGGTCGGTGATGTGGGACCGGGTATCGCGGGATCGCCGTCCGCCTTCGAGATCACCTTCGACGGGCGGCTCTCCGCCGCCCCGCCGCTGAACCCCCAAAAACCCAGAAACACCGTTCGGTTTGGAGAACCTCAGTCGGAAGGTCCCGCGCCTGCGGATGCGCCCTCGCCCGGGGTACCCGTGTTGTGGCCGGTGGGGGTGGTCCACAGCATCCCCGTGGTCATGGCGCACAGGGCGGTGCCGATACCGATGCCGAGCTGACAGCCCCGGATGAAGTCGTGCTTCGCCGCTTCCACGATGGCCTCACGCTGACGGGGTGTGAGGGCGGGGAGCGGTCTGCCGGGGCCGACCTCGGCCCTGTACGCATAAGGGTTGGCCTCCGCGATGATCTGGTCACTGAGCGCCCGGCGAGCCTCATCCGCCGGAACGGCATCGCGCAGAGTGTCGTTGAGCGTGGCGCCCAGCCAGATCGCAAGAGCGCTGCCGAGGACGGCGGCGCCGAAGGCCGAGCCGATGGCCCGCTGGGCGCTCATGATGCCCGAGGCCATTCCGGCGCGTTCCAGCGGCACCGCACTCATGGCCAGGGCAGTCACCGGGGTGACGACCAGGGCGACCCCCGCGCCGGTGAAGAGCAAGCCGAGCGCGACCAGGAACACGGTCGCAGGCATGCCCAGGGCGACGACGGCCAGCCCGGTAACCAGCAGGGTCTGACCGGCCCTGGCCACCCGGAGGGGCCCGAACCGTGCGGTCAGCCACCCCGAGACCGGCGCGAGCGTCATGTTGGTGACGGCGAACGGCAGGATCAGCAGCCCTGCTGTCTCCGGCGAGTAGCCCTCGACGTTCTGGAAGTACTGGGTGGTGATCAGGAGCATGCCGTATGAGGCAAAGTACGATGAGAAGAGCGTGGCCATGGCCACGGCGTACGGCCGGTTGCCGAACAACCGCACGTCCGTCATCGGGCTCGGGCTGCGATACTCGTAACGGGCGAAGGCCGCGAGTGCCGTCACGCCGACGGCCAGCAGGGTGAGGATCGACGGTGACGCCCAGCCTGCCTTCTGGCCCTGGATGAGCGCGTACACCAACGAGCCCATGGCCACCACGAACAAGGCCTGCCCGCCCCAGTCGAACCCTCGCGGATGCTCCTCACGTGACTCCGGCACGTGCCCCAGGGTGAGGACCAGCACCACCACCCCCACGGGCACGTTGACGAGGAAGACCGCCCGCCAGCTGACGCTCTCGGTCAGGACTCCCCCGGCCACCGGCCCCAGCCCCAGGGCGACGGTGGCCACTCCGCTCCACAGCCCGATGGCCTTCGCGCGCTGCCTGTGTTCAGGGAAGGCGGCACTGACCAGCGCGAGCGAGGCGACGGTCACCGTCCCGGCAGCGATGCCCTGCACCGCGCGGGCTACCGCCAGGGAAGTGAGCCCGGGAGCCAGCCCCGCGGTCACGGACGCGGCCGTGAAGACCAGAACACTCGCCACGAAGACCAGTCGACGCCCGAAGCGATCTGCCGCGGTAGCCCCAGCCATGATGAAGACGGCCATGCCGATGGAGTACGCCGCGACCACCCACTGCAGGCCCGACTCTCCAACACCGAAATCCCGTTGGATATCAGGCAGAGCCACATTCGCGATCAACGCGTCGAGCAAAACCATGAACAGGCCGAGCCCTGTTCCGGTAACGGTCACCACCTGAACGCCGGTCCAGGACGAACCTGGCAAACGAACCATATGACGCACTGTCGCAAACTAGCCCATGAGATACCCGATCACGACATGCTGTGTGGCCGGAATCCCTCCGTATTTTGCAGCAGCGTCTGATGATCTCGCGTCAGGCGGACTGCGGGGGACGTGCCCTACGCAGCGTCCAGGCGGTCCGCCGGTCCCCCCGCCCGCCAAAACCCGGACGAGACAGGCCGTGACCGGCCGACGCGCGGCCAGCGACAGCTGGTCTGCGGTCTCCAACGGCCAGTTGTCGCAGCTCAGCCGCCTGCATCCGTACCGTCTCCCGGCGCTGACGCCCCGCAGGGGTCAGCCCACCCCTGAGGCGACCCCCGTGACGTGGACACTCGGACAATCGATCTTGTCAGATCCAAGGGAAGGTGTCTTGGTGGGACATGGTCTCCGTATCCGGCGGAGTTCAGGAACGGCGCTGTCGCGCTGTACCGCGCGGCGGGCGGGAAGCGCACGTACGCGGCGGTTGCGGCGGATGTCGGGGCGACCGGCGAGACGCTGCGGAGCCGGGTCTGCCAGGCCTGCGACGCGGGCCGCTCATGGCCACGGCGAGCAGAGTGCGGAGAGCCGGGATGAGGAACTGGCCCGGCTGCGCGCGGAGAACGGCCGGCTGCGCAAGGCGGAGAAGGAGTGGGAGCTCGAGCGGGAGATCCTGCGGCGGGCAGCGGCGTATTTCGCCAAGGAGACGGAGGGGGGCCGTGACCCGCCTCAACGAACTCGGCTACCGGGTCACTCTCGACCCCCTGGAGGCCGCTGGATAAACCAACTGCAGCGAAACCCGGCGGACACGGCCCGACCGGGTACACCAACGTGCCCGGGATGGTCCCATCTGCAGTGTGTGCTCGTCTGCGGGCGGACCGTCCGCGCGGGTCAGGAGTAGAAGGGGCGGTAGTAGTCGGCGAGTCGGTCGCGGTACGGGCTGTCGTCGTGGTGCTGTTTCGGGTCGTAGGCGGGGGCGTGCCTGATCTCGTCCCGGGTGCGGTTGACGAGGATGGTCTTGTCGTGGCGGTCCACGCGCATGATGGTGCCGGCCGGCAGGAGCACCGGCGTGTCGAAGGTCCACGGGTCGGTGTCGACGACCACGTAGGTGGAGCCGGGTTCCTCGATGTCCTCGTGGACGGTGCCGATCTCTCCGTCGGTCGCCATCACGGTGTAGCCGATGAGGATCATGCCAGGGGTGTGGTGCGACTCCGGGTGGTAGGCCCACATGTCGAAGCTCATGTGAACGACTTCCGCATCGCGGGAGGTCAGCGGCCGAGGGCGTTGCGCAGTTCCTGCTTGTTCATGGTGGAGCGGCCTTCGATGTTCTTCTTCTTGGCCTCCGCGTACAGCTGGTCCTTGGTGAGGCCCTGAGCGCCGGAGTGGGAGCGCTGCCCGCCGCGCTGGGAAGCGGACAGCGGATCGCGGGTGGAGGTCTTGCTGGACGTCTTCGCTTCCCCGGACCGTGCACGCTCCTTGTTGACCGTGCGGGCCGCCATCTCCTTCGCTCGGCCCTCGGACATGCCGCGCTTCTCGGCACTGTCCTTGATGTGCTCGTACTGCCGCTCGCGCTTCCTACTGGATCCAGCCGGCATGACGTCTCATCCTTTCGAATACAGGTCGGACGGTTCACTCACCACAGCGCCTTCCCCGGCACGCGGTGTTCAGCCCCTCCACACTCCACACCCATCGGACCGAGGCCGCCATCCAGACGGCGTCGCCGCATCACCGCCGAACGTCGACCGGGCCACCGGTCTCAGCCTGTCGCCGTTGGCGGATGCCCAGGCCGTCCCGGTCTCGCGCTGTCCGGGCGCCCGCCCGTCACGGGTAGCCATTCAGGTGGAGCGGCGTTGGTCGGTGCTGTCCTGGCGTAGCTTGCCCATGCGGTGGGTGACATTGCCGAGGCGGTCCGCGATGTCGGAGTGTTCGTACAGGTGGGGGAGGGCTTCGGCAAGAGGGCCTGTCAGTGCGGCGGCGTCGTTGTCGGCGAGAGCGTCCAGGAGGCGCTCCACGGGGGCGGCGGCTTCAGGCGGGAGGTCGGCGAGGGCCGTGATCTGCCCGGCGAGCCCGCGCAGGGTGCCGGCGTTCTGACGGGCCCAGACCGCTACGGCTCGGTCCGCTGCCCGACTGTCGCGGGTGGCCCGAACCCGCTGCTCACCGGTACTACCGGCGGCGCCGGGCCGCAGGCGCAGGTAGCGCCGCTCGGCCGCTTGGCGGCTGGTGACCCCCAGGGGGCCGGCCAACTCGGCCCAGCTCGCACCCGCGGCGCGCGCCGTCTCGATCAGGTCGCTCTCCCAGCCCGCGAGCTGCTCGCGGACTTCTCGCAGAAGCAGCAGGGCAGCCAGAGCTTGTTCGGCGCCGACCGGGGCGCTGACGGAAGGACGTTCGCCTGGCGCCGCGTGTGCGGCCCGTACGGCTCCGTCTATGGCGGTCAATGCCGCCGTAGCGGCGAGAAATGAGGCGGGGGCGACAGGCAGCGGCTGTTCGCTCTTCGACATCCTGACTCCATGTCGTCAACCTGATGACCTGTGTTGTTGTCATCGTTTCGATGACATGCTACAACGGGTGGCAAGTGAAGCGCATTGGCAGTCACTGCCTGACTCACTGGAGGTGTTTTCCGATGTTGATGCGCACCGACCCGTTCCGTGAGCTCGACCGGCTCACCCAGCAGCTCCTGGGCGCATCCGGCACATGGTCACGACCGTCCACCATGCCGATGGACGCCTACCGCGAGTGCGACGACTACGTGATCGCACTCGACCTGCCCGGTGTCACCGCAGACGCGATCGACATCGACGTCGAGCGGAACATGCTGACCGTCAAAGCGGAGCGCCGTCCGGTCGCCAAGCCCGACGGCGTGCAGATGGAGCTCGCCGAGCGGCCCCTGGGGGTCTTCTCCCGACAGCTGATGCTCGCCGACACCCTCGACACCGAGCACATCAAGGCCGACTACGACGCAGGCGTACTCACCCTGCGCATCCCGATCGCGGAACGCGCTAAGCCGCGCAAGATCACCGTCGGCGCTGCCGACGCCACGCCGAAGCAGATCAGCGGCTGACCTCGGAAGGTCACGGACAGCGGAGGGCCGGGCGCTGCCCCCTTCAAGTCCGGCTCTCCGCTCCGCGACGAGTTCCGCAATACGTTCCGCATACAAGCAGGCGGTATCACCGAGCATGCGTCGGCGCCGCTTCCCACTGCCCCATTGACGTGACATCCGGTTTCCGTCTCACCGGCGTGGGTGTGGCTGTGCTCTTTGCGGTCATAAGCAACGCGATAACTCCATCCTGAGCAGGAAGGTCATCCCCGTCGCCATGACGACGGTCCCGTACGTCTACACCCCGACTACGGCAGGCACGACATTCGAGCACCTGGTCGAAGCAGTGCGACACGAAGGCGTGTACCCAACCAGGGAGGGGGCCGAAAAGGTCATCCGGACCGTGCTCACCGTCCTGGGCCGGCAGGTCACCGGAGAGGAGCGCGTCGAGTTCGCCGCCCACCTGCCCCTCGAGGCAGCCCTTGTCTTCACCGCGCAGATTCCCGCGGCCACACCGCTGACCGGATGCGAGTTCGTCAACGAACTCACCACCCTCACGGGCGGCACAGGCGCCACCACCCGCTGGGACACCGGCTCTGTCCTGCGCGTCGTCAACCGAACCGTCGACAACGTCTTGATCGACCGGATCCTCACCCAGCTCCCACCGGTCTACGCCCTCCTCTTCGGACGCAGCGAACTCATTTACAGGCTGAACCGCATCAAAGTGGGACAGTTAAATAAGCCACATACTGCCCTTAACCCGGGTAAGCGCCCTCTAAGAGGTTGTTTTCACTCTAAATGCAGATATGCAAGTGCTGTGCCCTGTTTATGTACAATTACGTTTGCGTGCGCTTGACGCATTCCTTGACCACGGCGCGGAGGCTCCCGGTTCGTTCCAGCAGGTCTTTTTGCACGCGGGCGCCGTTTCCGGTGGTCAGCAGCGAGGTAATCGCTTCCTGCACAAGCGCGAGGTCTCCGGCATCATGGAGCGCGTCGCGTACGTGGTCCACGAGCGCGTGCACCACGGCTTCCGCAGGGGCGGGGCGCATCGTCAAGGGGTGGACCAATTGACCGTCAAGCCCGTAGCGGCCTGCCTGCCAGGAAGCCATCCGGAGAGTCGTCACATGGTGCCGGTCAGGCTGCGCGCCCGTGGCCCATTCCCGGGAGGCGGTTTCCACGAGCCCCCGCGCCAAGGCTGCGAGCAGGACCGTCGTGGAAGCATCCAGGCAGACATCGGCTGCGCGGATTTCCACCGTGGGATAGCGCTTGGAGAGCCTGGCGTCGAAGTAGACCATTCCCTCGTCGCGGAGCACTCCAGTGTCGAGCAGCGTCTGAACCAGCCGGTGATATACGTCTGGCGAGCCGAAGATCTCCGTGGGGCCGGCGGAGGGCCAGCGCCCCCAGACCTGGCTGCGGTAGCTGTCGTACTGGCTGTCCCTGCCCTGCCAGAACGGCGAGTTCGCACTCAGAGCCAGGAGTACGGCGAGCCACGGCCGGATACGGTCAAGGACCGCGATGCCTTCCTCGTCGGAGACCACCGACACATGCACGTGGCACCCGCCGGTGAGCTGTTCCTGAGCGGTCAAGCCGAACCTGTCACCCATCCAGCGGTGGCGCTCGCTGAAGCCCAGTGAGGGGGTGACGGGTAGCGGGGAGGTGGCCAGGGCGGCCACGGCCGCGCCCATGGCCTCTGCGCGGTGGGCCGCTTCAGCCCGCCACCGTCGGACCTCGGCGGCAAGATCATCCATGGTCTTCCGGGGACTTGTGGCGAATTCCAGCTGCTGGCGTTGCAGTTCAGCCTGAAAGACTCCGTTGTTTCCGCCGCGCAGCGCCTCGTGCGACACCGCAGCCAGGACCGCTGCTGACAGATCCTGTAGCTCCCCGCTCTCGGCGTCGACCAGGAGCAGTTCCTCTTCCACGCCCACAGTCCGAATCATGACCGACCTCCGCTCAGCTCTTTCACCAGTCGGCACGCGCAGTGGCAGCCTTGAGCCCCCGGCCTCCTCACATATGTCTCTCCCCCGGCCCTTCGCTCGTGGTGCTCGCACCTCGTACCCACGGAGGTCACGTTGCCGTCGAATGCCGAAAAGGGTGTTGCGCGGCGCCAAATCACCCTGCGGGGCCGGGAACCGGGGTCTTCTGTTCTGGGAAGTTCGGGTGCATGCGGCAGTCCGTGCTCACCGTCGCCGAGAAAGCGGATTCTCCAGCATGTGAATGCGACTGATGGGGCACTTTCTCGCCTCGAGAGGGGGCTGTTCGGGGCCCATGGCGGCGCCCAAGCCCCCTTCGGAGGTATCCGCTCCGCTTTCCGCATGCATGGAACGGCCTGTCGAGGAAGGCATGCCGGGGACCCGTACACCTGAGAAGGGACGGACACCATGGCGCGACCGAGGATTGTGATCGTCGGCGCGGTGGGCGTCGGCTCCCGGGCCAAGGTCTGCGTGATCCGGAAGACCACCGGGGAGCTTGTGAACCAGTCCTACGATCACCTTGTGCTCGCGCCAGGGAGCGTGACCGGCACTTTCGACATCCCGGGTCTGGCGCAGCACGGCCGTGGCATGAGGAAGCTGGCCGCGTCGCCGAGGCGGGCCCCGAGGACATCACACTCACTGACGGGCGCGTGCTGCCCTGCCGCCCCCTCATCTGGACGGCTGGTGTCGCCGCGAGCCCGCTTGTCGCCACGTTGGGCGCTGAGACGGCGAAGAGCGGTCGGCTCGTTGTCGCCGCAGACCTGCGTGTGCCCGGGGCAGATGGCGTGTTCGCGCTCGGTGACGCGGCCGCCGTGCCCGACCTCGCCAACGGCGAGAACAGTTCGGTGTGCCCGCCCACCGCGCAGCACGCGGAGCGTCAGGGCAAGGTTGCCGCCGACAACGTGGTCATGTCGCTACGGGCGCGCCAACGCGTCCGTACGTCCATAAGGACCTCGGGCTGGTCGTGGATCTCGGTGGCCTCGATGGTGTCTCGCGGCCGCTCGGCATAGACCTGCGCGGGACACCCGCTCAGGCCGTGGCCCGCGGGTACGACCGGGCGGCGCTGCGCACCGGCGCCGCGAGGACTCGAGTGATGACGAATTGACTTCTGAACGCCGTGGCCGGCGACGACTTCGTGCGAACCGGCTTTCAGACGTAAAAGCCGGGGACGCTACGTGATTTCGAGTACACGGACCACTACCTTGCCCCGGACGAGGTCCGGGCCCGCACCGCGATCGACGGAGGCTGACAGTTCCGGCGAGCGTGGTCGCCCCTCAATGCCGCAGCCCCGTGAACCACGGCTGCGATGATTACACCGGCATCAGATCAGGAGACCGCGTCGCCATCGACCAGTACCACGACGCGGTCCTCGCGAGCTCAGCGCAGCGGGCGGGGGACTGCGACCGCACCGACCACTGGTGCCGCCACTTGCTACGGAACAGGGCAGTGAACGGTTCCGGGTCGCCGCCGTGGTGGCATCCGTGGCGGCGACCGCCTCTTCCGGTGGCTGTCTCCGGACCTCTGGAGCAGGGCAATGGCGGTGCGCACCTATGGGGCGATGGTGGAGGTGGGCAGTTGTCAGGTGTGCGGCTCAGTCTTGACACGGTCGAGGTCGTCGCACAACCAGGCTCGGCACGTGAGCGGAGCACGTCAGAGATGGATGGGACCAGCGTCTCCAGCAGCGCGGCCACGACGGAATCCCGGACGGGGGCTCAATCGGGCGGTGTGGTGGTCCGTACCGCTGATGATGACATCACCGCGGAGCAGCTGTACGACCCCACACCCTTCTTGCCCGGACGACGCGCGGGACTTCCGGGCCTACGCCGGACACCTGCTGAAGGCCCAGGTTGCCCCGTGTTCGGCGACGGAGAGCGCTCCGCGCTCGTCCTGATCGTCGGAGAGCAACCGGGCGACCAGGAGGGCCGCCAGGGGCACTCGTTCATCGGCCCGGCCGGCAAGGTTCTGACGCGTGCGCTGGAGGACGCAGGGATCGACCCGAAGCAGACCTCTGCCACCGCCGAGGACCGTGACGCTGTCTGCCCGGGCCTCGTGGCGGACTTGTGCCTCGCAATGCAGGCCCTGGGGAAGTCCCCTGGCGGATAGCGTGATGAGAGTTGACGGCGCGTCTGACCGTGCCCCAAAGACGTGAACGGCTGTGAAGTCCATGAGCGACGAACGAGAAGTGGAGAGGACCGAGGTGCCCGCGATGTCGGCGCAGCGCGTTCCGCGCGTCACGCCGCTACGCGATGGCCCTCGCGCTTCAGCAGTGGGGGTGCGTCCCGGCAGATTCAGTCGACGACCAGCCGTCCGTCGTGACCGGTCTCCCGGGCCAGAGCCGGGCCTCGGCGAGGCGGTGCACCCGAGCCCGGGACGTAGGGCGGATCGGTGAGGATGAGGTCGAAGTGCGGCCGGTGACGGGTGCGGTCAGGTCGCCGTGCAGCACCTGGACGGGCGCCCGAGCCAGTAGAGCGTTGAGACGTGCGGTCCACACGGCACGACGCGAGATGCACAGCTGGGCTTCCTCCAGACCCCACCTCACGATGACGCCCTTGCCTCCGGCTCGGGGTTGGCACCACCTCTTCCCCCAGGGGACTTCCACCCCCAAGCAACCGCCCATGCTGGGCGCACAAGAGTCTGGCCCCGCCGCTCACGCGGCGGGGCCAGAACCGAAGATCCTCATGATTCTTCTAGGCCGGGACCATAAGGCGCGTCCGCCAGGACGAGGGCGTCGGCCTCGCGGGATCCGCGAGGGCCTCGCCGTTCGGCCGCGCCGGACCTCTCCCGGTCAGCCCGCCTCAGGGGCGTCGATGATCTTGCCGTCCTTGTCCAGGGTGTGGGTGTCCCAATAGGTGTCCCACGTGTCGCCGACCTCCTGCGGCACCTTGCCCTGCGGGTATCGGGCGTATCCCGCCGGGGGCTCCTCCCCGTCGGAGACGCAGGCGCTACCGGTTCCCCCCACGGACAGGACGGGATACTCGCCACGCGAGCACACATACTCCCGGTACTCCCAGCCGGAACATCCGGTGAGTGCAACCACCGCGGCCACGCTCGTGAGGACGGCGGCCGCGAGGCGGACGCTTCCGGGGAGGGAAGCGGCGGCGAGGCCCGTGGGGCGGGGGGTGTTCATGACTCTCTCCAGTCGTTCGGTGTGCTCCCACTCTCGCCGGAGGACCACCGCCGCGCCCTGAGTACGCGTACTCACACGAGGCTGGTGAGGTTGCTCAATGTGCCTCCGTTCCAGGGCGCGTCAGCACTCCCAACGCGATCCGATCCGAGAACCATTCACCCACTGACGACTTCGCCTGTCCTGGCGTTGGCACAACCAGACCCTCCACCCGGACCGCGGCGAGATCGACGCGGTCACCCTCAGCTGGGGAAGAACGAACTGACCCTTACTTCCGGCCGCGCGCTCTTGCCGGGCCCGGCGCAGGACGGCGGCCTCGGTGGCCCCAGCCTGGCGACGGCACTGTGCCCGGATGGCCTCGAGGGAAGCGGGCGCGTTGTCCCGGGCGACGTCCGGCTCGGAGAATGCACGGCGGCTCAGCTCCCGCATCGCGGCGGTCTGCCGCTCCACCGCTTCCGCGATGGCTGGGTCCACCCTCGACGGCCGGGCGGCCTGGCGGTGCGCCTCGATGGCACGGCGGTAGCCGTCCGGCGGAGTGCATCGCTGCACCGGCGAGTCTTCCGCCGTTCGCGAATGCCATCGGTGGAGATCCCGCGGACACGAGGATGGCGCACCACCGAATGACACCCGGCTTCCAAGACCCCGACAGAGCCGCGCTCTCACTGACACGGCAGCCGTAGACAGCTGCTGCTGCCGGGCCTTCTGATCATAGTGTGGTGTCGGCGTATGTGTGCCATCGGCGGTGGTAGAGGCGGGCATGGTATCGATGGCGACGACTCCAGGTGGACCGCCACAACAGGTGGTCGCGGTCTCGTCGGGATTCGTGGCCGCCGAGGGGGACGAGGTCGGTAGCGTCTGATCGGTGGATCGCGGGCGGTATGACGGTGTGCCTGTATGGCCGCAGAGGGTGTGTGTGGCTTGATCGTCGGACGGTGCCGGCAGGGGCCTCAACACCGGCCGACGCCCGTGGCACGTTCTGAATGCCGCGCTCTTTGTCGAGGAGTCTCGTGAGACCGACCCTGCAACATGCCATGTTCCATCGATGTGGCGCGGGAGCTGCGGGTGAGCTGCGGCGCCCGGCGGCGGCCAGGCGCGCTGCCGTCCTGTTCGCCACGGTGGCACTGCCGGCGGCACTGGTGGTGCCCACGGCAACGCCCGCTACTGCGGCGGCCGTGACGGTCACCTTCGACGTGGGCGCCGACCAGCCCTTCACTGTCCCGTCCGGCGTCACCCGACTGTCCGTCACCGCGACGGGCGCCGCGGGCCAAAACGGGCCCAACGGTGGTGCAGGCGGCAACGGCGCCACCGTCATGGGCACCGTCATCGTGCCGCCGGGCACGACCACCCTTTTTGTCAACGTCGGCACGGGTGAGGGCCCTGGCGGCGGGCCGTTGCCAGGTGGTGCCGGCGGCGGTTCCAGCGATGTCCGCACCTGCAGCTCGGCAAGCCCCGGCTGCACCCTGACCGGCGTCCCCGCCACCGACCCCCGCCTCATCGTCGCGGGCGGCGGAGGCGGCGGCGGAAGCGGCAGCATCTCCAGTATCCTCAACCCGGAGGCCACCGGCGGAGACGCCGGAGACACCGGGGAGGCCGGCGGCAGCAGAACGGACAGCGGCCAGGGCGGCGGCGGCGGAACCCAGACAGCCGGCGGCACGGCCGGAGCCGTATGTCCTGCCAGCGGTACATCAGGCACTCCGGGCGCGGCCGGTGCCGGCGGCACCGGCGGGGGCGCCTACGGGGCGGGCGGAGGTGGAGGCGGCTGGTTCGGTGGAGGTGGCGGGGGAGGCTGCAACTTCATCAGGAGCATCCCTCCCTCCTACGGCCCCGGTGGTGGCGGCGGCGGATCGAATCGCGTCCCCACAGGTGGTACCTCGGACACCGCCGCGGGGCAGGTCAAGGTGACCATCACCTACGACCCGCCGCCCCCCACCTGCGCGACCGCCACGCCCACCATCACCGGTACCCACCGCGACGACAACCTGACCGGTACCCCGGGCGACGATGTGATCTTCGCTCTCGCCGGGAACGACGTGGTCGACGGTCGCGGTGGCAACGACCTGATCTGCGGCGATGACGGCAATGACGTCCTTATCGGGGGCAACGGCGACGATCGTGTCGAGGGCGGCAACGGCAACGACGCCCTCTTCGGCGGCGGCGACAGCGACGCCCTCTTCGGCGGTTCCGGCAACGACGCTCTCAACGGTGGTCCCGGTACCGACACCAACGACGGCGGATCCGGCTACAACAGCTGCGTCAACCCCACCAGCGGACCGGGCTGCTTCTGACCCACCCCACGCACCTCCGACCTGAGACCGGCATCGCGTACAAACTCCCACTCCGCGTCGCTCATGTCGGACGGATACCTCGGGCGCCTGTACGGCCGGTCCCCGGCGTTCCCGAACCGGTGAGCGAGGCAATCACAGGTCAGCAGCGCAGCGCGCCTTCGGCGCGCGCCGTGGGCGTGGTAAATCCCGTGGCGTGCGCCGGGGGCTCGACCGGCTCCAGGAGGCCGAGGAACAGGGATGGCTCGGCGAGGTCGCCGCGATCGAGGCCAGCCTCGCCGCCACCGAGCAGAAGCTCGCCGCCATGCGCGACCTCGCGGCCCGGCACACCACCGTCCACCTGGGCATGCCCGATCTCCGTGGCGTCGTCGCGCGCATCGACTCCGAGCGGCGAAACGAGGATGCGAAGGGGCAGTCCTGAGCACTACAACGAGGGGATGACCGTCTTCCTCTGTTCCAAGTGCGGCACCGCGATCACGCCGGAGCTGGCCGAGCTTGCCGCCGCCCCTGACGTCTCCGATGACGAGCGTGACCGGGACAAGGAGACACGCCGGGCGCCTTCCACCGTTCCGCGGGGCTACTACGCGATCGATCCCGAGCCCTGGGGGCCTCCCTACGTCGTGCAGGACGATCAGGAGGACCCGAAGCCGGCTCAGTCGCGCGGACCTGTGGTCGGCCGTGAAGAAGGCTTCGTCATCTCGGCCGGCAGCCGACACACAGTGCTGGTGCACCCTGATGACGCCGCTGGCCTTCAGCCACTGCCCAACTGGGAGAACAGCAGTGGGTGCTGCGGACCGACAGGCGACGAGGGACTCAACCGGGCCTGCCCCTGCGCCGCTCCGGTCGCTACCCTCGCGGCCGACTGTTTCGGGCCCTTCGAACTGCACCTCGACCCCGTCCGGACCTACGCGTTCTCCCAGTAAGACCACGAAGCGCGCGGCCGACGTGCACGACACGCCCGACAGAACCCGTCCACCCAGCTTCTTCACGACTACCTTCCGTGGTGAACGACGGCTCGCAGGCAGACCCACCGCCGAGCTGAGCTAGTTCGGATAAGACCAGTTCGGCGCGCTCGGCCTGGTCCTCAACGCCGTCGTGCTCTGGACAACCCGCTACATCGACGCCGCCGTCGCCCAGCTGAAAGCCGAGGGCCACGAGATCCGGGACGAGGACATCGCCCGGCTCTCCCCGCTCAAGCACCGCAACCTGAACCTGCTCGGCTGCTACAGCTTCACTGCCTCGACCCCGGCTGCCGGCGCCCTGCGCCCGCTGCGCGACCCGGATGCCCCAGAGCTGGACGAAGAAGACGACAGCGGGCAGGAGTAAGTATCGGGAGCCGATCGGATCAATCCGTAACGGGCAGGCACTCCGCGAGCAGAGCGACGACGTCACGCCAGGCTCGCTGTGCGTGCCGTGGGTGGTAGCCGACGCCGGGACGCACGGTGTGATCGACCAGTGGATGGTGGAAGGCGTGCAGGGCTCCTCCGTAGACCACGAGGCGCCAGTCGACGCCCGCGGCCTGCATCTCTGCGGTGAACGCGTCCCGTTGGGCGGGCGCCATGATCGGGTCTTCCGACCCGACCCCGGCCCATACCGGGCAGCGGATGCGCGCCGCCTCGCCCGGTCGGCTCGTGATCAGCCCGTTGACTGTCGCGATCGCGCGCAGGTTGACGCCGTCGCGCCCGAGTTCCAGCGCGATGGCGCCCCCGGTGCCGTAGCCGACGGCGGCTATCCGGTCGGGGTTGGTTCGCGGTTCGGTGCGCAACACGTCGAGCGCCGCGTGGCCGATGCCTCGCATCCGGTCGGGGTCGGCGAGCAGCGGCATGCAGCGGGCCAGCATCTCCTCGGGGTCCCCCAAATAGCGCCCACCGTGAAGGTCGAAGGCCAGCGCTACATATCCCAGCTCCGCGAGGGCATCGGCTCGGCGGCGCTCGACGTCGCTGAGCCCCGTGCCCTCTGGTCCGAGCAGCACCGCGGGTCGGCGGTCGACACCGGCCGGGAGCGCGAGGTGCCCGATCATCGTCAAACCGTCGGCCGGATACTCGACCGTGCGCGTCGTAATCGTTGTCATGAGTCTGGACGGTAATGACCGTTGCGCCCGCTCGGGGTGGCGTTCACCGATGGCAGACAGCTGTCCCGACTACAACACCCGGACGCGCCTGCTGCCTGTCGGCAAACGATCGAATGACGACAGGCGCCGCGTGCGTCCAATGGACCCGGGAATTTCGGGGCTCGGGGCGGCGTGAATCCAATCGGATCCGATGGCCATTGATGACAGGGTTTAACGACGGGTAGGTTCTGTTCCTCCGTCAGAAAGGGGCCCCGGGTGGCCAACCTGATCTACAAGCGGGCCTCGACCGACCAGCAGTCGACCGCCCGCCAGGACCGTCCTCGCCGAGGCCGGGATCAAGGACCCCACCGTCTTCGAGGAGGAGGCCGGCACCTCCAGCCGCCTCCACCCCCTGGAGCGCCCGAAGTTCGGCAAGCTCCGCGACTACGCGCGGCCAGGCGACACCGTGCACATTTCCGAGATGTTCCGCCTCGTCCGGGGCAACCAACACATCCTCGACGTCCTCGAAGTGCTCCACCGTGACCGTCTCGCCCTGCGCATCCACGACGGCGCGTTCTCCTCGATGGACCTCACCGCCCGCCAGACGTTCCTTGACCATCCCCACAATGAAGATCTCCCGCCGGCCCGCACTGAGCGAAGACGAACGCCTCGCCGCCCTGGCAGACTTCTGATCGACACGGAGATACCGATGCGACTCCGCGTCGCCGGAGTCATCGTTCTTCTCTACGCACAACCGCTGAGCCGCGTCGTCCGGCTCACTCTTGACGACGTCATCCGCAACGGCGACGCCGTGCTGCTACGACTCGGTGAGCCACCCTCGCCCGTCCCGGCGCCGGTCTCCGCCCTGCTGCTGGAGCACATCACGAACCGCGGCAACATGAACACCGCGACCAACCCGACGTCCCGCTGGTTCTTCCCCGGCCGCCGGACCGGCCAGCCGCTCGGCCCCAACCACCTGTCCGCGCTCCTGAACGAGGTCGGAATCCCAATCGCCGCCGCCCGCGGCGCCGCCATCCGACAGCAACTCCTCGAACTGCCCGCACCTGTCGTTGCGAACGCTCTCGGCTACCACAACAAGACCACCAGTCGCCTCCGCAACGAGACCGGCGGCACCTGGAGCCGATACGCCGCCGGAGACCACGGGAGGTCACCGGTCGGCTGGGCACCCAAAACAACCGGCGAGAGTTGATTTCGCGAGCCCATTTGTCATCGGCGTGATGCGAGAACTCCGCCTTCAGGTGATACGAGCCGGATCACAGGACACTAGCTCTGCCGTTCCAGCCATTCCGAAATCACCTGGTTGGTTTCTTCTGGCATTTCCTCCTGGACCCAGTGACCGCAGTCCAGGCCGACCACTTCCACGTTGGGCACGAACTCTGCCAGTCTTTCGAACCTCGGGATCGCGAAGTCCTGGTCGCCGTAGATCATGAGGGCGGGCTGCTTGATGATCGGGTCCGCGCCCGCCAGCTGGTGCCAGTTGCGGTCGAGGTTCCTGTACCAGTTGATGCCGCCCGTGAATCCCGACGTCTCGAACGCGGAGACGTAGACGGCCAGGTCACTGTCGCTCATGATGGGCTCACCGAGTGGCGTTTCCGCCTTGGCGAGGTTGATAAATGCCATGCCCGGCTCAGGGGGTGCGGGGGGCACGTTCTTCCGGTAGAGGTTGCGGAGGAACTGGGAGGTGTTGGCATCGAATGCGGCGTCCGCGACGCCCGGCTGCCGGTTGAAGTGGACGAAGTAGAAGTCGCCACCGAGGAAGGTTTCCATGACCTCGATCCACGGCGTTTCTCCGCGCTCCTGGTAAGGCAGGCTCAGGTTGATCAGCTTGTTCACCCGGTCGGGGTGCAACAGGGTCAGTCCCCAGACGACGAACGCACCCCAGTCATGGCCGACGAAGGTGGCGTCTTCGTAGCCATGGTGGTCCAGGAGCGCGACGAGATCACCCGTCAGGTGTTCGATGTCGTAGTCCGTCACCTCGGTCGGGCGGGATGAGTTGCCGTAACCCCGCTGGTTCGGTGCGATGACGTGGTAGCCAGCCGCTGCGAGGACGGGCATCTGGTGACGCCAGGAGAAGGCGTGCTCCGGCCAGCCGTGGCAGAGCACGATGGGCTTGCCCTTGTTTTCCCGGCCTGCCTCGAAGACTTCGAGCTCCACACCGTTGACCTGGATGAGGGTGGGCTCGGGAAAATCTGCTTGATTGAACACCGCATTTCCTCTCTGGGGGCGTTCGCTGGCGGTTGACCTCCCCGATGAGGTCATGCTGCGACCTTGCCACCCAAACCGGTCACCCCATGACCGGTTTTTATGAGAGTTTTGTCAGTATGCGATCCGATCGGCTGGTGGCCATACTGCTCTTGCTCCAACGGCGCGAGCAGGTGACAGCCGCAGAGGTCTCCCGAGAGCTGGACGTCTCCGAGCGCACCGCCCGCCGTGACCTCGACGCCCTGGCCATGGCCGGGGTGCCCGTGTACTCCGTGCAGGGCCGAGGCGGCGGCTGGCGCCTCGTGGGCGGCGCTCGTACCGACCTATCCGGGTTGACCGCCAGTGAGGCACGCGCCCTGTTCCTGGCTGTCGGTCCGGCCTCGGATGCGACGCCGGCGATGAAAGCAGCTCTGCGCAAGCTCGTCCATGCTCTACCGAAGCCCTTCCAGGTGCAGGCCGAGGCAGCAGCGTCGTCGCTGGTCGTAGACCCGCAGCGATGGGGGGCGAGCCGGATCGAGCACCGGCCGCCTCGCTTCCTCGACGAACTCCAGGACGCGGTGATCAGCGGCGTCCAGGTGTCGCTCGGCTACGTCGACAGCAAAGGCGTCGAAACCCGGAGAATCGTCCACCCGCTGGGCATCGTCGCCAAAGGTCCTGTGTGGTATCTCGTCTCCAACACCGAGACCGGCCGACGGATCTTCCGGATCGACCGCGTGTCGTCCGCCGACCCGACCGGCGACCCTGTGCACCGACCCGGGGACTTCGACCTTGCCGAGAGCTGGAATGAGATCGCCAAAGAGGTCGATCGCAAACGAACGCCGCTGGAGGTCCAGGCGGTATGCACACCCGACGGGATAGGCGTACTCCGGATGGCGCTCGGCGACCGGCTCGACGTGGGAGGTTCCACGACCGATGGCCGCATCGAGGTCGTGATCCGCGGCCCCAATGAGTACATCCTCGCCGGCGAGCTCTCCGGGCTGGTCGAATGGGTCGAGGTGACCGGCCCTCCGGGGGTCCGAGACCACCTGGCCTCGATCGGCAACGCCCTCGTCGAACGATACGGCCAGCCGCGCACCAGCGGAGACCTTCACCCGTCTTGAAGTGGACGAGGCAGGGCATCGAGAACAGTTCCGCTCAATAGGCTGGGTTTGTCCGTTCCGGCAGGAGCCCGGTCACGACGCCGGCGGGTCCGCTGGCCTGGCTCTCTGCGGGTGGATCGTCTCGTGCCGGACCAGCATCGCCACGCACTCGGCGATCTTCCGTGTGCGCGTCTCGGCCCGCTTGACGGCATTGACCCGGTTGATGAGGGCGAAGCGGTTGGTCTTGGTGAGTACCTCGAACATCGCCTGCGCCGCTGGGTCGGCGGCGATCGCGGCTCGCAGGTCGGCCGGGACATCCGCTTCCGATGCCGGCGCATAGGCGGCCGTCCACCGCCCGTCGGCCTTCGCGGCGTCGACCGCGGCGCGGCCGGCGGGCTGCATCAGGCCGGCCGCCTCCAACCGGGCCACGTTGGCGACGTTGCGCTGGGACCAGACGCTGCGGGGTCGGCGCGGGGTGTACCGCCTCCAGGAGCTCTCCTCGTCGCGCTTGCGGGCCTGCCCGTCGATCCAGCCGAAGCACAGTGCCTCGTCGACCGCCTGTTGCCAGGTCAGCGTGGTAACGGTGCCGCCCTTCCTGGTCAGGGCGAGCCACACGCCAGGAGAGGTGGTGTGGTTGTCCAGCAGCCACGCGCGCAGCGCCGCGCCGTCAGCGACGATCAACTCATCCAGCTCGGTTCCGGTCACCACCGCAGGTTATGCCGCAACCCGGTGTGCGACCTGTCGGGGTGACTCGTTGAGCCCGCGGCGTCGATGTCGGCCTGGCTCGCCCTCGCCGACGCCACCGTGAAGAACGGCTGACCTCTCCGGTCGGCTCAACGACCTCGGTGTCCCCACAGCCGCCGTCCAGACCGGAGCGATCCGCCACAGTGGGTCCTGGAGATGCCCGCCCCGTCGTCGACGCCCTCGGCTACCACGACGTCATCGCGACCCGCCTCGCATCCGAGGAACGCACTTGTGAGGATGATCACGAACCGGACGTCACGCGACTACGCCGAAGCCCTGCTGGCCGCCCTCCTCCCGACCCGCCGCCACCGACAGGGGTATCGCCGAGATACGGGTCAAAGGGGCAATGAGTTGATCTTGGCAGTGTCTCCGTCTGTTCAGCTGTCCGGTTCATCCTCAGCGAGGATGCGGTAGACGGTGGCGACCGAGGGCCGCTTGCCCTGGTTCTTGCCCGAGGTGATGACGAGCTTGCGGGCGATCTCGGGGACGGGTGCGCCGTTGGCTCGCAGGCTGCGGGCGTAGTCGGCCATGTCGTCGTCGACGACCTTGGGGCGTCCGCCGTGACGGCCGCGTTCGCGGGCGGATGCCTGGCCTTCGAGGGACTTCTCCCGGATGTATTCGCGCTCGGACTCGGCCATGCCGGCGAAGAAGGCGAAGAGGGCGGCGCCGTGTCCGGAGGGGTCGTAGACCCCTTGGAGGGGGCCGGTGAGGAGTTCGAGCTGGATGTCGTGGTGGCGCAGGTCCTCGGCGATGGCCAGGAGTTCGGCGGCGCCGCGGCCCAGGCGCTTCATCTCGTGCACGGTGAAGATCACCTGTTGGTGGGGGACGGCCTTCTTGATGGTGCGGGCGAAGTCCATCGCCTTGGTGAACTCGGGCCGGACCTTGATCCGGGTGCTGATCTTCTCGGAGAAGACCGGGTCGCACCCGGCTTCCGCCAGGGCGTCGAGTTGGCTCTGGAGTTCTTGCTGGGCGGTGCTGCACCTCGCGTACCCCACTCTTGTGGGTCTCATCGTGGCCTCGGGCGTCGCGGCGTCGATGGCCGGGCCCATCTCCCACGCGCGGCCGGGGCCGCGGTCGGCGGGGGTGCGGACTTCGAGCTCGGCGCGGAGTTGGGGGACGAGCATGAACGGGTGCGAGTAGTTGGCGTACAGAAAGTGCCGCTGAGATTGATCTTGCTGGAGCCGGTCTACTTCGTCGGCGCTCCGATCTGGCGGGGCACGGCGCCAGCGCGTAGCTCGCGCAGGTCGGGGATGTGGTTGTAGAGGGTGCCGGGGGAGACGCCGAGGAGCTTGGCGATCGAGGTGATCGAGCGGCCGGGGTCGGGCAGCAGGTCGCGGGCGGCGCGGATGATCTCCTCGGTGGCGACGCTGGGGCGTCCGCCGACCCGGCCCCGCTCGCGGGCGGCGACCAGGCCCTCGTTGGTGCCGATGACGATGAGTTCGCGGATGAACTCGGCCAGGGCGGCGAAGACGTGGAAGACGAGCCGGCCGCCGGGGGTGGTGGTGTCCAGGTTCTCGTGCAGCGAGGTGAAGCCGATGCCGCGGGTGCGGAGTTCGGCGACCATGTTGATGAGGTCCTGGAGACTGCGGCCGTAGCGGTCCAGGCTCGGGACGACGAGGGTGTCGCCGGGGTCGAGGAAGGCGTGGCACGCCTTCAGCTCGGGACGGAGCGCGTTCTTGCCGGACTTCTTGTCCGCGAAGATCTTCCGGCACCCGGCGGCCGTGAGCGCGTCGAGCTGCCGTTCGAGCTTCTGCCCGCTGGTCGAGACCCGGGCGTATCCAATCTTGATCTCGGTGCGGACGAGCGGCTCGGCGACGAGGAGACCCGGTTCGGTCAATTCGGGGGCGGTCATGACCCCAGATCATGACAGAAAACGGTGGTCGAAGGTTGTTGAACACCCCTGGTTTTTGAAGGGGTTTTTGAAGGCTGCGAGGGGTCCGGGTGGTCGTGCGGGAGGATCTTCAGAAAACGATGGTTTCTTGAAGATGTCGATCCCTGTGTGCCTGCTGCTGCCGCGTGGACAGCCTGCGGGGCTGCACCTGCCAGACAAGTGCGAGCGTGAATCTCTGTTGCCCAGGGCTGGGCGGACGGCGAAGATCCTTCCTGTGTCCGACACTGCGTCTGCGGGTCCCGCGTTGCGGCCGTATCCCAAAATCTCCGCGAGGGAGCGGCTCGGCATGTCCGGAGTCCGGGAGTGGATTGCGGTGGAAAAGGTACATGGGGCCCATTTCGCTATAGTCTGCGACGATGCCGGGGTTCGTCCGGCCAAGCGTCGTGAGCTGCTGGGCGACGATGCGCTGGATGGCTTTTTCGGGGTGAGCCGGGTCTGGCCGGAGCTGTCGGTGGCAGTGGCCCGTTTCGCCTCGGCGTTGCGCAGCGAATGGGGTGATGCTGCGGTGGTGACGGTCTACGGCGAGTTGGCCGGTGGATGCTACCCGCACCCGGACGTTCCTGCCGTTGCCGGAGCCGAGCCGGTGCAGACAGGCGTGTGGTACGCACCCGGCTTGCACTGGCTGCCGTTCGACGCCACGGTCGAAACGGCCGGGGGGCGCTGCTGGATCTCTGACCGTGCCCTGCGCGAAGCCGCGGTGGCCGCCGGGCTTATGTGCGCTCCTGCTCTCGGATGCGGCGTGCTGAACCGGCTCCAGGAGCTGCCCCGTGCCTTCCCTTCCAGGGTCCCGGCCCTGTTCGGGCTTCCTGAACTGGTGGACAACCTTGCCGAGGGCTACGTCCTGAAGCCGGCCGGTGAATGGCGAGAGGCTGATCCTGCCGACGCCGGTACGCGTCCCTTGGTCAAGGTGAAGCAGGAGGCTTTCGCTGAGGATGAGCGCTTCGACGGCGCACGCCCCTACCTGCCACCGCCGCAAGGAGCGGCAGGGGTTCCCGCCTGGCTTCTGGTGCAGGCATCGGCGCTTCTCACTCCCGCTCGCGCGGCCGCCGCGATCAGCAAGCTCGGGCCGAGCACTCCCGTGGAGGCTGTGGCGGAGGAGATCGCCAGGGACGTCGCGGAAGAGCTAGCCGAGGCCCTGGGAGGACTACCGGACGCACTCCTGCACGCTCTGGAACAAGCGCTTCGGCCCGGGGCACGCTCCCTGGCGGTCTTCGACGCCGAGGACCGCCAGTCCTACCGCGCCACCCGGCCAGTCAGATGAGGGCGGCCGATAGCCGCCTCAGCGACGAGGCACGACGGGTAAGAATCATCACCCAGCAGGTGCGGCTGGGGGCCGGGCAGTTTCGGGTGATCCGCCCGGCCGTACCTCTGCACAACGGTGCCCTCTACGACACCGGCCATCACTACGACATCTACGTAGACAAGACGGACGGCCAGCGTATCGGCGCGCTGTGGCTCCTGGCCGCACGGTCTCCACGATCCCTGGTCTATCTACCGATGCGCGCCACCCCGCCCGCCCCCGGGGTGAACGTCGACTGGCATCAGCAGCAGCGCCGGGACCTACCGCTCGACATGGTCCTCTGCCACCACTCCCTGCAGTTCCCACCCTCCCGCTGGAAGCAGATACGCCAGAAGATCACCGCAGGCAATGCCCCTTTCACGCCACAGACCGCCCGGGTGCCAGACACTGACCTGCCTGCCGACGATGACATCGACTACCGGACCATGAACCGCCGTGACAACCACGATGTACTCCGTCAGCGTGTCCACGCCGAGACACTGTTCCTCACCGGGAGCGCCTTGGCGTTCCGGGAGTCAGCCCGCCACTTCTTCACCGTGACGCAGGAAGGCCCCCCTGCCGCCGCTGGTCCTTTGTACATCTCAGGAAGCTGCAACTACCACGTCTGCCGCCAGCTGTACTGGCCGGACCTGGATCTGCGCGAAGGGCAGGACATTCACATCGAGTACTGCCCGTCATGGACGAAGTAGAGTAACTATCTCAACTGGGAAAAACCGTACGGGCGGCGGCCCTTCCGCTGTCCTGTGAGCCTGGACGACACTCTCGCCTCCTATTCCATGTCGTTGGCGTCCTCGGATGCGTTTGGGTCACGCAGCGGACGCATGCCCTGGCCGGTCTTTCTGGCCTGAATGTTGAACCGGTAGCGGCCCAGGAAGTTGATGTGCCGGTCCTTGAGCGGGGAGAGGCGGGCGACGTCCTCATCCTTGATGTCGTGGCCCTCGGCGCGGAGCTGGGTAACGGCGGCGTCCAGGTAGCGGGTGTTCCACAGCACGACGGCGTTGAGGACCAGGCCGAGGGCGGCGAGCTGGTCCTCCTGGCCCTCGCGGTAGGCCTGGCGGATCTGGCCCCGGCCGCCGTGGCAGATCGCGCGGGCCAGACGGTGGCGGGACTCCTGCACGGTCAGCTGCCGGTTCATCAAGCGGCGGTAGGTGTCGTCCACGGGATCGACCAGGGCGAGCAGGTGCATGGTCTTGTCGATCCGCCCGTACTCGGCGAACGCGGCCCCCAGCGGGGTCGGGTGGCCCTCGCGGCCGAACATCCGCAGCAGGTCATAGGCTCGGACCTGGTTCGTGATGAGCGACCCGGCGACGCGGAGCATGTCCGGCCAGTGCGTCTTGATGCGCTTGAGGTTCACCTTGTTGCAGGCAACGGCCTCCAGCGGCCCGTACCCGGCGGCCGGCGCCTCCCCGTCGGGCAGGTCGGCCCGCCAGAACCGCTGGTCGGCCAGGTCGCGGAAGCGCGGGGCGAAGCGGAAGCCGAGCATCTTGTACAGGCCGAAGGCCATGTCGGAGTACGAGGCGTTGTCGGTCGCCACCATCTCCGGCTTCACCCCGCCGTCGAGGTTCAGCAGCGTGTCCAGGGTATAGAGGCTGTCGCGCGGAGTGCCGCGCACGACCATCGCGCCGATCCCGGCGACCTGGTCATTGACGGCGTTGAGCCAGGTCACGCCCCGTTTGTAGCCGTAGTACTTGGGCGAGGGGCCGGTGTTGATGCTCTTGACGGGGACGACGAACCGCAGGCCGTCGACGGAGGCGAGCAGCCCGCCGCCCCACATCTGGGCCAGCTCGATGCGGGACTGGGCGGCAATCAGCGCGGCATTCGCCGCGGCGATGGTGTCGGCGCGCAAATAGTTCTGATCGACGTGGGACAGGCGCGAGCGGGTCAGCGCCTTGATCGTAGGGTCGAGAACGGGGGTCAGGCCGATGTTGCAGCTCTCCACCACCAGCAGCGCGACCAGGGAGACGAGCAGGCCCTCCATGCGAGTACGCCGCTCGAAGACGTGTCCGAAGGCATCCAGGAACCCGGTCCAGGAGTGGACCTCGAACAGCAGGTCCGGCAGGTCGATTCTCGGGAGCATCACCTCCGTGGTGGCCCTGAGCCAGGTCAGCGACTCCGGCTCGCCCACCGCACCGAGCTTGTCCACCGATAGGCGGGCGCGTCCGCCGCCCTCGGGGACGACGATCTCCACCTTCGCCTCGGCGCCGGCCTCCTCCAGACGGTCGGCCATCTGCCGCCACGCCGCGTCCAGCCCCCTGGTGAGCTGGGCAAGGTGCCCCTCGGCGTCCTCGGTGAGGGACAGGCCCGCGAGCACGTCCGCGCGCATCGCCTCCCACCGCGGACCGTCCAGCAACCGGGCGCGCGGGTCCGCCCACCGGTTCGACGGGGAGGCAAACACATCGCGCCGGTTCAGGGCGCGGTGCAGCTGCTCCAGGACGCACACCACGTACGCGTTGCGGTCGACCGCGCCCTGCGGCAGCTTGGCGTTGGAGAACACCGCGCGCTTCCACATCGCCGGCACCAGTTCGGCGTCGATCTCGCGGGGCAGCAGCGGCCGGTCCTTGACCCGGCGCCGGGCCAGCGCGGGCAGGCGACGAACGGCCTTGAGGATACGCCGCCCGGCCGGGGCGGCGCCCAGCGCGTCCGACTCGCCCAGCAGGGACAGGAAGGGGCGCACGGTGTTGTAGCGCAGGGCCAGCTTCTCGCGCATCGCGGCTTCGGCCGAGCCGTCGTCCTCGGGCACCAGGGCCTCGAGGGTCGCCACCGCGCCGGCCACCGCCGTACGCGGCACGGCCTCCTCCACCGCCGCCCACAGCGCGGCGACGTCCAGGTCCGCCTCGTGCTCGGCCACCAGGTCAAGCTCCTCGGTGAGGATCTTCGACGCCTGCGCCAGGATCCGGGCCGCCTTCTCCAGCTGCGGCAGCATCGCGAGCCGCTCGCGGTCCGACGCCCGCCGCGCGGGGCTGATCAGCCGGTTCGCCATCAGCACCGCGAACAGGTCCAGCGCGTCGTCGACCGCCTGCGCCTCCAGCTGGCGCACCACCGCCGTCAGCAGCGCGGTCCGCCGCGGCTCCGGCGCCCGCAGAATCGTCTGCGCCTTGCTGAGCTGTCCGTACCGGGCCAGCGCGGACAGCCGGTTCACCGGCACCCGCGACACGTTCACCCGCCCCAGCGCGAAGGCGGAGATCTCCTCCACCCGCTCCATGGCCCGCACCATCGCCGTGCCCGTCGTCTTCACCGGCGGCGTGCGCAGCCGCTCCAGCTCCGAGACCCGCTTGCCCTCCGGCACCGCCAGCAGCTCCGCCAGCGGGGGCGCGATCGCAGAATCGGCCCTGTTCGCTGTCCGGGCCACACAGGCGCCGCTCGGCCGCCGCACGGGCCTCCGACACCTGCCGGGTCAGCACCGAGACACCGGGAAGCAGCACCCGGTTCTTCCGCAGCCACGTCACCGCGTGGTTGAACAGCGCCACCGGACCCTCGGCGTGCGTCCACGCCCTCCCGTACAGGAAGCTGCGGAACTCCCGCCCCCACTTCCGGTCGGTGAAGTCCCGGTACTTGAACCGCTGCTGGATCTCATCAGCGTGCTCGTACGGCGTCCTGCGACGCTCGGGGTACCGCTTCACACACGAGGCGTCGGCGATGCCGAGCTGCCCGGCCAGGTACTCCACGACCTCCCACGGCACCGCGAGTGGGTCGTCACCAAGGAACCGGCCGACGTAGCGGACCGTGCATATCTGCACCGCCATCCCCAGCCGGTGCGCGTCCGAACGCCTCAGCGCGATCAAATCACGGTCGTCGTCATCGAGGAAGAAGAACCGCTCCAGCTCCGGGCGCGTGGGCACCTCGGTGAACGTCCCGTACGCCTCGGCCTGCTCATCAGTCAGAAACTCCACCGGCACGGCCGGACCGTAGCCATCGCCGACGCCCGCCCGACGATCTTTGCGGGAACCCCAGCGAGGACCCGGGCAAGTGTGCTAGCCGATCAAGATCAATCTCAGCGGCACTTTCTGTACCTCAACTACTCACACCCGATGAAGCGCGGGGTGTGGTACTTCGGGGCGACCTTGCCGCCGCGAGTGCGGCAGGTGCTTCCAGCGGGCACCTCGCAGGTGGGGCAATCGAACTGTTCGACGGCGGTGGCCGGTTCAGCGAGCTGGGGCATGTCGCAGAACCTATCGCGAGGGGCTTTGTGCGAAAGCTGTTTTGCGAGAGGTTGTGAGAACGAGGATCAGGGGCAAACCGGACACGGTCCGGCAGGGGGCTCCGGTCTCTCAGAACTACTCATTTCTGCGAGCACGAAGCGTGAGGGCCGGGAAGCGGCACCCTCGTGGAGATTCCCGTTGGCGCGGAGCTTTCGCCAGCCGCATCCCCGACCTGGCCTCGGCGCTCAACCCGCCTTGGCCGAACCCCCGTTGCCCTGCCCGAGGACCCGCTCCACCCCGTCGAAGGTCACCCCGCACCCGGCGAGCACATCCCGTACGACACCGGGCCGTGCCGTCATCGCGAGGAGCAGGTGTTCGTCGCCGATGGTCTTCTCCTTGCGGGCCAGGACCACCCGCAGGGACTGCTCCAGGATCGTCTTCGCCTCCTTGGTGAACGGCCGGTGCCCCGACCCCGCCCGGCGCAGCCACCCCGCCGGCCGGCCGCCGCGCGCCAACGCACCCTCGCCATGGGCCTCTTCGACCCGCGACACGATCTCGGTGACGTCGATCCCGAGCCCGGCCAGCGCCTCGGCGTCCGCCGCCGAGACCCCACCGCGCCGCCGCGCCTCGTTGAGCCCGCTCATCACAGCCTCACGCCGCACACCCAGGGCCGTCAGCGCGAACGCCCCCTTGGTGTCCTGCGCGTCGAGCAGCGCGAGCAGCAGATGCCCGGGCTCGACCTGCGCGTCACCGCGCTGCTCGGCCCGCCCCACCGCACCCTTGACCACGGCGCGGGCGCCGTCCGTGAACCGCTCGAACATTTACTGCCTCCCGTATTTCTTGTGCACGGCCTGCCTGCTCACCCCGAGCTCGGCGGCGATCTCCTGCCAGGACCAGCCCTGGTTGCGCGCACTGCGCACCTGGACGGCCTCGAGCTGTTCGAGCAGGCGCCGCAGCGCGGCCACCGCCCGCAGCCCGACCCTGGGGTCACGATCCCCCGCCCGCTCGGCGAGATCCGTTGCTTCGGTCATGCTGTCAATCTAGATTGACAGCCACCCGCTTGTCAACCTAGATTGACAGGAGTGGAATCTGCCCCGGGCGAAGATCTCGACCAGGCTCGTGATCAGAGCCCGGCGGTACAGAGAGAAAGCCGCCAGCGGCGGGATTGTGCCCCATGCAGGAACAGCACATAGATCTCGGGAGTTCAACCGCCATGGACAGGGTGTGGCAGGTCATGGGAGGAGCCGTCGCGCTGAGTGCGGCTCTGCTGCTCGCCGACCGTCTCCTGCTGTGGATGGAGCGCCGGGACTGGATCTGTTGGCGTAAGGGGAAGTCTTCGGCGGCCATGGGCGTCGAGTTCTTCCAAGCGGTCATCCCTGGAGCCCAGACCGTCAAGCACTCCCTGGAACAGGAACGCGTACGCAAGAACGTCAGGCCGGCGGAGGGCGTGCTCAGGCGGCCTGACCGAAGCCTTCGGCGGTCACGTTCTCGTCGCGGAGCTGGGTGAAGTCGACGTCCAGCTTCGGGTCGTACACGTCGGGCTGGATGCCGAGCTCGTGCGTGCTGTACTCGCCGAACCGGTTGATGTGCTCGGTCAGGTACGGCGAGATGTGGGCCAGGTCGGGCCTTGACCCCGCGGAGTGGACACCTGTTCGTGTTGTTATGCAGCGAGTGTCAGGGTAGCTGACTGCTGTTCGTAGACGTTCGGTGCCTTTTGTTCGTTCGCCGAGTGCCGTCGCCGGGTGTTGTAGCGGGTGGTCCAGCGGAAGACCGTCAGGCGGCAGTCGTGGGCTCCGTCGAAGCGGCGGGCGCCACGGAGCGTCTCGCGTTTGAGGGCGGCGTTGAACGACTCGGCGAGTGCGTTGTCCGCGCTCGTACCGATCGCGCCCATGGACTGCCGCACTCCCAACTCTGTGCAGAAATGGGCGAATTCGCGGGACGTGTACTGGGCTCCGTGATCGCTGTGGAAGACGGCGCCGGCCAGGCTGCCGCGGGTCGCTTCGGCGGCCCGGAGTGCGTCGGTGACGAGCGAGGTGCGCATGTGGTCGGCGAGCGACCAGCCCACCAGGCGGCGTGAGAAGCAGTCGATCACCGTCGCCAGATACAGGAACTCGCCGTCGCCCACCGGCAGGTAGGTGATGTCCCCGACGTACTTGGTGTTCGGCGCACTCGCGGTGAAGTCACGCCCCAGCAGGTCCGGCACTCGGGTGGCGGACGGCTCGGGCACCGTGGTGACCTGCCGCTTGCGCAGCCGCAGCCCGGCGATGCCGAACTTCCGCATGACCCGTCCGACGCGCTTGTGGTTCACCGGCTCGCCTTCGTCTCGGAGCTCGGCGGTGATGCGGGGGCGGCCGTAGGTGCCGTCCCATTCGGTGTGCACGGCCCTGATCCGCATCGCGAGCGCGGTATCGGCCCGCTCACGCGCGGCACGGGCCTGGCGGCCCGCCCGCCACTTGTAGAAGCTGGAGCGGGCGACCTCCAGCACGTGACACAACCGCTTCACGCTCCAGGCGCGGTGGTGGTCCTCGATGAACTGGAAGCGGCTGGTCACCAGGTCATCTCTGATCCCGCTGGCCAATTCGACTCAAGCGGCGAGTGCGATGCCGAGGCGAGTGAGGTGGCTGGTGCGCTGACGGTCGAGAGGTCTGCCATTCCACCAGGCGTCGAGCCTGATGAGGTTGAGGGCGACGGCGCTGTAGACGTGTTCGAGGTGGGTCTTGGCCAGCCCTCGGTAGCGCGCGCGACGGTTGCCGGTGACGTGGACGGCTTGATGGATGGTTCCCTCGATCCCGGAGCGGAGGGCGTACTTGGCTCGCCAGCCGTCTGTGTCCTGGGAGCCGCGGTGGGCCTCGATCAGATCATGGACCTCGCGAGGGCGGAGTGCGATCTGCCGCCCGTAGCGTTTGCCGACGGCGGTGGTGCAGAGCGTGCGGGTGGGACACGAGTCGCAGTCGGCCGGATCGAAGCGGACCGCGATCATGGCGTCCCCGCGGCGAGTGCAGGGATGCCAGTACTGGCTTACAGCACCTTGCGGGCAGGTGACCTGGCGGTTGTCCCAGTCCACGATGAAGTCCTCGCGACGGTAGCCGAGGTTCTCCCGCTGCTGCCGTGACACGTCGGCCATCAGTGGCGTGACCATGGTCACACCGAAATCCTTCCGCGCGTCAACGACCATGGCCGCGCTGGCGTATCCGGAGTCGAGGTAGTGCTCGCCGGGAAGCACATCGCGTCGTCGCAGTGCCTGATGGACTGGCTCAACGAGTCGGATGTCCGGCACGGTCGCTTCGGTGGTCTCCACGTGGGTGATCAGGTTGGGGACCGCGGCCACGGTCTGCGGTTTCCCGCGCGCTGTGGTCGAGTCGGCGGTGGGTTCCAGGCAGGTCTCGCTGACGTGCAGTTTGTAGCCGACCCAGAACTTCTCGTCCTTCACGCCGTAGCGGGCATCGAGATCGTACGGAGAGGTCAGTCGCGATCTGCCGGGCGGCAGACCTTCCGCGTCCGCCTCCCGCCGCTTGACCACCTCCCGGCCATCATGATCGGTCACCACCAGGTAGTTCTGCACCAAGATCTGTCGCAGAGCCTGCACCGCGGGCATTTCTCGAAGCCATCCCGGCGAGCCGACGCAGTAGACAGCCTGCAGCAGACCCAACCCGTCCCTGCCGAATTCGAGCGCCATCGCCGCACGCTTGGCCTTCGACGACGGCGGACGCCACGATTCATCGACCTTGCGTCCGTAACGCAGTTCCCACGACGGAACGTCCACCACGGCGGCGAGCCAGCCCGGAGCTGCGGCGGAGAGTGCCGCCAGCGCCGCCCGCACGGCCTCTCCGGCCAGCTCCAGCCGGTTCAACTCCCGCACCGCAGCCACCACCTGCGTGGAGTCGGTCCGCTGTTTTCCTCCCGCCTTGACCAGCCCTTCTACCCGGAGACGGGCCACCAGCAGATCCAGAACCCGCTCCTCAAGGCCGTGTTCGACCAGGCGCGTGCGGAACTCCGAGAGGACCGAGGCGTCGAACCCGGGCTCGTCAAGCCCCAGGCCCAGGCAGTACTTCCAGGAGATGTCGAAACGAACCCGATGGGCCGCGGCCCGGTCCGAGAGGTTCTCCGCCATCTGTAACACCGTCACCATGGCGAGTCGTCCCGGTGACCACCCGGGCCGCCCACGTGTGCCGAACGCCTCGGTGAACTCCGCGTCCGCGAACAACTCTCCGAGTTTGTCCCGTACGCGCATCGCCAGCGGCACCTCACCCCGACGCGCGGCCAGCCGGGCCACACGCGCGGTGTCCTCCGGTACCTCCGGCCAAGGCTTCGGCTGCACGGACACCATGACTCCCATGCGGCCGGGGACGACAAGACGACCGCACCGTGCCCGAACGCTCCGAAGGCCCTGAAGGTCACGGCCCGGAATTGGCCAGCGGGATCATCTCTTGTGCGAAAAACTTCGTCGCCTTGCGGAGAATGTCCCGTTCGGTGGCGAGTTTCTGCATCTCCTTGCGGGCTGCCGCCAGCTCCCGGCGCAGGGCCTCGTTCTCGGCCTGAAGCTCCTCGGCCGTCGGCGGGGAATCCACCGTGCTCTTCTCCGTGCTCGTCGTGCTGCCCCCGCCGCGGCGGGCCCGTTCGGCCCGCACCCAGTTACGCAGCGTCTCGCGGCTGATCCCCAGATCTTTGCCGATGCCCTCGAAGGTGTGGCTCGGGTCCGACAGGTACAGCGCGACAGCGTCCGCCTTGAACTCGGGCGAGTAGACCTTCATCACCATAAAAGATGCCTCCTACCCGGCCCCTGGCGGGGCCGGGCTCAGAGGTGTCCACCACTCGGGGACAGGTCCCGTCCTCTGGCTCGATCGTCCAGCCCTCTTCCAGCAGTTGCCGCACGATCTCAGCGATGTCCAGGGTGTTGTGGAAGATGACCGCGTTGGTGAGCAGGGCGTTGAACTTCATCGCCTTCTCCTGCTCGACCGGGTCGTTGTCCGCGATGATGCTGCGGTTGCCGAAGCCGATCCACTGCGAGAAGCCGTTGAATGCTTCGGTCTTGTTCGTCGCCGCGGTCACCCGTCGGCGAAGCGCCGGATCGGAGAGGTAGCGCAGCAGCTGGACGGTGCGGATCACGCGGCCGACCTCGCGGAAGGCGGCGTAGGTGGCGTTCTTCTTGGAGCCCGAACGCAGTCGCTTGAGCAGCGTGGATGAGGAGATGGCCCCCTCGCGTACGGAGACCGCGACTTTCATCAGGTGGCGGAACTGGGACTCGATGAGGTCCCAGTCGATGACGTTCTTGCCGCTCTCGCCGAACAGCGCGTCGATGTGCACGTACTCGGTGGTCTTGCTGGGCCGGTAGAAGGTAAGGCCCTTCCAGTTCCTGATCCTGGGCATGAGGTCGAAGCCCAGCAGGTGCGCGAGCGCGAACACCGGCTGGGACTGGCCCTGGGTGTCCGCGTGCACGGTGGTCGGCTTCACCTCGGAGGAGTTCTTCAGCAGGCCCTTGATGATGTAGACGGCCTCCCACACCCCGCACGGGATGAAGTGCGTGAACAGTGCGACGTAGGTGTCGGAGATGTGGTGGTAGGCGATTCCGCCCGGCTTGCCGTACCGGACGGACGTCTCGGCGAGCAGGTTGTCGAGGTAGGTGTCCATGTGGGTGCCGTCGGCGGCCACCGTGGTGCCGTCGCCCCACGCCTGGGAGATGTCCAGGCGGGCGTGCGCGTTGACCAGGTCGGCGATCGCCTCGTTCAGCAGCACGATGGAGAAGTGCCGGTTCGCCGTGTACGCCAGCTCGTGGCCGGAGACTCCGGGGATGTGCCGGGCGGCCTCGTACGGGCCCATGTTGGTGCCCTTGACGAAGGTCGTGATGACGTAGCGGCCGAAGGGGTCCTCCAGCTTCGGCTCGTTGCCGGACGCCGGGCCGAAGCGCTGCCACCAGTCCACCCAGTACGCGGTCCTCGCCACGATCCCCATCAGCGAGCGCTCCGGCATCCGGGCCTTGATCTCCTGCTCCAGTCGCCTCGCCGAGGGCCGCTGTCCCTCCGAGCGGTGCGGCTTCAGCGACGGGATACCGGTCTCGGGATCGATGACCAGGCCCTCGTTGTCCGGGTACCCAGCGTCCGCCGCCGCGGAGGCCGCGGTGAGCTTGTCCTCCAGCTGCCGACGGAAGCAGGCTGCGTCGAACCCGTCGGTCTCGCCCTCCTCGCACAGGCCGACCTCGACCAGGTAGGAGCCCAGCTTCTCCTTCACGACCTCCCAGTCCAGCAGCTGCTTGGACCAGTCCGCGTACTCCTCCGAGCCGACCACCGCGACATCGCCGGTGCGCAGTTCCTCGGCGAGCGCGGTGAAGACCATCGCCTCGAAGTGCTTGCGTACGAACTGCCCCGTACGGGTCTTGTCGACCACGGCCTTGCGCCAGTTCTGCGTGGCGAAGGAGATGTCCACCTCCTTGCCCTCCTCGTCGAAGGCGGTGATGTACTCGCCGCGGGCACTCTGGTGCCGCTGAGCGTGCGTGAGCGCGTCCAGCACCGTCCGGTCGTCCGATGTGGCGGTGATTTCCAGCTTCTCGGCCAGGTCGAACATGACCGCGCGGTCCCGGCCGATCTGCCCGTACAGCAGGACCTCCCAGAAGTTGCCGTGATGGGCGGAGACCTTCTCGATCTGCTTGTATTGCTGGTCGAACCCGCCGAGTTCCTCCACCGCCTTCGTGACGGCGCCGAGCCCGCCGGCCTGCACCAGCAGGGCCTTGGCCATCGCCAGGACTGCCGGGGAGACCTTCCCACCCAGCCGCTGGGCGACCTCGTCCACCGGCGCCTCGTCGTCCAGGCCGTCCAGGGCATGGCGGATCTCGGCGGTCATGGCCGCGGCCTTCTCAACGGCCTGGTGGGCGGGGCCACCGTCGTCGATGTTCTTGAGCACCGTGCGGTAGTTCCCGATCAGGGCCTCAACGATCTCCCGCTCGGCGAGCCGGATCTCCTCCAGCTCCTCCTTGGCTTTCTTGATCTTCGTCGCGACGCGCTTGCAGAACATCGTCGCCAGGTCGTCCCGGACCCGCATCCTCGCCTTGTGCGTCAGGCACGCGATCAGCGCGATCTGTTTGATCGGCGCGTAGTCACGCAGTTCCGAGGCGTCCGCCGCGTCCGCCTCCCCGGCGAAGTCGGTGACCTTCCCCGTGGCGACCGACTCCATCCACACCGAGGTGTCGCCGAGCTCGTCCAGCCAGTCCAGGCGCTTGGCCAGGTACTTGAAATGCGACCAGGTCGGCCCCTTGGAGGGCTTCTTCAGCCGGTTGAACAACGTAGTGCCGTCCGAGTCGCGCTCCTCCAGCAGCCGCAGCAGCTCGGCCCGCTGAAGCGGGCTCATGCGGTCGTGAATGCCCGCGCAGATCGAGGCGTTGACCTCGGTGCGAATCTTCGAGGCCATCTTGTCGAAGGTGGAGAACCCAGGCAGTTCCAGCCCGGCCTCCACGACCTTCTCCAGAGCGATGTTGATGAGATCCGCCGGCCGGTTCTTCGCTTCGGCCTCCTTGCGGATCGACCACTCGGCGATCCGCCGGGCCTCGCCCTGGTCGTACGTCACGCCGACCCTCTTGCGCACCAGGCCCCGGTGGTGCTTGGCGGTCCGCTCCGCCCGGTACACCGGCAGCGTGCCCTCCGGCAGCTCCACCTGCCGTTGTACGAACTCCACCACCTGCTCCGGCACGTCCTCCAGCGCGGGAAAGCAGCCCATGCGCTGGTACGCCTTCAGCATCAGCAGCAGGGCCAACAGATGCTCGTCACCATCCGTGGCATCGGCCGCCCACTGAAGCTCATCGCGAGTCGGCGAGAAGAACAGATGCAGCTCATGCGCGGTGATCAGCCGCTTGAACCGCGGATACGCGGTCCGCTCGATCGAGGTCACATTCCCGCCCCGGGCCCAGACGACGCTCAACATCACCACCAACGACACTGAGCCGAATGGGTGACGGGCGACGGGCGCTCAGGGCCTCAAGATCAACTCATTGCCCCTTTGACCCGTATCTCGGCGATACCCCCGGACCCCCGCGAGTTCGCGGAAACTGAAGGTTCTTCAGCGGGAACCCGAGGGTCCGATGGCCTGGTGTTAGGGGGTGGACCCGTGGGTTCGTGGTGAAGTGGCGGGGTCGGTTTCCAGCGGCCGTTCCAGGATGGCGCGGGCGGAGTTCGCGTAGCGGATCGCGGTCTTCTCGTCCAGGCCGAAGACCTCGGCGAGGTGGAGGGCGTCGGGGCCGTGGGCAAGGGCTTCTTCGAGTTGCCGGTCGACGCGGAGCTGTTCCAGGGTGGCGGCCTGGCCGCGAAGCGGTGCGGTGAGGGAGACCTGGCTCACCGGTCCGGTTCCCAGGGCAGTGATCTTGTTGATCAGCAGGTGCGGGTTGACGGTGTCGGGCCAGCGGCGCCGACGGAACTCCAGCCACTCGCGGGCGACACGCAGTGTGAGGTCGTCCAGCCGTCGGGAACGGCCGTCGATGGTGAGCTTCCGGTTGCCGATGTCGAGGTCGTCGAGCTGGAGGCGGCGGATGGCCCCGGACCGTGCCGCGTGCACTGCGGCGAGGGCGAGGACCAGGCGGTCCGCCGGCTTGGTGACCGCCGCGACCGAGTTGTCGATGTGCTCGGGATCCAAGGGCTGGATGATGCCGCTCTCGCGCTGTCCGACGCGGATGCGGCCGGTCGGGTTCTTGAAGATGGTGCCGCTCTTCTTGGCCCGACCGAACAAGGACCGCAGCACGATGAGGGTGTGCTGACGCTGACTGCCGTGCAGGGCATCGAGCTGGGCGAGGACATCGTCTCGGGTCACCTCACGCAAGTGGTCGTAGCGGCCGGACCAGTCGATCAGCACGGGCCGGACGCGGTTGAGGTAGTTCCAGACCGTGGCCTCGTCCCGGGGCTGGGAGCGAGGGCCGCCGTCGTGCAGGAGCCGGATCCAGTGCTCGACGTCGCGGCGGATGCCGGGGGCGATGCCGTCGAGCTTGCGCTGGAGCCAGTGCTCGAACGACGGTGTCCGGTCGTCGAGGAAGACCCCGACGTGATCGAGGACCTCGATGGTCAGCTCCATGTTCAGCCGACGTGGCCGCAGGGCTGGATAGAGCTCGGAATGGCGCACGACATCGTCGCCGATGTGCCGGGACATCAAGATGATCAGGGCTCGGTCGACGCCGAAGCGGACCTTGCGAGGCCACCCGCGGACCTCGCCGAGGCGGTGGGCGGTGTGCCTCGCCCAGGCGAGCCAGGGATTGTCCGGGCCCGTGTGCTGGTCGGGGTCGATACGGGTGAAGTCGCGGCAGACATCGAACAGAGCGGGCTGGAGCCAGCCACCGGGCGGTGACGCCGGAGGGGGATCAGGCCTGCGGGGGCGTCCCCGCCGCTCGTACTTCGGCTGCCGGGCTCGCGGGACCCGCTCCCACAACGGGGCCATGTGCGCGAAGAACAGCTGGTGATGCCGCAGCTCCGGCAGCAACGACTCCGCCCTGGCCCCGGCGGCCGCGGCATCCGTACGCGCCTGGCACCAGCACAGCCGGCAGTACCCCTTCCGCAGCGGGCCGTATCCCGCGCAACCGACGCATCGGCCGTCCGAACCGGGACGGGCGAAGGAGGAGCACCCTCCGCAGCGCCGCATGAACAGCAGTCCCCAGCCCAGGCAGTGCGGACAACTCTTCGGCTCCAGCATGGAGTTACCGCCCTCGCACCAACCGCGTCGTCACCGCGGCGGCAACGACCGGCCGTCCCGCCGCCGCGGGACCACCGCCGGGGCGGGGGCGCCGACAGCGGCAGCCTGCTGGCCGGCCTCCTCGCCGGGGCGGGCGACCTTGTCCGGCTCGGGGATCAGCAGGTCGCCGATCTCGCAGCCGAGGACGACACAGATGACGTCCAGGTCCTCCAGCTTGAGGGAGACCGGCTGGCCGGACCACAGCCCGGACATCTTCCCCGCCGAGATCACCAACCCGTGTTCGGCCAGGCCCCGTTGGAGCTCAGACGCCTTCCAGATACCCTTGTTCGCGGCGGTCAGCCGCAGGTTCCACCTCATCGGATCAGTCCTTCCAGCCGCTTCGCGGCCCGCTGGGTCCCGGCGGCCCAGGCGTCCTCGACCCGGGTCTGCTGGACGTGGACGTACCGCATCGTCGTGGCGATCCAGGAATGTCCCAAAACCTCCTGAATCGCCAGTAGGTCCAGCCCGTTCTCATAGAGCTGGGACGCGCAAAAGTGCCGCAGGACATGGGGTGTCAGCCGCTCGCCCCAGCCCGGCAGATGCGCCTTGGCCGCGTTCTTGAGCCCGCTCCGCAGGGCATCGTCGCCCACTCGGTGCGCCGTTCCGTCTGCGTTCTTGCGCTCGGAGGGGAACAGCGGGGCGCCGGGACGGGTGTGATCGTCGTCGAACTGACCCCAGACATCCTCGATGAACCACCGCAGCGTGCGGTCGGCGCCGTTGATCAGCGGTACCATCCGCTCACGCGGGCCCGAGCCGCGGGCGCCCTTGCCGTGACGCACGTGGAGCTTGCCGAAGCGGCCCAGGTTCCACTTGACGTCGTCCAGGTCGAGTTTGCACGCCTCGCTGACCCGCAGGCCGACCTGGGACATCACCTTCGCCGCGGTGTAGTTCCGGGCGGTCGGGGTGAACTTGCGGCAAGTGGCGAGCTCGCCGCCCCAGCCGGTGAACAGGGTCCCGACTTCCGGCTCGCTCGGCGGGATCCGAAGTGCCGCGTCCTTGGCCCCGCGCGGCCGGTTCATCTCGTCGATCGGGCACTCGACCACCCGACCGGTCATGCGGTGGAGCTCGACCTTGTGCCGCAGCTCCAGGAACATGAAGTACGTGGTCAGCGCCTGCGACCTGGCCAGGCGGGTGCCGCTGGGTGAGTTCCGCAGGACCTTCCCGAAGTATGCGTCGGCGTCGCCGGGCTCCATGTCCCACAGCGGCCGGCCGAACCAGGTCCGGATCTGCTCCAGGTGCCCGACGTCGCCGCGGATGGTGCCGTCCGCCAGCCCCGCCGAGGCCCGCGCGAGGACGAACCCGGACAGCACGTCGGTCTCGAACCGCTCCAGTTCCTCCGCCGACGCGGGCGCCCAGTGCTCACGCAGGTCCCGTACGACTGCCAGCGCCGCCAACCCGAGCCCCCTCGCCTTCGGCCCGACTGCGGATCAGTCGGACGAGGTGAGAACGCTTCAAGAATCACGAAGTTACGTCACAAGGTCACAGAGCACTCGAAGGAGGAAGAACCCCCTGGCCACGGGGGCAAGAGCTCAGCGGGGCTCAGGGGAACTCGCGGGATGTCGCACAACAGTGCCAACGCATCAAGAAGCCGTCCAAGAACACCTTCGAGGTCAGAAAACGCGACCAGCCCCGCACTCCCAGTAACGTCCACTACACACTCAGAGTCACCAAGCACCCCACCCGACCTGCACGAACTCGCTAACTCACCGGCATTGCAGCTCAGAAGGCACTTTCGCATTACCGGACAGAACCCGGCACCGCACCAAGTGAAACGGCGAGGCTAAGTTTCTGATCAAATAGCCGCATGGGCGTACAGTGAAGGCATGGTCGAGTCTGGCTGCTGCGCGTTCTTCTGCTCCTAAGGGCTGTCCCGTAATCCGCGGTGCATCAGCGCACGGCGTCAGGTGTATGGGGTCTCCCCCGGCCCTTGGGGCCGAGGGGACGCAACGCAAGGCGGAGGGTCGCCCTCATGCTGGGCGTATTCGGGCGATTCGACAACGCAGCGTGGGGGCACCTCCCGGCGAAGCCAGGGGGAGTGCCGTAGCTGTCGTCGCGCGCCCGCCGAGGATTACGGGACAGCCCTTAGGTCAATCTGCCGGACGATAGGGAGGCTGGTCGCGCCCAGTGAAATGGAATTTGTGACTCTCGAGCTAGTGTCCTGAGTCGGTAGTTCGTGTGCAGTATGCGGCCAGGTTTTCGAGGATCTCGTCTGCGGTCTTGGTCCACACGAACGGCTTGGGGTTCTTGTTCCACTCGTTGGTTCAGCGGCGGATGTCCCGATCCACCTCGACGACGCTGCGGTGGGCCGATCAGCGGAGTTTGCAGCAGGTCAGCTCGGCGAACCAGCGCTCGACAAGATTGAGCCAGGAGGCGGAGGTGGGGGCGCAACCAGCCTCGCAGCACCCCGCGTTCACGGTCGGGACTCCAACGGCAACGGCTTCGGACCCGGCATTCCTCAACCCTACAATCACCAACGATTACCGACTCAGGACACTAGGAGGGCGATGTGAATGCACGTCGATCCGGATCGAATAGCGGGCGATAGCCCGGACGAGGTGGAGTTTCTTTATCGTGAAATCTTCACGCGGCGGACCTATCTACGCTACGGGTTGATGCTGCCGAATGGTTCCGTCGTTTTCGACGTCGGAGCGAACGTCGGGATCTTCTCCCTCTTCGTGCACGCGGTGTGCCCGACGGCATCGGTATTTGCGTTCGAACCGCTCCCTCCTGCGTTCGCAAATTTGCGGCACAACCTGGGCGTATATGGAGTGCGGGCACGCCTCTTCAACCACGGACTGTCCGACTCCGACCAGGAGGTTCCGTTTCTTTACTACCCACGTCACTCAGCCTTGTCCACACGCGCCATATATGCCGATGAGCCCACAGACAGGGATATCGTCCAGCGCACGGTCGAGGGCAGGAAACGCCGGACCGGCGACACGGGGGCACGGCCCGTTGCGGCGGAGGAACTCGCGGGGCCACCTCTGGCGTCGGAGGAGTACGTCTGCCGACAGCGCCCCCTGTCCGACGTGATCGACGAGCAGGGCATAGAACGCATCGACATGCTGAAGATCGACGTTCAGCGGTCGGAGCTGGACGTGTTGCAAGGCATTCGAGAACGTCACTGGCCTCTGATCCTACAAGTGGCAGCAGAGATCCATGACGGGCCCGGACTTCCGACTTGGGGGCGCCTCGGCACGGTCATCACCCTGCTCATCGGTCATGGATTCCAGGTTACGGCTGCTCAGGAACCAGATTTCGTGGGAACCGACCGCTACATGGTGTACGCCTCTCGAACATTGGCGTCCCATGAAGTTTCCCCGTGATCGTGGACACTCGTTCGTTATGTCGCGAGGTCGCGTTGGTGCCGCTGTCGGGTCTCGGCTGCGGTGAGGTAAAGGTTGTCCCGTAACTGCTGGTCACAGGTGAGATGATCTTGGTGTGGCTGGTGTGATCACGGCGTCGGAGTCGTCCCGGATAGTCCCGTTCGCCGGGCTGAGCCCGCGTGCCTTCGGGAAGCTGGTGACGGTGCTGCGGCGCGAGGGTGCGGACGCGGTCTGAGGCGACCCCCGCAGGGGCTGAAGGGGGAAACGATGCACCAACGGCGGTTCTCGACGATGCGCCAGGCGCGGCTGGAGATCTTCCAGTGGCTCACCTACTGCAACGCCCGCAGACGCCATAGAGCCCTCAACTACCTCTCACCAGCCGAATTCGAACAGCAATAGCAGAGAACACGTACACTCACACTCGCAGCATGAACCCTCGTGTCCACACTCCGGGGGACGCCTCAGTGCCCGACTGCCCCCTCCGAAGCCTCGTCACGGCGTGACCAACGGGCGGCACAGCAACCCTGCTGTGCCGCCCGATTCATGACGCTCTGTGATTGTGGTCCGGTGAAGGTGCGGGCCTTTCACCGTTAAGCATTCAGGAGGAATGCGGTTGGCCGGTAACGGTATGTGAGACGTGCTGGTCAGGCGGCTTGCTCGATCGGGGGCATCCAGAGGTTTTCGGTGAAGGCGCGGTGGATGGCCTTGAAGGCGCTCAGCCCGTGTTTGCGGGCGGAGTCGAGGTAGGAGCGCACAGCGAGCCAGGCCCTCGCACCGGTCTCGGACTGGTGACAGCCGGAGATCTTCAGCTGGGTCTTGACCGGTCGCAGCGCCCGCTCGCCGCAGTTGTTGGTGAAGGGCACATGCCGGGGGTCGTCTGCGAAGTGCAGGACTGAGTGGGCCGGGTCCCGCAGCCGTTCGAGCAGGCTGCGGCCCGGGGACTGTTTGCGGCCCGGCGCTCGGGGGTGCTCGGAGAGTCCGACGGTGATGCCCTGGTGGAAGGCGTCCAGGTGCAGCAGCAGGGCCTCGGGGGTGATCTCCCCGATCTCACCGGTACGTACACGCGTCGCCTGGGTGTTCAGCCCGGCCAGGGCCCACCGGATCTGCTGGTGCCATTTCTGGTGGGGAAAGTCCTCTTCGGCGGCGGTCAGTTCACGGATCGGATGGGCGCCGCACAACGGGTGGGTGCGGTGCGGGTAGCCCGCATACAGGGACAGCGAGTCGTGGACCAGGACGCCGCGGTAGTTGGGCAGCACCCCGCCCGCGTCGGCACCGGCGCGTGAACGCGGGGCGAGGTGGAGCAGGGTGAGGAAGTCGGTGCAGGCCACGTGCAGCCGGCGCCGCAACGAGCCGATACGGGTGGTGGTCTCGTCCGCGTGCAGGATGTGCCCCATCACCAGCAAGGCCCTGATCAGGTTCACGGAGTCCGCGACCAGGTCGGCGGCCTCGGGAAGAAGACAGGCCACCCAGCCGGTGGAGACCTCCGCCCCGGTCACGTCCTTGATCAGCTGCGCGGTCCGCTCGACGGGAATGTGCTGGAAAACCAGCAGGTAGACGGCGAGCGCGCGCAGGTTCGGACCGTAGGAGGACGGGGACCCGGCGATATGCCCGGGCATCGGCTGGGCGGTGACCGTGCCGCAGGCACACCGGCAGCGGTGGGCCCGGTGCTCGGTGATCTTTACCGTGGACAGGGGGATGTCCCGGACCTGGCGCCGCTCGAAGCTGACGCTGTCGCTCTGGTCCAGTGTGCTTCCGCAGCCGCTGCAGGCCGCCGGGACATGGTCCTCGGTGGCGTCGGGCTTGTCGGTCATGGCCAGGCCCGACCCGTCGGCGCCGGGCTGACGGCCTCGCTTGCGTCCACTCCTGGGCTGCGGCTTCTTCTCCGGCCGCCCGAAGGTGTCCGAGGAGGGCGGCATCGAGGAGTTGCCCGAGTTCCGGCCAAGACGCCGCTCCAGCTCCGCCACCCGAGCGGTCAACCGCTCGTTGGCCACCGCGAGTTCGGCCGCCTGCACCTCTGCCGCTTCAACCCGCGCCTCTGCGGCCGCCACCTGCCGCTGGAGCAATCCGATCAGCACGAGGAGATCCTCACACGACGCAGACTCCAGAGCAGACGACATGACCCCGGATCCTGCCGCACCCGCCCCGCACCTGTCACATCATCAGGAGACGGACGCACGAACAACCTTCTGAATGCTTACCTTTCACCGGCCTCCGCAACCGTGGCCGCGCAGAGGCCAGCTCGTACGGCGCGCGGCGCATTCTCCCCAGAGGGCTTGCAGAGTCGTTTCATGGTGTTCGCATGTGTAAAGTTAGGCTATGTTCGGTCGGCTGCTAGAGCCAGTCGCGGCGCTTGAAGACGAAGTACAGGCTGATGCAGACCACGCCCATCAGGCCGATGGCCAGGGGATATCCGAAACCCCAGTGCAACTCCGGCATGTTCCGGAAGTTCATGCCGTAGACCGTTCCCACCAGTGTGGGTGCGAACAGAATGGCCGCCCACGAGGAGATCTTCTTGAAGTTGTCTACCTGGTGGCGCTGACCTGCATCGATACGGCCGTACCCACCCCTGAACTGCGCAGATGCGTCTTTCAGCGTCTTTCGGGATCGTGCTGCGTTACGCGGTCGATTCTCCCCACGCGCTCCCCAGGTCCGTCGATACTCCCCAGACTCTCCCCAGAAAGTGTCGTTGCGGCGGGCTGCGGTGGCACGGGAGGTCATGCCACCGGAGGCGCCGCCAAGGGCACGCTGAGTGACTGTCTGCGAGGGCAGGGCAGAAGCCTGGCGCCGAGCGGTCGAGCGCAAGGCATGAGTCTGACGCTGCTTGAGCAGGGTTCAAGTTCGAACCCGCCCCGCCGGAAGCCGACGTCTGTCCGATGACCCACCACGTGGAGTGTGTCGCCCTCCTCGAACCGGCCGCGAAGGGCTCCTGACCTGCGGTTTTACCCGTGCACATTATGTGCGTTGTGGGCGTTGTGGGCGATATCTTGACGCTGAAATGACGCTCGTGACGCTCGTTCTGACGGGGTGTCACCTGACTGATCGTGCAGGGGCTCGCTGGCTGGGAGGTGCGCTCCCGAGGACTGGCTTTGCGGGACCTTGAAGAGAATTCCGCCGGGTTCCGGCGCCGCTGATTGCGGCGGCAGGCGCGCTGCCGCCGTACTTCGGCGGGCCGGACGTGTGGCGGAGAGGCGCTCAGAAGGTGGGGCCGTAGGGGCTCCAGTGCCCGAGGAAGGGCTTCAGGTCGTCGGGGCGTGGCTCGGGAATGTCGGGCAGCCGGGGCGGTGTGTTCAGTGGGTCGAGGCGCTCCACGCGGGCTGCTGCCCAGTCGATCCAGGCTTCGGCTTCGGTCCTGGTCTGGCCTGGGGGCATGGCCTCGCCCCGGGTGCGTACGGCGCTCACGTACTCCGTCAGTCGAGCGGCGTGGCGCCATGTCGCTTGCCGTCAGCTCGGCCTCCGTGAGCTACTGGCGAGTCAGCCCGGTGGCATCGGGCGGGGCCTTCAGTGACTGAGCTTCGCGCGCAAGCGTTCGTTCTCCTTCTCGAGGGTCGCAACGCGTCGTTCGAGTTCGGCTCGTGTCGGCTTCTTCGGGGGCGGCGGAGGTCGGGTTTCTGTTGCTTCCGGTGGCTCGCCACGCAGTCCGATGGGTTCGAAGGCCACGATTGTTTGCCGGTCTTCCCCGCACTCAGAGCATCGTCTGCCGTATGACCCGGCCGAGAGGGGGTCGGTGTACGTGTAGTGCGCCTCCGTCTCGATGATGTGGCCGCAGTACAGCCGGACACGCCACCGCATGATCTCGTGGTCGGCCTTCTTGAAGGACTGCATCAGCTTCGCGACGTTCTCGAACGCCTGGCGGCGACGCTCCGCCCTTGCCGGGTCTGCCCGGCATTTGGCGTCGTCCTCCTCGACCTGACGCCGAACCGACTCGCTGATCTCCTCGCTCTGCTTCTGACGGCGGTGGTCCCCGCGGGTGAGTTCGTACTCCTCCAGCGGAACCCCGCTGCTCCGGTACTCGGCTTGGCGCATGACGGCCAGCGTAGAAGCGGGGTCCACACGGCCGCGGAGAGGAACGGTCTTGGTCAACCAAATTGCGGATTCTGCCCATGAGTGACCGTCGGGGCGCGTACTGGCCCAGAGAGTCCGGCCACCGCAGAGCTGTGGACGGTTGATCGGATTCGCGGTCACAGGAGTCGCTGGGGGCTGTGTCGCTTGCGCTCCGAGGCCAGCCCCGGGGGCTCGCGTGATGCGGCGGTGAGAGCCGCTCTGAAGTGGGCCATGGCTGCGGCCGGCGAGCAACCGCCGGTGCTGGTCAGGCCGCCGCCAGGCGCGAACTTCACCACTGCCCGCCAACCCGCCCGCACGAAACAAGAGCAGATGACTTTCCGCCAGTCAGCCGGTTTTCATCAATCAGTGGCTCGGCACTGACGCTGTTGGGCAGTATGCCGTCCTGGGGCATTGTCGGTTGAGAGAACCGGAGGGGGAACATGGCGATCAGAGTGCTGCCGGTGTCTGCGGAACAGTCGGAGCTGCTGGGCGCGGTTATCGCTTTGGGCGACCGATACACGAAGTATCTGGGTCTGCTCACGCCACCTGCCTACCGTAAGCACGCCGAGGACGACGGCCTGCTGGTGGCCGTGCATAACGAGGAGGTCGTCGGTTACGCCCTCTTCGGGCTGCCTAAGCGGAGTCTGTATGTGCGTCTTGCGCATTTGTGCGTGGCCGAGGAGCACCGAGGCAAGGGTGTTGCTCGTGAGCTGATCGAGGCGATCCGCGTGCGGCACGCTCATCGGCTCGGTATTCGTGCGAAGTGCCGGCGCGACTACGGGCTCAGCGGCATGTGGACAGCGCTGGGCTTTGTTCCCAAGGGTGAGAGCCTGGGGCGGGGTAAAGACAAGGAGACGCTGGACACGTGGTGGCTCGACCTGGGCCACGAGGATCTGTTCACCGAGGCCCAGAGTGATGCGCTGCTGGTGGTGACCGTCGACCATGGCGTGTTCGCCGGGCTGCGCGGTACGGGAGCGGAGCGCGCTGTTGAGGAGTCGCGTGCTCTCGAAGCGGGATGGCTCGCCGACCTGATGGAGCTCGCGTTCACGCCACAGCTTCTGCACGATGTGCGTGATGTCGAGGAGCGTGAGGCGCGCAACCATCAGCGTGCGGGGCTTGTCGAGTTGCGGTCACTGTCTCCCGACAGTGCTGCCGTGGCCATCCGCTTGGAGGAGCTGGCTGCGGCAGCGAGGAAGGAGCTGCCTGATGTCCCCCTCGACGGTCGGCAGCGCGCCCGCTTGCGCTACGTGGCCGAGACGTCGTGTGCCGGCCTCCAGGTGCTGGTGACGCGCGATCCCGCACTGGCGGCTCTTGCCGATATCGCCTGGGACGTTGCAAGGGTCAAGGTCGTCTCCCCGGCCGTGGTCACGCTGCATGTGGACGAACTGCGCCAGGCCCAGGTGTACCGTCCTGCGGATCTCATGGGCACTGCCTTCTCCGCCGAGGAGATCGCGTCAGGCAGTGAAGGAGAGCTGGTCGCCTTCTTCGACCAAGCCGAGGGCGACCGTGGAACGGCCTTCGCGGAGCGTCTGAAAAGCCTCGCCAATGACGGGGTGCTGTGGCGCAGGGAGCTGCTTCGGGACGGAGAGGGGCATCCGGTAGCCCTCTACGTCTGGGCCATGGACGGCCGCACCCTGAACGTCGCGTTCCTCCGCACGGCATCGCACCCGCTGGAGGAGACACTTGCACGGCAACTGCTGTTCATGCTCAAGCGGCTCGGCCGAGAGCGAGGGGCGCAGGCGGTCCGTATCACCGATCCGTTCCTGTCGCCGACGGCGATGGCGGCTGCCGGCACCGACGGCTTCACCGAGGACGAGAGAGGCTTCACCGCACTCTTGGTCGACGTCTGCGGACCTGCCGAAGCCGTCTCGGCGAAGGCCGCGGAGATCGCGGGACGCATGACGCGGTCGACACCACGGCTAGATGATCGCGTGTCGCCCGAGATCGCGAGCATGGCCGAGCGGGTGTGGTGGCCGGCCAAACTGATCGACACGGCCCTGCCCTCCTTCATCGCGCCCATCAAGCCGCGCTGGTCCACGGAGCTCTTCGACGTTCCGGCCATGCTCGTTCCCCGGGACGACGTACTGGGCATCAGCCGCGAGCACGTCTACTACCGCTCGTCCGGGCACCGGGGAGAGAGCGTTCCCGCCCGGATCCTGTGGTACGTCAGCGAGGGGACTTCCGGGCAGCAGGGCAAGATGGTCATCGGTTGCTCGCGCCTCGACGAGGTGGTCATCGATGACCCTGACACCCTCTTCTCGCGATTCGAACACCTGGGCGTATATGGTCACGCCGAAGTGCGTGCCGCAGCCGATGTGTCGGGCAAGGCCATGGCGTTGAGGTTTTCGGACACGGAGATCTTTCCCGTACAGGTGACGCATGCACGAGTGATCGCGTTGGCCAAGGGGCTGGGGCTACGGTGGGTACCGCCGATGCAGCTGTCGAAGATCAGCAACGCGCTGTTCCAGGCCATGTACGAAGAGGGGCACCGAAAGACGTGAGTGATCCGGAGCGCGCGATGCTGCTGTCCGTCCACCCTCGGTTTGCCACGGCGATCCTGGCTGGGACCAAGACGGTCGAGGTCCGCCGGCAGCGCGTCGCCGCCCCACCGGGGACTCCCGTGCTCCTGTACGCGACCGCGCCCACGATGGCCATCGTGGGCATGGCGCGGATCGTCTCGGTCCAAGTGGCCTCCCCTCGGGAGGTCTGGTCCGCGAGCCGCACGTCCGCCGGGATCAGTCGGCGTGAGTATGACGAGTACATGAGTGGAGCTACGCAGGCCAGCGGTCTGTCACTCGAAGAACCGATCACCTTCGAGACCCCGGTACCCCTGGCCGCGCTGCGAGCCTCCGGATCGTTCCATCCGCCGCAGAGCTACCGATACTTGACCGGTGAAGACCTCCGGAAGGTCGCTGAGGCGGCACCGGTGACCGGGGCGGCGCTTCAGGGCGCATTGAACGACCTGGCGCTGGCGTAGGTCTGCTCAGGGCTTGCGTTGAGCAGCAGGGCCAAGAGCGTTGCCAACCCCACGCCGGAGCCGATGGCCCCGACCAGCAGGCAGCCGGCCCTTCGTCCTGCTCGCCACCACATTCACCCTCTCCGGCTTCGCCATGTACGCCGCCGTCATCGGGCTCGTACCGCTCCTCGAACAGCGCGGCGCGAGCCCGACCACAGCCGCGTGGGCACTCGGCCTCGGCGGCGCCTGCCAGGCCCTCGGCCGCACCCTCTAGGCCACCCTCGCCACCTGCACACCGTCACCACCCGAACCGCCGCCCTGATCGCCCTCGGCGGCACCACCACGACCCTCGCACTGGTCCAGGGCCCGATCCCACTCCTCGTCGTGCTCTCCGTCCTCGTAGGAGTCGTACGGGCAACCGCACCCTCCTCCAGGCCACCGCCCTCATCGACCGCTGGGGGACCACCCACTACGGCCGTCTCTCCGCCTCCTCACAGCCCCGGCCGCGTCGCCGCCGCCCTCACCCCCTTGGGCCGGAGCCGCCCTCGCCGGCGCGCTCGGCGGTTATGCCGGACTGTTCCTCGCCCTGAGCGGAAGCTCCTTCGCGGCAGCCATCCTGGCGACAAGAACCGCTCCGCGAGAGAAGGTCGGGCCTACCGGGGTCTGATGTCCACGAGCGCTCGACACAGCGCGGTGGCATCGCCGACCGCCTCCCTGCAGTCGGCATCCGAGATCACGAGCCGTTGGCCGACAGAGGTTCTGGAAGCGGGCACCCGGCGCAGGTACTTCTCGTCGACGACACCGTCGTTGTGGGTGAAGACATGGCGAGCCGCCCAGGTCCGGAGCAGCCGCTGCCAGGCGGACGACCCCACCGGACCGCGTACGTCAGGGAAGCCAGCCGAGACAAGGAGGTCTGCCATGTCGTCCAGCCGTTGGAAGATGCTCCCCTTGCCACGCAGCCGCTCTTCCGCGTCCGTGACGTGCTCATGGAACACCGAGGAGCCGAGTGCCTCTACGACACCCACGACGTTCTCGATCGTGTCGACCCAACTGCGGGTGAACACGCCTTGCTCGCGCAGTGCGGCCTGGATTTCGTCGGGCAGCGAGGCCAGTGCGTCGAGACGGGCGGTCTCCGCCTGCAGGGCGTCGAAGGCGACGATGGCCGCCGGCAGCCGACCGCACGAGGGGCAGTAGCGGTGCTCGCCGAAGACTCCGTAGCGGATCTCGCATCCCGCGCACGTCCGCGTACGCGCGAGCCGCTCTTCGTCGATCTCGGGCAGGGGGCGGGGATACCGGGGGCGGCTACGGAACGACACCGAGACGTGGCCACGACGTGAGGAGTTCCGCGTCTTGCGGAGCGTTCTCGTGAGACCCTGATGCACGATCTGCGCACCCAGAGCTCGCGCCGCTTCCATGGCTCGCTCGCGTTGCTGGTCGGTCCAGAAGTCCCCGTGGTCCGCGTTGTGGCCGCAATACACGCACCAGAGCCGAAGCTCATCGGGTAGGGCCGCGTAGTCGTCGCCGTGGACGCGGAAGAGCATCGAGCACTCCGGGCACTGGCGCCCGAAGAACCCATCCGCGTCGGACGGAATGCTGACGCTCACCTTGTACTGGTCTCCCTGGCGGTCGGTGATCCTTGCACCGTCCGGCATGGGGAACGGAGAGTTTTCCCACATGAGTTGATTGTGTACGAGGGCACTGACAATGGGGCTGCTGATCGGCCAGGGGCAAGGCCCAATGGTCAGGCGATGAAAAGCGATCCCAGGCACGGCCCGCAGGCTTCTGTTGCGTCCGGACGCCGACCATGCTGGGGCCGCAGGCGCCCGGGCGAGGTAGTTTCATCTCCCGGACGAAGCCGGCCGGGTGCCTCAGTTGAACGCCAGCTCGCGGAACGCGTTGCGGACGTAGGTCTCGACCACACCACAGCCCCGGCACGGGCCGCTTCGGCATGTGGATCTCTCCCACGAAGGACCGGTGGGCGGTGCTGCTGACAAACGAGCTCTACTACCTCCGCGACAACCAACCGCTGTGTTCGGCCAGGTAGCCAGGATGAATGTCGAGGTGCGTATGCCATAACTGCGTCAACGCAGCTAAGAGGCGGCTGGCATCGATCGGGTGACAGGCTCGCTCCGCTGGTGGCGTGGTCACCCTAAGCCTGACATGGCGACACGGGGTTCTAACTCCGTGTCACGTTGGCGGACCTGTTGATCACGTGTGGTTACTATCCGTCGCGAGAATGGCCATCGAGGGGACAGAACGTGCTCTTTGGGGACGTCGGGACGGACGCATCGCGGTCGGCGCGCCTGGCGCAGGTGTCTTCTGACCTGTCGGACGATTACATGACCGTGCAACTGCTGGCGGCTGGGCTCGCGCGCATCCAGATGGACCAGCACGGAGCGCTGTGGAGTACTCCATTGCTCGGCGTGGGGAGCGTGGGCCTGCCCTCGGCATGGAACGCCGGTCTGAACCGTCTGTGGTGGCGGGCCCTGGAGAGCGGGATGGCTCAGCTGCCCACCCACATGGACGTTTTCGCCTGGTGCACGCGGCCGCTCGGGCAGTGGCCGCTAGTCCTGGGGATTAGCGAGAGCGACAGGGGGCTCCGGCTCGTGGAGGACGGCCGCCCCTCGGCGTTCGCCGACGAGGCCGCTCGGTTGGCCATGGCCAAGGATCCCGAGGCCGAACTGGTTGAGAACCGTTCCTTCGAGCTCCTCATGTCCACGGCTGATCGCAACGCCGGCAACGAAGCCAAGGTGCAGGAGAACTATGTGGGGCTGCGCGGCTTCCTGATCGACAATGCGGTTGCCTCCGATCTGGATCTCGCGGCTCTGATTCGACGCTTTCCGGCGAAGAATTCCCACGGCCAGCCGTGGGTGAAGGAGTGGTTTCTGCACGCCTATCAGCATCGTCCAGCCCCAGGGCCGACGGCGCTGGACGTGTGCGACGGATGCGACAACCCACTGCTGCCGGACAAGCATGTGCTCTGTGGCACTCCGGGGTGCGTTGGCAAGGCTGCACGGCGGACCGTGGAGACGATGTCCGAGCTGTATGTACAGCGCCAGGCCGTTCGCCGCTTCTTCCATGATCCGGGCTTGGCAGAGCGCCGAGTCTTCGATGCGGTACGGCCTGCGCTGGGGAAGCTCGTGTACCCGTGGTGGTGCATGGACGCTGTGGACTTGGCGATCGACTGGGACGGCACCGGCCGCATCGGAGAGGGCGAGTGGTGGGCCGCCGATGTGAAGGATCACGCAAGCGCCGCGCTGCTGGGGCGGAACTTCCGCTGGGACCGGCGGGCTGACGCGCGCCGCCGCTTCCTGGTGCTCGCCCAGCATCGGTTCGATACGCGGGATTACGTCGCCGACCTGGAAGGCGCCATGGACGGCCGGGTACACGGCGTTGAGGTCGTCGGTGAGAGGGACTTCATCGCTGCGGTTCTTCGGCGTGCGTCGGAGCGCGGCTGAATGGCTCGGGATATCTCGGCGTGGAGCGACCGGCTTGAGAAGGAGGCCAAGGCCACGGGCCTGGAGCCGCTGATGCAGCCGCTCGATCTCCGCGTGTTTTTCCGTGTGGAGCTGGGCCTGTACTTCCTGACCGAGTACATGCCGGGGCAGTCGGCCACGGTGCTGCGCAAGGTGCTGGACGGCTATCTGAGCGCGGGCCCGGCCACCGACCCGATGGTGCGCAACCTCCGTCGCCGCATGGGTCCCACGGCCCGAGGCGGGGACTGGAAGGTCCGCCTTAACGAGTACTGCAAACTCCCACCCCATCTGCGGATGTTCGAGCTGGAAGACCCAGAAGCCCGCAGAGTGGTGCATGGCAGTGTCTTCCGTGCGCGGGGCAGCGCAGTGCTTCCTGATAGGGCTGAGGCATACCGGGCCGCGCTGCACGATCCCGTGCCCTACGAGGTGAGCACGGTGCGCGAACCGGCTCCGGCGGGCGCAGTTCTCTGGTTCCGGCGTCACGACGGCAAGAAGGAACGCCTGCGCGTTCCAGACTGGGTTGCCCTGCCGACGACGATGTCGCTCCTGCAGCCCAAGGAACGGCGCACACGGGTGCCGTTCCCGAACGTGACCGACGACGACCTCAAGCAGGCCGCCAAGGAGATGGACCGTCTACTCGAAGGCGATCCGCGGTACTGCGACGAGAACTTCTCCGGCCGACTGGAGAACATGGTCTTCGCGAGAGTCGACGCCGAGGCGGGCGAACTCCGTGACGGACTCGGGGTGTTCGGAATCGACGGTGTGGCTCAGGTCGTCGGTCTGATGAACTCCGGAAAGACCACCTTCAACGACATCCTCGTGAAGATCGCGGCCGATCGCGGCCTCAAGATCGGTTACCTCGTCTCGTCGGTTGGCAACGCCCTGGCGAAGGTTCGCTTCTTCCGGGCCCTCGGTATCCGGGCCGTACCGCTCATCGGCCGCTCCACGCGCGACGAGCATCTGGCGCGGTACTGGGACGACTTGCTGTACGTCGGTGACGGGGAAGATGTGGCGCCGCTGCCGTCACAGGTGGATGCGACCGCGTCGTTCACAACGGACCTGTGTCCCCTGGAGATGCTCCTCGAACCCTCGGGCCCGGTCGCCGAGCCCCTGTCGCCGGAAGACCGTCCCTGTCGGAACGAACTCCGTGTCGTCGGGGCGACGAAGCGCAAGGAGCGGGTGGACTGTCCCCTGCTGCCGGTATGCCCGTTCCAGAACGCCGCGCGTGGCGTGCCCGACGCGCAGGTGTGGGTTACCACGCCTGCCGCACTCCTGGCCAGCGCTGCCGAGCCCGCGGCGTACACAGCCCGTTGGATCACCGCCGTTCAGCATGAGCTGGACCTGCTGGTCGTCGACGAGGCCGACCAGGTCATGAGCCAGTTCGACACGAAGTTCCTGCACCATGAGCCGCTGACTCAGCCGGATGGCTGGAGCAGCCGGATCGCGGTGGCCTGGCACGAAGGTCTCGCGACAACCTGGTACCGGCCCGTGGCCCATAAGCATGGGCAGCGATTTCAGCGGTACGCGACGTACCACTCGCAGGCGCTGGCCGGACTTCTACCCCTGCTGATGCTGCCAGCCGGCGAGACGGCAGAGGCGAGAGAAGCAGCCAAGGAGGCCCTGGCCGAGACCGTGGACGACGGCCCGTTTAGCGGACACACATTGCTGACTCGTCTGGCTCGCCTTCTGCACGGAATCGAGGACCACGCCGAGCGTGGGGAGGATTCGGAACAATGGGAGGCGGCCGAGCAGTACTTCGACGCCTTCTTCGCCGAGCTGACCAACGCGCCGTTCGACGCACCTCCGGGCCACATCGCTGAGTTGATCGACTCCATGACCGCCGGCTACGCCGTCCAGCGCACGGCTCAAGAGGTAGCCGAAGAGTGGCTGACGCAGCATGAACCGCCCAGGGTCCCGGACCGGATGCTCGCCCGCCGAGCAGAACTGGCACGCTTGCTGATCGCCGGCATCTGGGCCGCCCGCGTGACCACGTCGTACTTCGAGCTGTCAGCCATGCAGGAGACCCTCCGAGAGGTGATGCCGCTGTCCATGGGCGGCAGCGTCCTTGCCCATCAGCCCCACCCCGAGCTGCGGGCCCTCGTCCCGGAGTTGCCCATGGGCAACATGATGGCGCTGCAGTGGACACCCAGCCGGAAGAGTAGCGGCGGCTCCCTGGACGTGCTGTGGTTGCGCGGTGTGGGCCGCTGGTTGCTCTATCACCTGCACGACATGTTGGCTTGTGAAGGCGTGGAGGGCCCGCATGTTCTGCTCACCTCCGCGACCAGCTACGACCCGTACTCCGCGCGATACCACATCGACATCCTGCCGTCGCTGATTCTGCGCGAGCCCACGGAATGCGCGGATGCGCTGCGCGCCAGCAGGTTGCTCTTCCGACCACGGAGGCGGCCCGGCCACGAACGGGGCGTGTACGTCTCGGGGGCCGGGGGCCGCCAGGCGCGGCAGAACGCGGTGCGGACCATGACCGACGCCGTGTGCACCCCAGACCCAGGCGCCACCATGTCGCTGCTGGAACAGGCGCTCCAGAGCGCGGACGAGGACCGGCGCCGGGCCCTCTTCGTGGTCCTCAGCGCACAGGACGCAGAGACCAGCGCCCACTACATGAACACCCGCACCACCGTGACGGCCTGCCACGTAGTCCCCGACAGCCAGCCTCCGGGGCCATACGGCCTCGCGCACCGCCGCATCGCGGAATTCCCCACAACTCAGGCGACCGTGATGGTAGCAGCCGAAGGATCTGTAGGCCGCGCGCACAACATGCTCAACGCCCGTGGCGTCGCTGCGATCTACCCCATCTTCTATCTGGCGCGCCTCCACCCGCCACCGGACGACCTGTCCTTTCCTCTGGCGGTACTGAACTCGCAGGCCATGGCCAGACTGCTCGATCCCGTCCGCTGCGACGTACCCGACACCAACCCCACCCAGGAAGTCCGTGCACTCATCCGTAAGGCCCACGCGACTTGGGGCGGAATGATGGACCGCCCGCTGACCTTCCGCACTCTGCCCACCGAAGACCTGCGCCGGGCCTTCGTTGCAGACCAGTTCCACTCCTTCTACCAGACCACCGGCCGCGGAATCCGCGGCAACGTGCCCGTCCGCGTCTACCTGCTCGACGCAGCATTCGCCCCCCGCGCCGCCGACCCGCGCGACTCCGCCCTCGACACGGACCGCACCAGCGTCCTGATCGCCGGCCGGGCACTGATGCGCGAACTCCTTGGCGAGCCGGGACCTGGCGCCGATGCCCAGGCGCGAGTCAAGCACGCGATCCACACAGCCGTGTGGGGACTGCTCGCCAACCTTCTTGAGAACATCGACTGGGGATGACACGACCGTGACCGAAACCGACAGTGACTCCGGCACCAAGAAGCCCGCACCACCTCGTTACGGGAACATCCTGACTCCCGCCTTCACTGCCGTCCCGGACAAAGCACTCCCACTTGCACTCCAGACGGCCCCCTTCCCCCGCTCGCTCCTGCCCCGCCTTCAGCGGGCCTGGAGCAGCAAGCCCAAGAACCGTTCTCCCTATTTGCCGACGCGAGGGCTGCGCGAATTGGTGGAGTGCGTAGGCTCGGGCGTACTCGCCGTCGGCAGCGACCTCGAGGCTGACACCTGGCTACACGCAGTACACCCGCCCGAGAACGAACTGCCCCTGCAGCTTGCCCTGGAAGCGTGGATTGCCACCGAGGTCGCGCCCCACCAAAGCGACGTCGACTGGTTCTCCCTTGTCAAAGCCGCGTTCCCACTGGAATGGACTTCGACCACGCTCGACCTGCTGGGCCACGGCAAGGCTCCCAACGGCACAGCACGGCCCCGTACGCACGTCTACCAGCTCCTCGCGTCCTACCTCGCTACCCAGTGGATCGACAACAAATGGAAGCTTCCCGGGCAGAAGCAGAACGAGACCGCAGTCCTCGGCCCGATCGGAGAGCGCGGCGAACGCAGTGTCTACCTCTGGCCGGCCCGCGAACTCACCGACGACGACGGCGCGTACGGACTGTGGACTCACCAGACCAAATTCCGCGTCAGGACAATGCCGCACGATGATCGGCTCATCATCCGCGTCACCCCGCACATCACCCGCTTCGGTGGCACCACACCCGTCTACATCCCGCGCCGCAACCCGGACAAGCCACCGAGCGCCACCGTCCTTCTCTACACTCCCGACGGGGTGCTCAGTGGCATTGAGAGGGCACAGTTCCTCCGGGCACCTGTCCTGGTCACCGGCCGCGGGGACGACATGGGCTGGCGCTGGACCCCCGGCATCGCCCGCATTGTCCCCTCCCTGCCCACTCCGCACCTGTACCCAGATCCGAATGCCGTCCGCGCCAACCCCCGCGCTCACAACGGGCTGGGCCGTGATGAGAACAGCTCGAAGGATCCCGTCGCACTACTGCTGCACAGCACTGGCTACACGTACCTCCTGGACGAACCAGATGCCGAAACGGGACGCAAGGCCGACGGCCACCCTGCCGAGACGGGTCTGCAGCCGATCGACCATTTGCTTCTGTTCGAGCAGCTGAAAGAAGTGCTGTCCGGTCTGCACCTTGAGCCTGTCGACTCCATTGGCAAGATCCCGCAGCGTCGCGCACCCCGCCTCGAAGCCGCCGTTCCGGGCGCGATGCACCGCCTCGAGCTGGGGCACACCGCCCCCCGCACCTATGAGGCCGTACACCTGGCCCTGACCGGGCTGCTTGGCTACACCCACGCCGATAAGCGGAACGAAGCCGGACGCGAAGTTCACACCTACCGCGGTGACACCGAGATCCAACTGAGTCTGTTCAACCCTGGCACCCTGGTCTCCGGCATGCCCTGGCCGACCGAGAGCACACCGGAAGAACGCAGCGAGACCCGGCGCCGCCACCACGAAGAGCGGACCCGCGCCCTGCGCGAGGCACTCCCGGACGACGGCCAGCTGACCGGCTCACTCATGGAAATCGGCAAGCCCGTCTCCTTCACGGCTGCGCATCAGGACGACCCGAAAGCTCTGCTCAAGAAGGTCCTGCCGACGTTGCGACGTCACGTGCAGTGCCTGCACCCCGTGACCCGTACCGCCAAACCAGACGCTAAGAAGGACGGAGCCAAGCCCTTCCAGGACTCCCAGATCCGTTGCGACGATGTCGAACGCGCCGCTTCCGCGGTACGCGACATCCTCCGGTCCGTAGGACACCTGCCTCTGCTGCCCCGCCCACGGAACATCGTTGGCCCCTTCGAGCTCACCGCCATGCACCTGGCACGCGCACGTGGCGGCCTCGTCCCTGTCCTGCTGCGCGCGACCACGGAAGGCACCACAACCGCCCAACTCGCCCCCACCACCAGCCATCCGCACGAAGCCCCCATGCCCCTGGTCGACCTGCCCCGCGCCTTGGTCGAAGGCCGTGGGCGTATCCGGGCCCGGGACCGTGCGTCCCTCGCCGCCTTTCTCACTCACGCTCTCGCCCTGGACAGCAGCGCCGAACGGCTCTTGGTGGTACGCGCTCAGACGCTGCGCAACTCGGAAATCTGGCCGTGGCTGCAGAACGACTACATCTGCCCTGACGCGATGGTTCCACCGGGCATCGACTGCAGCGCGGTCGATCCCGCCACTCGGCGCACCCCAGCTACCCTGCCTGGCTTGCGTATCGTCCGTATCAACGATGACTCCGACGAGATCCCCCTCGCCTTCGGAATGAACCCGCTGGACGATCCGGAGACAGAGAGCAACGACGATGTTCTCCCCTACGAATGGGGGCGGTACTCCGGGTTGATCCCTTGGAACGATCGCACCTATCTGGCCGTCAACCCTCGCCCGGACACTCATCAGCTGGCCAAGTCCGTCTCGAAGTACTTCGGGGACGACGGCGACCTCACTCGCCACGGGGCCAACCCCACGTCGCTGGAGATCCACGTGTCCTTCAAGCAGCCCGCTGACAAGGCCGTCGATCTCGCTGCCTACGTGAACGGGCTGCGCCGCTGCCACATGCACACCAAAGCGCACACCCGGCTGCCCTACTTGCTGCACCTGGCACGACTCATGGAGGAGTACATCGAGTAGTTGAACCCATTTTCCTGATTTTCAGGGGAAGCTTCACTAGATCTGTCGTCCGCCACGACACTGAGGGGCCACGGTTTTTTTCCTGAGCTGGCCCATGGACCACCGGGTCGATTTCGAGCGCCTGGATGATGGCAGGCTCGGGGCGACGGCTGCGGTCAGGTGCTCTGGGGCCAGCCCAGATTGATCTGTGTGGCCAGCGACTTCACTGCCCACGAGCGGGGCTGAAGCGTGTGCGTTCCGTGGGGTTCCTTGTCGCGAGGCGCCTTTCGACGGATGGGTTGCACGTGGCGGTGGAGTAGCCATCTTTCAGAGAATCCTCGGTTAGTACTCCAGTCTGGTTTCGCGATCTTGCTGCGGACCCGGCTGGGAACGGGTACGGCCACCGCGTGATCATCGGTTGGTGTGTGGACAAACGAAGATCGTGCGGTGGCCGCGGACCATAGGGTAGACCCTGCCCGTTGGCGGGAGATGTTCGACCAGGCCATGGCCCGGATCGCGGGCCGCTTCGGCCGAGTTGAGCCCCGGGCGAGTGCCCGCGCCTATCTGTTCGGGCTGCTGTCGTGTGTCGAGCGGAAGAACTGCTGGCGGCTGGCCGAACAGGCCGGTCATGCGCGGCCGGGGCCGATGCAGCGGCTGCTGCGCTACGCACGCTGGGACGCCGACGCAGTCCGCGACGATGTCCGCGCATACGCTGTCGAACACCTCGGCGCCGACGGCGCGGTGCTGATCGTGGACGAGACCGGTTTCGTGAAGAAGGTGAATCGCCCCGGGTTTGATGGAGACATCGAAGACCCGGAAGGATGCCGATCATGGCTGCTCCCCGTAAGTACCCCGACGAACTGCGTGAACGCGCGACGCGTCTGGCGGTCGAGGCCCGCAAGGACCCGGTCGGCAGGGCCGGGGCGATCAAGCGCATCGCCGACCAGCTGGACGTGCACCCCGAGGCTCTGCGGGGGTGGGTCAAGCGGGCCGAGGCCGACGAGGGCGTCGTGCCAGGGACCACGGGCACAGAGGCCGCCCGGATCGCGGAACTGGAGCGGGAGGTGAAGGAACTGCGACGGGCGAACGCGATACTGAAGTCCGCCTCGGCTTTCTTCGCCGCGGAGCTGGACCGTCCACTGCGATGAAGGTCGCCTACATCGACCAGTACAAGGAGACGTTCGGCGTCCAGCCGATCTGTGACGTCCTCGCCGAGACGGACGCGCCGATCGCGCCGAGCACCTACTACGCCGCTCAGGGCCGTCCGCCGTCGGCCCGCAGCCTGCGCGATGCGGAGCTCACCGAGGAGATACGCCGGATCCACACCGACAACTACGGGGTCTACGGGGCCCGCAAGGTCCATGCCGCTCTGGTCCGCGAGGGACACAAGGTGGCCCGCTGCACCGTCGAACGTCTCATGCGGGCGGCAGGACTTCGCGGAGTGATCCGGGCCAAGAGCCCGCGCACCACCCGGCCCGCTCCCGAGACCGACCGGCCCGCCGACCTGGTCGAGAGGCAGTTCACCGCAACTGCACCGAACCAGCTGTGGGTTGCCGACATCACCTACATCAGAACCTTCTCCGGCTGGGTCTACGCCGCCTTCGTCATCGACGTCTTCTCCCGCATGGTCGTCGGCTGGCAGGTCGCTACCACCCTTTACACCGACCTCGCCCTCGACGCGCTGGAGATGGCGATCTGGCGCCGCCGGCACACCGGCGCCGACCTCACTGGTCTCACGCATCACTCGGACCGCGGCGTTCAATACCGTGCTATCCGCTACACCGAACGCCTCGCGGAAGAGGCTGCTGTGGCTTCGGTCGGCTCACGAGGCGATTCGTATGACAATGCCCTGGCCGAGGCGTTCAACAGCCTCTTCAAGGCCGAACTGATCCGCAACAAGGGACCGTGGACCGGCATCAACGACATCGAGATCGCCGTCGCCGAGTACATCGACTGGTTCAACCAGCGCCGCCTCCACGGCGAGCTCGGCCACATCACCCCGGCCGAGCACGAGGCTGCCTACTCCGCAGCTGAACCCCCTGCGTCACTCCAGAAAACCAGCTAACTCACACTCCACGAAACCCGGGGCTTGACAAGGGCCGGGCTTCGGCGGGCGTTCAGCGGCAGTACACCGGCACCGCCGGGCGCATCGAGAACTCCCAGGTCGGGGTCTTCCTCGCTTACGCCACCGGCCGGGGACGGGCACTGGTCGACCGCCGGCTCTACCTGCCCGAGCAGTCCTGGTGCTCCGATCCCGGGCGCCGCCAGGCGGCTGGCATACCCGACGAGGTCCGGTTCGCGACCAAGCCCAGCCTGGCCTGGGAGATGATCGCCGCCGCGTTGGACGCCGGGGTGGAGGCGCCATGGGTGACCGGCGACGAAGCCTACGGGCAGGACCCACAGCTCCGCGCCGCCCTGGAAGCACGCGGAACCGGATACGTGATGGCCGTCGCCTGCTCGACGCGGGTGCTGATCAACTCAGGCCGCACCGCCGTCCGCGCGGACACCGTCGCCGGACGGTTGCCCGCCGCGGCCTGGCAGCGGCACAGCGCGGGCAACGGCGCGAAAGGCCCGCGCTACCACGACTGGGCCTGGGTCCACATCGGCAGCGGCAACCACCGCCACCTGCTGATCCGCCGCAACCGCACGACCGGTGAACTCGCCTTCTACCTGTGCTGGTCACCCATCCCAGTCACCCTTGCGGAGCTGGTCCGCGTCGCCGGTGTCCGCTGGAGCGTCGAGGAGTGCTTCCAGGCCGCCAAGGGCCAGGTCGGACTCGACCACTACCAAGTCCGCAACTGGACCTCATGGCATCGCCACATCACGCTCGCCATGCTCGCCTTGGCCTTCCTGACCGCCGTCGCCGCCAGCACGGCACCGAAACGGTCCACCCGTCCGCACCGCCCAGCCCGCGACAGCGAAGCCATCTCCTTGACCGTCCCGGAGATCCGCCACCTGTTCACCGTCCTCCTCAGCCCGCCGACCGCGACCGCTGCCAGGCTGCTGCAATGGTCAATCTGGCGCAGACGCCACCAGGCAACAGCCCGACACAGCCACTACCGACGACGTTCCGCCGACGAACCTGCTGGATAGATCACGAAACCGCACTGGAGTATTAGGGGGAACTGGCAGGGCCCCGGCGTTTGCCCGGCTCGTCCGGTTTGATCATGTGATGCCGTAGAGAGTGAGGACGCGGGGGCGGTCGGTATGGGCTCGGCGTCCGGCGGCGGTGTTGACGTATCCGGCGAGCTTGAGCGCGCTGCGGATCAGGTCACGGACGGCCGCGAGTACGGCGGGCGCGTTGCGGGTTCTGACCTGGGACTTGTCCTCGTCGAAGACAACATCGCGGACCCAGTGGACGGTGTTTTCCACCGTCCAGTGCCCGCGAGCCCATGAAGCGATCTCGGTTGCGTTCGCCTCTTCGGCGGGCAGGTCGGTGATGGCGTAGACGGTCTCGCTGGACCACTTCTTCGCGCTGTACAGACGGCGACGGCGCTTGATACGCAGGACCTGGGCCGCGTACGGAAAGAGCAGGCCCGCGACGGTGACGACCTGGACGATCCGCTGCTCGTGGCGGCCGTGCCCTCGCGCGTCGTCGCGGTGGATCACGGGGATGTCCTTCCAGGGCAGGGCATGGAGTTGACGGGCCTGGCCCCGCTGGTTGTTCTTGATGGTCAGCAGGTAGTGGGCGCCGCGTTTGTGCAGGTAGGTGGCGTGGTCACGTTGGGCGTGGAGGGCGTCGGCGGTGACGACGGCCCCGGCGAGGTCGGCGTCGTCGATCTGGTCGAGCAAGGGTTGGAACTCCGGTATTTCGTTGGTCTTCGCGCTGATCTCGCGGGAGGCGAGGGTGGTGCCGTCGCCGTGCCGGACGGCGGAGAGGACGAAGACCCGGCTGCCGTCTGGGCGGCGTGCGCCGCGCAGGCACTTGCCGTCTACTGCGAGGGCCCGGCGTCGGGAGCGCACCGGTTCGGCGAGGACGGCGGACCGGTGCGCGCGGCGCTGTTCGCGTTCGATGCCGCCGTTGGGCATGAGCGGTGTCGGGTGGGGCTGGGCGGACAGCACAGGCCGGAGGTGGTCGTAGCCGGCCGCGCTGATCTCGCCGGGATCCAGACGCCCCAGGACGGTGCGCAGGGTTTTCTCGCTTGGGACCCGGTAGCAGCCGAGGAGCGGGTGGTAGGGCAGGCCGAAGGCGGCCAGTTCCTCGGGGGTGGCACGTTGGCACCACTCCGCTGCCGCGGTGATGGAGTCGTGGCCCGCCGGTGTCATCGCGCAGACCACCAGGGCCAGCAGGGAGGAGAGCCGGTAGCGCACCCCGCAGGCTCCTCGGGGGTCGGTGACCGACTCGAACCCGGCGACCAGGCTGCGGACTTGGTCCCGCACGGCACCTGAGGCGAGGGCCTCCAGGCGGGGCGGAGAAGAGAGGGGAGCAGTGACAGGGGATGATGGAGGAACGAACACGGCACCTTCGTGGATCTTGCAGCGTAGAAACTCCATGATCCACAGGTGCCGTGTTCACCCGCTTCCGGGGCCCGCCACCGCGATCAACAAACTCAAACCGGGATGAGCCAGGCACACGCCGGGGCCCTGACCGGGACCCTTGCGGGGTTTCCACGTTCTGCATGAGCGAGATGCGAGTGGGGTGGGTGCCCTCTCTACCCCGGGACGGCGGTGTTCTCCCGGCTGACTGCTTCTCTCCAGCCGGCGCCTGCCGCTTCTCAGCGGCCAGTCCTGTACCCCGCTGGAACATCCCATCGACGGGGGTCGAAGTTACGAGGCATAGCCAAGGGTTCATTCGCATTCACCCGTCCACTCATTCCCCTTGCCTGTAACTCCCGGATGGAACGGGAATCCTTGGGCTTTTCCCCCGGGCTTCGCACCCTCCCGTTACCAGGAACGCACGCCGGGGCGGGGACAGGCCCTGAACACTGGCCCGGAACTACACCTTCCTCAAACCATTCAGTCGTAGATCGGGGTGCTCGCTGTAGTTCGTCGATCCCCTGTGGCGGGTAACTGCCCTTTATGAAGGCGGAGTTACTGGACATCCCGCCGGTCGTCACGGACCGGGAGTGCGCCGAAGGCGTCGCCGATCGGCTTGAGGACCTGTTGCTAGAGGTCAACGGGATCTTCCCGCGCGTGGATTTGTGGGGCCGGGCCGCCGCGTGCGTCCGTGGCCTGCTGGCCCCGCTGTCGCGCAAGAACGGCTGGCAGATCTCCGAGTACATCGGTGAACCCTCCCCCTGGGGACAGCAGCACCTGCTGGACCGTGCCGTGTGGGATGCGGACCAGCTGCGGGACTTCACCCGCCGCTATGTGGTAGCGGGGCTGGAGGACGGCGGGGTCGGGGCCGGTCCGGGTGGGGCAGGGGTGCTGGTGGTCGACGAGACCGGGTTCGCCAAGCGGGGCCGGGCCTCGGCCGGGGTGGCGAGGCAGTACTCCGGTGCGCTGGGCGGGGTCTTCCCCTGTCAGATCGGGGTGATGGCAGCGTGGGCCACCGGCGCGGGGCAGGCGTTGATCGATCGGGAGCTGTACCTCCCGCGGGAGTGGACGGAGGACCGGCCCCGCTGCCGCGTGGCCAAAATTCCCGACGAGGTCGGCTTCGCGGTCAAGCCACGCCTGGCCGAGCGGATGATCGCCCGGATCCTGCCGGACCTGCCGGCCGGGCGGGTGTGGGTGGCCGCGGACGAGGTCTACGGACGCGACGGCACCTTCCGCCGCACCCTTGAAGAGCACGGACTGCCGTACGTGGTCAATGTCCAGGCCAACCAGAGCGTGCTGCCCCGCCCCGGTTGGCGCCATCTGGCCCGACTCGTGGAGCGGTACGCAGTCGAGGATGAGTGGGTCGACCTGCCCGCCGGCCCCTCCCAGCTGGAGTCGCGGACCTGGCAGTGGTGGGTGCGCAGGATCCCCGCCCCGGACGCCGAGCCCGGAAGCGGCCTCGCTCGCTGGCTGCTGGCCCGGCGCCGCCCCGAGAGTCCCCAGGAGAAGGACTACTACCTGGGCTGGGGGCCGGAGGAGGTACCGGTGGAGGAGCTGGTGCTGGTCCCCGGCGCCCGCTGGCGGGTGGAGGATGCGATCAAACTGGCGAAGTCCGCGGCGGGCATGGCCGACTACGAGGTACGCCACTTCCACGGGTGGTACCGGCATGTGAGCCTGGCCCAGCTGGCCGCCGCGTTCCTGGCGGTGCAGGCCGCCGACCAGCAACGAGGTGACCAGGGCGAGGAAGCCGACGAGGCCCACACAGGGGGTGCGGGCTGACCTCACCAGCCCCGTCGGCTTCGCGGGCATCGTCCCGATCACGCTGACGGCCTTCGAGATCGCCCGCCTCGTGGCGCTGATGACTCCTCGGATTCCGGAGGCGGAGCGGATCCGGCGCGGCCTGCACTGGTCATGGTGGCGACGCTGCCACCAGGCCCTCGCCCGGGCCTGCCACCGGCGCCGCAACCAAGCCCGGGCAAGCGAGAGTACGGCGGCCCGGCCACCACCAATCCCACCCCGAACTACAGCGAGCACCCCGATCTACGACTGAATGGTCAAACACGGCAGCTGTAGATAGCCGCTGGCGTGGTTTCTGATCATGGTGTGGTGTCGGCGTAGGCATGCCATCGCCGGTGGCAGAGGCGGGCGTGATGTTGATGGCGGCGGCGCCAGGTGGACCACCACAGGAGGTGTTCGCGGTCTCGTCGGGGCGGTGGCAGGATCAGGGCCCGTAGCAGGCGGAGGAGTTCGTGGCTGCTGAGGGGGACGAGGTCGGCTTCGGCGGGGTCGTTCCGGGTGGTCTGGGCTGTGCGTTCGAGGGCTGCGGCGGTGGCGAGGAAGGCGTGGGTGACCATGGCGATCACGCTCCAGCGGTGCCAGGAGTTCCAGCAGGTGACCTGGCCTTTGTCGAGGTGGCAGATCTCCTTCGCATCCTGGAAGTCGTCCTCAGTGCGCCACTGGTGAAGCACCCCAAGACGGTTCGAACTTGGCGGAGTTGGCGATAATCCAGGTAGATGCCCTGCTGCGCCTGGTCGCGCTGGTCGATCGGCTGCGGGGGCGAGGCGATGCGGCAGGGGGTGCGGAGCGGTGTCCGACCCCGACGACTGCCCCCCTTGACCCCGGTCTGGGCAAGACTGCCGGTCGAGCAGAAGATCGTGGCGGTGCGTCTGCTGGCGGCCTGGGCGGCTCGGGCAGCGATGGCTCGCAGTCGACGGGGGGACCACGATGACCGCGACCTTCCCGCCGCCGTGGGGCCGGTCCCAGGACAAGATCCGCGCTGAGGCGCTTGACCGGGCCGCGGTGGTGTATGTCCGGCAATCCACCCGTCAGCAGGTCGCTGAGCACGGCGAATCGACGCGGCTGCAGTACGCGCTGGTCGAACGGGCGGTCGCGCTCGGCTGGGCCCGCTCGCGCATCGAGGTGATCGATGACGACCTCGGGCAGTCTGCGGCGGTGGCCGAGACGCGACCCGGCTTCGCGAAACTGGTGACCGAGGTGACCATGGGCCGGGTCGGGCTGGTGCTGGGGGTGGAGATGTCCCGGCTGGCCCGCACCGGCCGCGACTGGCACCAGTTGATCGAGTTGTGCTCGCTGTCCGGTGCACTGCTGGCCGACCCCGATGGCGTCTACGACCCCTCGTACTACAACGACAGGCTGTTGTTGGGGCTGAAGGGGACGATGTCGGAGGCGGAACTATATCTGATCCGGCAGCGGATGCAGGGCGGGAAGATGGCCAAGGCCGAACGCGGTGAGCTGGCCATCCGCCCTCCGATCGGCTACTGGCGCCGCCCGTCGGGGGAAGTTGTGCTTGAACCCGACGAGCAGGCCCGCACGGTGGTGCGGCTGGTTTTCGACACGTTCGCGAGGACCGGCACCCTCAACGGCGTGCTGCGCTACCTGGTCGCCCACGACCTGCAGCTGCCGGTGCGCTCTGCATCAGGGGCGGACAAGGGCGAGTTGACCTGGCGCCGTCCCACCCGCGAGACGCTGCAGAACATGCTGCACAACCCGATCTACGCGGGATACTACGCCTACGGGCGCCGGCAGAGTGATGTCCGGCGCCGCAAGCCGGGACGGCCCTCGACCGGGCGGGTGGTGACCGCAATGGACTCCTGGCACGTGCTGCTGCCGGACCGAATGCCGGCCTATATCAGCGCCGAGCAGTACGCCGCGAACCTGCGCCGCCTTGAGGCCAACCGGAACACGGCCGCCGCCCCCGGCGCCCCGCGCGGCGGATCGGCGCTGCTGGCCGGGCTGCTGCACTGCGGCCTCTGCGGTGGCCACAAGATGACCTCCCGCTACCACCGGCACGGACCCCACCCGCTCACCCACCGGTATGCCTGCGCGTTCTACCCGGTCAACTACGGCACCGGACAGCCATGCCAGACCATCACCGGCCCGGCCCTGGACGCCCACGTGGTCGACCAGGTCCTGGCCGCAGTGCGGCCGGCCGCCGTGGAGGTGTCACTCAAAGCCGCTGAGCAGGCCGAGGCCGAGCGAGCAGTGCTGGAGACGCTGTGGCGCCAGCGGGTGGGGCGGGCCAGACTCGCCGCCGAGCGAGCGCCCGCCAATACCGCCTGGCAGAACCGGAAAACCGCCTGGTAGTACGGCAGCTGGAGAAAGACTGGGAGACCGCGCTGGCCGAGCAGGCCCGACTGGAGGCCGACTACCAGCGATTCACCGAGACCCGTCCTGCAACCTTGAGCGCCGCCGAGCGGGACGCCGTCCACGCCCTGGCAGCCGATCTTCCCCGGCTGTGGGCCGATCCGCAGGTCACGACGACCGAACGCAAGGAGCTCCTGCGCACGCTGATCGAGAGGATCACCGTCGCGGTGGTCGGCCACAGCGAGCTGGTCGACGTCACGATCACCTGGGCCGGAGGATTCGAGACCCACAGCCGGGCGGTGCGACCGGTCCTGCGCTACGACCAGCTGTCGTACTTCCCGCACCTGCTGCAGCGGCTGACCGATCTGGCCGGTCAGGGGCTGAACGTCGGCCAGATCACCGCACAGCTCAACGCCGAAGGGCTGCGGCCGCCCAAACGCACCACCCGCTTCACCACCGAGCAGGTCGGCAACCTGTTGATCCGCCACGGCATCCGCGTCCCCGGGCACCGCCGCACCCCCGCCCCGGACCTGCTTACGCACCAATGGACCGCCAAGACGCTCGCGGCGGAACTCGACCTGCCCATCAACACCGTCTACTCCTGGATCTACCGCGGCTGGATCACCTCGGAAAGGCGCCCCGGCCTGCGATTCCGGATCATCCGAGCGGATGCCGCAGAGATCCAGCGGCTCCGCGCACTGCGCGACCTGCCCCGCGGCCATCACACAAAAACCCGCTGGCAGGCCCCGATCCCACCCGAACCCCACAACGACACCGAGAGGCAAGAGCCATGAAAGACCATCCCGATATGGGGAGCACTACGGGTGGCGCACCTCCACCCGCCAGCGGGCGCCGGCGGTCTTGACCAGGTCTTTCAGCCGGGAAGTGACAGGTCCGTAGCAGACGTAGTGGGAGATCTCGGTGGGATCGGTCAGGCTTCGGCGGGCCAGAACCCAGTGCCCGAAGCCGCCGTCCCAGACGGGCCCGATGGCGACGCGTGCCCAGTGGTAGAGCCGCTGGCCGTGGGCGCCGGCTCCGGCCGAGATCCGCTTCCACGCCTGTTTGGGCAGCGCGGCGATCAGCTCGTCCACACGGGCATCGCTACCGTCGGCGGTGGTGACGGTGTCGTTGACCTTGGTGGCCAGCACATATGCCACCCGGCGTTCCTCCAGCCACGTGCGGAAGTGTTCGACCTGCCCGTATGCCTCATCCGCGGTGACCCAGGCGAACGGTACCGCCGCGTCGATGGCGCGTTGCAGCATCCACTTGAGGTGCTCGATCTTCGTGGCGAACGGCACCTCGTCGGTGATCCCCGCCTTCCGGCAGCGGTCGCGGTCGTCCGTCCAGGACTTCGGGACATAGAGTTCCCGGTCGATCAGCGCCCGTCCCTTGGCGGAGGCGTAGGCCAGGAAGGTGCCGATCTGGCAGTTCTCGGTGCGGCCCGCGGTACCGGAATATTGCCGCTGGACACCGGCTGACCTGGTGCCCTTCTTCAGGAAGCCGGTGTCGTCCCCGATGAGTACACCGTCCTTGGCGCCGATGCTCTCCACCACGAAGTCTCGGACATCATCGCGGACCGCGTCCTCGTCCCACTCGGAGTGGTTCAGCAGGCGCTGCACACCGTCCGGACGGAGCTGGCCGACCTGCTCCGCCAGCGTCCATCCGTTTTTCTTCTCCAAGGGCGCCAGCAGGCCCCTGAGATAGTCCAGAGCCCGATCGCGCGGCTCCGACCTGCCAAAACGATGCCCGAACCGGGCATGCAACCCCGCTATCCCTTCGGACCACGACTCGATCTGCTCAACCGTCAGCGACTGATCACACTGTCCGACCAACGAGCGACAACGCCTACCGTCACGCCACATGCGGTTGCAGTATTAACGAGCTATGCCGTTGGGTACGACGGCATCCTCGAACGAACCAGCCCCGGCAGCTACAAGCTCCCCAACCCCATCGATTTGACCTGCGGCGTTTCCGCTTAACTTCCGGGCATTGGCCCAGGGCGAACGCGTTCACCACCGCCTGGCGGCGGCTGACCGACCGCTCAGCCGCCACCTGACCCACCAGCACCCACCAGCACCCACCCCAACGAGAACCGGAGAGGAGAGGACCGCACCACCCCGGGAGACGTGGAACCCCAGCGCACCCCGCAGCGTCACGCGACGGCCCGCCCTCGAACGGCAGAGTGTCCGAGATCACGAGGAAACTTCACCGGAAGGAGCAGATTTTACTCCGGACAGCGATGCGCTGCGGGGTTTACGTTCACGTGCACTACCACGAGATCGAGAACGGAGCATCAGTGAAGAACCATTACCGTGCGGCGCTGGCTGGTCTGGCGGCGGTGGTGTTCGCCGGCACCGGGTCCGTCGCACACGCGGAGGGGCCCGCCCCGGTTCTGGTCAACGGCAACTTCGAGAACGGCGATACGGGTTGGGCCGCCTGGGGCGGTGCGATAATCCGGCACGTGGGCGCCTACGGGGCCGGCGGCAGCAGCGGCGTGGCCGAGTTGGGCGGGCACGGCGCCGACCAGGACGAGGTGCTGCAGCAGGTGTTCGTCCTGCCGGCCTACTGCTCCGGCCGGCTGAGTTTCCAGATGCGTTCCGACTTCTTGCCCTCGAACGGGTTCCGGGAGCTTACGGTGCACGTGTCGGACTTCAGCGGGCAGAACCACCAGCTGCGGTACTACACGAACAAGGATAAGAGCCCGACGTATGTGGCCGAGGAAGCGTCCCTGCCTGAATCGATGCGCCGTCCCACTGCGCAGACGGTCACCCTCTCGTTCGTCGTCAACGACTGGGACGACAACACGGAACCGTTCCTGATCGACGACGTGCAGGTCCACTGCGCCGTTGTCATCAGGCCGCGGAAGTAGGCCCCGGAGAGCTGGGCGAGGCCGCGGGAGGCGCCGCCGTCGGCGCTCTGAGCCGCCGCCTCGGCCGACGCGCATCCAGCCCTGCGAGCACCGTCCACACCGTTGCGCGTACTGCCGCCGGATGATAGGGCGTCACATCCTCGCAGTGAGCGGCATCCACCTGGCATAGCCGGTGGCCGGCTCGGCTGGCGGCGACCCGCTGCTCCTGCTGCCGGCGCTTGGCGAGAGCGGACGACTGGGCTGTCATGTGGGACGCACCGGCGCAGGACCGTCCAGTGTACGCCCTGGACCTTGCGGGGCCATGGCCTCAGCTCGCGGACCGGCACGTACTCGCTGGAGCTGATGTGCGACCCCGCGAAACACGGCTCGACCCGCGAGCGCCGCCGGGACGGCGTACGGATCTGTGCGTCTCGACGGCCCTCGGAACGCTCGCCCTGGTCGCTTACGTCGAGACCGACTGACTTCCCGAAGGCGCCGCACAGTCACCCGTGGCAGCACACCCGGCAGCGAGGAGCAGGCATCCAATGGCACATGTCACGAGGCAGGACGACCTGTTCGCACCCTATCGGTCGGGCGACTTCGCCACTGCGCGGCGCCGTGTCCGGCAAGCCGCCTTCGAGTATTGCGCTGCACCAGCCTACGAGGCATACGAACCGCTGCGTCACACCCTGATCGATCTGTCGAATGCTTCCCTTGTTCTGTCTGGCTCGGCCGAGGGCAGCGCAGCGGCCGAGGCCTTCGTCGACGGGGTAGTGCTGCGCAAACTGCTGGTCGGCGCAAAGGAATCGGGTGCACCTCCGCGCAACAGTATTGGTCACCTGGAGACCTTCCGCCACGGGATCTGGGGGCTGGACGTACTGGCTTCCTGCGCCATGCGGCTCGATCCCGGACACGACCACGGCTGGCTGGTCGCTTCCATCCGCAAGATGCTCGCCGCGTATCATCGCTGGGACGAGTGGGGCAACGGCACCGATCTGTCCGGCAGCGTGGCAGCACTGGAGATCTTCGCCAGCCGGCTTGCCGAGGTGGGCGATACGGCTGCTGCTCGAACCGCGGCGAAAGTGGTCGTCCAACTGCGGTGCCGCCTGGTCCACTCCTGATCCGGGTATCGTGCGGCGCTCACCACATATGCCCTGCTTCAGCAGGCGTCGTCGAGAACGGCGGCGATCTGATCAAGTACGTGGTGGGGCGGCGTGTAGGGCACACGCAGATAGTGGACGAGGGTACCGTCGGCCGCGAAGCGTGGACCTGCCGCGAGTGCGACCCCGTTCCGGCCGGCTCGTTCCACGATCGTGTCGGCGAGGGCGGTGGTCAGCCGAAGCCACAGGGCGAGCCCGCCGGGCGGGAGGGCGAAATGCCAACGGCCCCTGCCGGCGGTGACAAGCAGGTGACCAAGGTGGTCGCGCTGCTGACGCAACTCATGCCTGCGCCGGTCAAGCACCGGTTCCAGATCGCCGAGCAGCTCGGCAGCGACGAGCTGCTGCATAGGGGGCGGGGACAGCGGTCCGGCCAGAGGATGCTCTTGCAGATTCCTGATGAGTGAGGCGGAGGCTCGGATCCAGCCGATGCGCAGTCCGCCCCAGATGGACTTGCTGGTTGAACCGATCAGCAGCGCTCCCTGCATACGGGGGGCGGGAACAGGTCGGTCACTGAGGTCGAGGTCGCGCATGGTCTCGTCCACCACGAGAGTCACTTGATGCTCGGTCGCCAGTCGGCTCACGGTCCGGCGGACGTCCGGAGACATCAGCGCTCCGGTCGGATTGTGGAAGTCCGGTACCAAGTACGCGAGGTTCCCGCGCGCGGCAGCGAAGGCGTCCTGCAATTGGTCCAGGTCCCAGCCTGTTGTGGTGACCCGGCAGCCGATCAGATTCGTTCCAGGTACTCTCAGCACCCGAAGCGCATCGAAATACGTCGGGGTCTCCACCACTGCCACGCGAGGCCGGAAATGCGCTGCGAGGAGAGTCAGTGCGGCTCGGGCGCCGTTGGTGATAAGGATCTGCTCAGGTCGTGTCGCGGTCCCCTCACGGCTGTATCTGGCAGCGATCACGTTGCGTAGTTCCGCGATGCCCGGTCCGGGTTCGCCGTGCTCGGCCAGTAGGGGTCCTGCCCGCTCGACGGCTCGCTTGGTCGCATCCAGGTAGAGCTCCTGGGGCGCAGCGGGAACGGCACGGCGTAGGTCGATCAGATCCCCGGCCTCGCCCGTTGCCGAGAGAGGGGCAAAGCGTTGCGTGGCGACGGCGGGGAGCTGCAAGGTGCTGGCGCTGCCGTGCCGGGTGCGGACCCATCCCGCATCGCGCAGCCGGTCCAGGGCGGCCGTCACCGTCCCACGGCTCACGCCCAGAGCCGCAGCCAAACGGCGCTCAGCGGGCAGCTCGCTCCCGGCACGGATACGGCCATCGAGCAGCGCCGCCCGTACCGCATCAGCCAGTGCTGTGCTGAGCGGCGCCTTGGCATTCCGCCATGGGCCCAAGGCCTGAACCAACTGATCGCCTCCTATTCGCACTGGTCCAGTTTTCCACAATTGGACCAGTCATCGGAGCAGTGGGCTCCATACAGTCGTGACCACACGACGAAGGAGGCATACCGTGCACCCACGCCTTGCCGCCGACCGCGACGGACTGCCGCTCCTGTTGGAGACTGTTCGTCAACACGCCGTCGGCCTGCTCAAGGAAATCTCGGACCGAGAGGTCGTTCCTGCAGCGCCGCTGCCGGATCCGGCCCCTCTGTCCGCACAGGGAGTAGGACTGCAGACAGCGATGGACGAGTTTGCCACCCGTTGGGAGTCGGCCCTCTCGGCAAGCGCCGGACCGCGCTATCTGGGATTCGTCACCGGCGGCGTGACGCCAGCCGCACTGGCCGGAGACTGGCTGACCGCGACCTGGGACCAGAACGCGATGTCCTCCCTGGACGGGGCCGGACAGCACTTGGAGCGAGAGACGATCGGCTGGCTGCGGACCCTGTTCGGCCTGTTCGAAGACCACCACGGGACCTTTGTCAGCGGCGCCACCATGTCCAACACCGTCGGCCTCGCCATCGCCCGCGAATGGCTCGGAGAACAGCAGGGCGTTTCACCGGCTGAGCATGGTGCGGGTGCGCTCGGACCCGTACGGGTGCTGTCAGGGGCCGCGCACTCCAGCGTGGCCAAGGGGTTGTCGATGCTCGGTCTGGGACGCCAGTCCCTCGTACGTGTGCCTACCCGCCCCGGGCGGGAAGCGGTCGACCTAGCGGCCCTAGAGCACGCTCTCGCCGAAGGCGAGAGTGACGGGCCATGCATCGTGGTCGCCAACGCAGGTACAGTCAACACTGCCGACTTCGACGACCTGCGCGCCATCGTCGCGCTGCGCGAGCGCTACTCGTTCTGGCTGCACGTGGACGCGGCCTTCGGCGCCTTTGCCGCCCTGTCCCCCGAACACACCCACTTGGTGGACGGCCTCGGCCTCGCCGACTCGATCTGCATCGACCTGCACAAGTGGCTGAACGTTCCCTATGACAGCGCCGTGCAGTTCACCCGCCGCCCCGACCTGCAGACACGCGTCTTCCAGAACGCGGCGGCCTACCTCGGCCCGCTCGGGTACACCCCCGACGTGGCCCACCTCACCCCGGAAAACTCCCGCCGCCTGCGCGCTCTCGCGGCATGGTTCACCCTGCGGGCCTACGGCCGGGACGGGCACCGCGAGATCACCGAAAGGTGCGTCGACTGCGCCCGTGTGTTGGGCGACGCCGTCGAGAGCGCACCCGGCCTGCGGCTCCTCGCACCGGTCCGTCTCAATGTCGTCTGCTTCACCCTGGCCTACAACCCCACCACCGAACGGCTCGCCGCACTCGCCGAACAGCTAGCCGCCGATGCCTTCCTCACCCCCACCACCCTCGACGGTGTGCCCGCGCTGCGGGCGGCCTTCAGTAACTGGCGGACCACCGAAGCCGACGCCCGGCGAGTGGCCGCGGCGTTGCACGCCGCACTGCCCGCGTTGTGAGACAGTTCCCACCCCAGCCCGACGCTCTCCGCCAAACGCTGCGGGTACTGGGAAGGACGTGAAGTTCGCCCCTGATCGTGGACATCAGGTGGTTACGCTCCGGGGGCGAGGTCCTGTGTCGCCGGTGCCCTGGTTTCGAGTGGGGTGACGTACCCGTAGACGGGGTGTTTGTGCAGGCGGGTGTGGTTGTACTCGTCAGAGAGCCGACGGACGAACTGTGCCGCGAGCCGTCCACGGCAGATCAATCTCATCGATGTCCGCCGTACCGGTGGTCCCGAGGCTGGCGTGGTCGTCTGCAGAGGTCAACCAGTGTCTGACCGGAGGTGCTGGTCGATAGCGGATTCAGAAGCAGCGCGGGGCGGTCTCGCCCCGGTTTGTCGAGACGATCGAGGCAGTTGAGGTGACGTCATATGTCCGACGAGAGCGTGATCGAAGCTGCCGTAGCCCGGCTGCGGGCCTCCGGAGGTGATGAAGACGCCGAACCTCATCCGCGGGCCGGTGAGCTCGTGCTCCCCGACGGGCGGACTGCACCTGAGTGCATCCGCGCCTGGGCGGCCTTCGACAACTTCTATTCGTTGAACGGCGGCCGCAGTACCTTGCCCATCGCCGATCGCGAGGGCGTCCTCGTCGTGCAGCCGATCAACCGGGTGCTGCGACAGGTGTGCCTTGAGCCGATTGAGGACGAGATCGACGAGGAGACCACGGAGTACCTCAAGGACCTGATCGAGGGCCTGTCCGCAGACCTTGAGGGCTACGGGGCCGTTCTGGCGAACGAGTACCCAGACCCGATCCTGTGGATCCCGGCTGCTGGCGAGGTGAGCATCCTGTGGTACGAGCACGACGCGCTCGACCAGCGAGTTTCATTTCTCGACATGCTCGCCGGGCTGTGAGCAGCGGCCTGCCGGTCCAGGAGGGAAAGGAGAGGGAATCCCCTTGAGCTGTCTGCACTTTGACGATGAGCGGCACCGGCAGCGGACACTCGTCGGCTGCGAGTGCATTGACGAGTGCTGCCTGTGGCCGGAGAAGGAGGCCCTGGAGCTGAACCGCCGGCAGGCTCCGAGGGTCGGCGATCACCGGCGCGTCGCCCAGCCCGGAAGTGCGCAGAACGGCCGGATCGGCCAAGTCGTGAGCCGCTTCATGATGTGGGCCGAGGACGCGGAGGAAGTGGGCGCCGAGGAGGGGGTGTGGGTGACGCTGTCGATCCCGGGCGAAGACCTCCGGGGTGGGAACAGGCGGCGCAGGAAGGTGCCGCGTCCGCTGGAGTGGTTCGGCCCGATCGGCTCGACGACGCAGGCCGGCCCCGTCGCCCCGTTATGTTTCGAGTCATGCCGGATCACGAGCGCCGAGCCTGGCAGCAACCCATCCCGGGCCGCAGAAGAACTCTCACAGTTATGTTTTCTGCGGCTCCGCAATGGGGCTGCTGGCCTCCGGGCCCGGCATGACTTCGATATGCAGGTCGAACCCCGAACTGGACCAGTCTTTCGTCATGTGATTGGACCATACCGCTGGTCCAGTGCCTTGCTATGGTCGCCAACATAGAGGCTCCTCGGTACTCTCCGCCGGCCGACGCCCGAGGCGCGCCGCGGCCCGGACCCCGCGACCGGGTGACCTCAGTCCTGCGACCCGGCCCTGCGCCGCCCGGGCACCATCCGGTCCTGCCGTGCGCGCCTCTCCGAACGGCGAAAGGTAATGCCACCATGGGGATGCCTGTGTCTCCTGCCCTGTCCTGGACACGACCCCTGATCGGACGATCGTCGGAAGTACAGGCTTTCGACACCGCCCTGGCCGACCCGCATGTACGGGGACTGGTCATTCACGGCCCCTCGGGAACGGGGGCATCCAGGCTGGCCGATCATCTGATACGTACCGCCAGCGCACGGGGGCACCACACCACGCGCGTCGCCCTGACGGCCCCTGACGGCCCCGCCGCGCCGGATCCGGCGGAACGGGCCACGGCCCTCCTGCCGCGTTCGGCCGCACCCGGCACGCCACGCCCGATCCTCCTCGTCGACGACATCCACCTGGTACGTCCGGTCGGCACCGAGGCCCTGCGCGCGCTCCTCCAGCAGGACGACGCCTTCCTGCTGGCGACCGTCCGGGACGGCGACGTCCGGCCCGCCCTCGTCGTCGACCTCGAACGCCGCGACGACATCGCCCGCCTCCAACTCGCCCCCCTCGACCGCGCGCAGACCGCGGACCTCCTGCGCGGTCTCCTGGGATCCGACACCGACAGCGTGACCCTCAAACGCCTACACCAGCTAAGCCAGGGCAACATCCGCAACCTGGTCGAACTGCTCGACGGACTCCGCGACACCCGGAGGCTCCACCACGACGGCCGGCTGTGGCGCATGGCCGGAGCCCCGGCACTCACACCCCGGCTCCGGATCCTGCTGGAGGACCGGATGGACCGGGCCGGAAGCGACGCCGGGGACGCCCTGGACCTGCTGGCCCTCGCCGGCGCCGTCGCCCTGGGCGATCTGGCGGAATCCGCCGCACCCCCCGTCCTGCAACGCCTGGAGGAACGCGACCTGATCGAGATCGATCTCAGCGGACGCCGTGCCACCGCCACCCTGACGGACCCACTCCTAGCCGCCGTACGACGCGCCCGCATCCCCCTCCTGCGCCGCCGTCACATCCTGCGCACGCACGCCGAGCGGATCCACCGCCACGGCGCCCGCCGCAGCGAGGACCTCCTGCTCGCCACCCGGCTGCAGGCAGCGGCCGGCTGCGCCGACCCCGACCTCCTCATCCGCGCGGCCGGTGCGGCGCGCGCGGGGAGCGACCACGCGAGCGTCATCGCCCTGCTGGACGCACTGCCCCAGAACCTCACCACACCCTCCACCGAACTGTGGCGGGGCGAGGCCCACTTCCACGACGGTGATTGGCAGGCGGCGGACGCCTGCCTGCGTACCTCCGCAGCCCTACCCGGCAGCGCGCCCGGCACCGGGGAACCGGTCGACGCGGCACTCACCACCATGATCAACCTGTTCTGGTCGGGTGCACCCACCAGTGAGGTTCTCGCCGTCGCCCGCCGTGCCCGCACCGCCATGACCGGCGAGGAGGCGCGAACCGCACTGGCCGAGGCGGCGGCCAGCATCCTCCTGCTGGCCGGGCACCCACGTTCCGGTCGCACCCTCCTCGATTCCCTCGCGCAGCGACCGAGCACCCCGCGCTCCCGCATGATCGCCGACAGCATGCGGGCTATCGCCCTGGTCGCAGCCGGCCGGGCACAGGACGCCCTCGAAGCGACCGAACGCCTCCACCGGGCCCACCTCGACAGCCTCGACCCGCGCATCTTCCATCACTCCACCCACCTCGTCCTCCAGGTGGCCGCCCTCACGGAACTAGGCCACCCCGACGAAGCCGAGGCACACGCGCTCCGCCAGTCCGAACAGCCGCAGACGAACCCGCTGCGGGACACCTGGCTCGCCTTCCACCGCGGACGCTGTGCCTGGACCGCCGGACGCATGGCCAATGCCCGGCGCCACTACGCCGACGCCATCGCCATCAGCGAAACCGCCGGACACACCCGCATCCTGCGCCTGGCCTACTCCTACCTGGCGGCCGCACATGCCGTCCTCGGCGACACAACCGCCGCGGCCGAAGCCCTCGCCACCGCCGACACCCACCCCCGCACGGGGTTCCTGGCAGGCGAGGACCTCCTGGGCGAAGCCTGGCTGCACGCCGCCCAAGGCCGCCTCACCGAAGCCCGGAACGTGCTCGAAACAGCGGCCCACCGCGCCCAGGCAGCAGGCCAGCACGCCTCACGGCTCCTCCTGCTCACCGATCTCGTCCGCCTGGGGTCCCCCCGCCACGCCGAACCCCTCTGCGCCCTGGCCGAACGCATCCAAGGACCCCTCGCCCAGGCCCGCGCCACCTACGCGCGCGCCGTCGCCAGCCGCAACCCGGACCGCCTGCTCGACGCCGCCCGCTACCTGGCGGACCTCGGCATCCACGGCCTCGCAGCCGACAGCGCCGGCCTCGCTGCCGACCGTTTCCGTGCCGTCGGCGACCTTCGCCTCGCCCCGCGTGCGGAAACCGTCGCCCACCGGGAACGGCAACGACTCCAGGGAGCGATCACCCCTCAGTTGGCCACCCTCCACACCTGGGGCGACCCCCTGACCGAACGCGAACGCGAAGTGGCGCTGCGCGCCTCGCGCAGGGTGAGCAGCAAGGAGATCGCCGCCGAGATGGCGCTCTCGCCCAGAACTGTCGACAACACCCTGCAGCGCGTGTACCGCAAGCTCGGCGTCACGACCCGCCGCGACCTCGCCGCCGCTCTCGACAGTCCCGACTGACACCCGCCGAGGCCCGAGCAGGACGTGTGCGGCACCGGTGACACATGAACCGTCTGCCACTCTGCGGGGCTGGCTCTCCCGGCATATGTCAACGGTCCGGTGTCCGTCCGCGGTCTGACTCAACAGAGGCGTGTCCCGGCCGGTCGGTTCCGGAAGTCGGCGTGTCGGCCGTGGCTCCCCTGTCCCCCGACCGTGAGGAACACGGTCCCGTGATACTGCTCGGTGTCGATCCCCACAAGTCCACACTGCCACCGCCGTCGAGCCGGAACCAAACCAGCAGGTCGGAACGATCCGGATCGAGGCGAGCCTGACGGGCCACGGCGCCTGCTGGCCTGGGCCAAGCGGTGGCTGCACAGCAAGTGGGTGGCGGAGACACCATGGAGCTTCCCCGTGATCTTGGACACTCGATGGTTATGCCGCGAGGGTGTGTCGGTGCCGTTGGCGGGTCTCGGTCGGGGTGAGGTAGCCGAAGACCTTGTGTCTGCGCAGCCGGCGCCGGTTGTAGAACGTCTCGATGAAATCGAAGACGTCGGCACGGGCGGTGGCCCGGTCAGAAGCCGTTGTCGTACCGAACGTGAACGATGAGTTTCCGCAGTTCAGGCATGGTGTCGCCTTCGGTGAGGCAGTCTCGAACCGTCGGGTTGTCTCGTCGGTGGAGGTGCTGGATGGCGTCGGTCGTAGGTCTGCTGGAAGAGCGGGAGCTGGCTGCTCGGGAGCGGGTGGAGGTGCTGCGGGCAGAGGCCGACCGGGTCCTGGCTCTGCTCGCGGAGGCGGAGACGGGCTGGCAGGAGTGGGTGATCGCGCGGCAGCGGGTCGGCGAGGTGCTCTCCGCGACGCCGACAGCCCCGCGGGAGCCGGCTGTCGTGGAGGCCCCAGATGACGTGCAGGAGCAGGAGCCAGGACCCGCCGTGGCGGCCTCGGTCGGGGGTCGGGTGGTGCCGGTGCGGCAGCCGGGATCGGATCCGCAGACCCTGCCGGAGGGATACCGGGAGATCATGCGGGTGGTCACCGAGCAGGTCGGACCGGACGGCGGTTCGGCGACGGGCTGTCAGGAGATCGCGGCGGGACTCGGTCTGGAGCCGACACCGGCGCGTGTCGAGGCAGTGCGGCACCGGGCGAAGCGGCTGGTGACGCGGGGATGGCTGACCGAGCCGGTGCCGGGCCGGTTCACGTTCCCCGGCGGGCGAGGCGCCGGCTCATGAGCATGGTCATCGACCACAGCACCATCTGCTCGTGCACCACGGGCAGCGTCTCGTAGTCGCGCACCAGTCGTCGCGAGCGGAACAACCAGCTCAGCGTCCGCTCCACCATCCAGCGGCGCGGCAGCACCACGAACCCCTTGACGTCGTCGGACCGCTTGACGACCTGCACGGTGAGCTGGAGTTTCTGCTTCGCCCACCAGATCAGGGCTCCCGCGTAGCCGCCGTCGGCCCACACCAGGCTGATCTTCTTGTAGCGGTCGTGCAGGCGCCGCAGCAGTGGCACGGCCGCGTGCCGGTCCTGGACGCCGGCGGTGGTGACCATCACCGCGAGGAGCAGGCCAAGGCAGTCGACCACGATGTGCCGCTTGCGCCCTGCCACCTTCTTCCCCGCGTCGTATCCGCGCGAGGACGCGGGCGCGGTGGCGGCGGCCCGCACCGACTGCGAGTCGATGATCCCCGCGGTCGGCTCCGGATCGCGGCCGGCGTCCTCACGGACCCGGCCTCGGAGCCGGTCGTGCAGCTCGGCCAGTAGCCCGGTCGCGCCCCACCGGCGCGCGAAGGCGTACACGCGGTCCCACGCGGGGAAGTCGACCGGCATGGAGCGCCACTTGATGCCGTTGTCGACCGTGTAGCGCACCGCGTCCAGCATCTGCCGGTGGCAGTAGCCCTCCGGCTGACCGCCACGGCCCTCCAGCCACGCCGGGACCGGCAGCGCGTCGCGGACCACCGCCCACTCCGCGTCCGACATGTCCGACGGATACCTGGGCTCGCGGTCCGCATGGTCCCCCGCGTTCCCGAACCGGTGCGCGAGGCAGTCACACGACCGGGCAGCCGAGTTGGACGACACGGACACGGAAACGCAAGACTGCGACACAAGGGCCTCCTGGGCAGCTCGGCGTCTTCAACAACCCGGAGCTGCACAGGAGGCCCTGCCTTCATGCGCACACCCGCCACAGATCACCCGACCGAGGCGTCCCCGTCGAACCGACGTCCACCATGATCGGTACGACAACGGCTTCTCAGCTTGATATTTAACATTGCTCCCGTTTTGAGCGGAGATGTTCTGTTCGAGTTTCGAGGCGCTTCACGGTCTTCCCGGGCTCGTAGCGAGTAGCCGGTCTGCGGTTTCTTGAGCCAAGAGGTCGTCCTGGTCCGGGTCTTGAGGGTTTCGGCACGGCTGCGGGACGGGCGGTGGTCGCGCGGATGTGCCTGAACCCCCGGCGGACCCGGGCGGGGGTGAGTCGGTGTGCCGGGCGTGGTCTTTCCCAGGGGCGGCGGAGGTCCTCGGCGAGGGGGCGGGCGAGACGGAGCTGGGTGTGAACGGTGATGATCAGCCACGTCCATAGGTCGGCGACGGCCGGGTCGCGGACCTTCGGCGTGGTCCAGCCCAGGGTCTGTTTCCAGAACCTGAAGGTGTGTTCAAGATCGAACCTGCGCAAGAACGCTTGCCAGCGCACATCGATGTCTGTGCTGGTCATGCCGGTGCGCGAGGACCACAGCCAGACCGGCTTCGGATCGTGGTCGCCCGGTAGGTGGTCGACCTTCAGGCGGATCAACGTGCCGTGGATCAAAGGGAGTTCACCCTCGTGGTCGAGCCAGGGGCCGCGGGCCTGCAGCCGGGGGTGCATCCGGTCCCAGGCCAGGGCCTCGGCCCTGCCGTAGCGCGTGGTGTCGCTTGTTGTGGTGGCGTCGGGGCTGTGCCAGGAGTCCGGCTTGGCGAAGGTAAGGACGCCGCCGTGTTTGCGCGGCTGCCCGCCGCGCGGCCCGGAGCGGCGGGGGCCGGCGTCGCGGAGCATGACCCGGTCCGAGCGCAGCCGGCCGACGAGCTCGACGGGCAGGTCGGACAGGAGGTGGGCGAGGCGGCAGACGTCGTAGCCCGCGTCCGTCACGATCAGGACGTCCGGCATCCAGGGCTGCCAGTGCCCGGCCTGTACGAGGCGCACGAGGACTTCCCGGAGCTGGGCGGCGGTCACGGCGATGGCGTCGTCGGCCGGGCCCAGCCGGACCGCGTCCAGCACCGCCGTCCAGGAGGTCCGTCCTGTCTCCAGGGCGGCGACGATCGAGTACGGCCAGCCCGGGATCATCTGGTCCGAGCTGCGGCCACGTCCGTAGACGTGGCAGAACAGCAGGTCCGGGCTGGTGGGGGCGTCCGGGCGCAGCCAGTTGCTCACATCGACCGCGAGGACGATCCGTCCGTCGGCGGCCCTCGGCAGCGGGGTGGAGGCCAGCAGCCGACGCAGCCGGGTCGGCTCCAGCCAGCCGTTGTTCAACGCGCCGTACATCGCGCCGTGCCCGCGCGGATGCTCGGCGAGCAGCGTGAGTTCGGGCAGCGAGACCACCGGACCGTCCACACACAGCACGGCGTCCGTCAGGTCGAAGAGCGCGTCCGCGCGAGAGTAGAGGCAGTCGTAGAACTCAACCCGAAAGCGGGACAAGATACCCAACGCGTCACCTGCGGGCGCGTCGACGGGGACACTCATGGGCAGCGGCCGTTCTCTCGTGCTTCGTTACTCGACATCTCGAAGCGTGGAGAACGGCCGTCTCCGCTGTCCCCTGAAAAACCGCAGATCAGCAGGTCGGGTGACCTGCGAGGTTAAACATCAAGCTCAGACCAGACTCGGGTGCCGATCTCTTCTTTGAGCAGGGCCCAGAAACTCTCCGCGGCGGCGTTGTCGAAGCAGGACCCGGTGCGTCCGCAGCTCTGGCGGAGTTCCAACTCCCGTATTCGGTCCTGGAATCGGGTCGAGGTGTATTCGCTGCCGCGGTCGCTGTGGATCACGCAGCCGGGTTGCAATCCACCGCGGCCGTGGGCCATGTCAAGTGCATCGACGACGAGATCGGCGCGGTGGTGATCGGCCATCGAGTAGCCGACGACCTCGCGGGTGGCCAGGTCGAGCCAGCAGGCGAGGTAGAGCCAGCCCTCGCCGGTGGGCAGGGCGGTGATGTCGCCGACCAGTTTCGTGCCGGGCGTTTCGGCGTGGAATTCGCGGCCGATCAGGTCCGGGGCCGGCCTGGCCTTCCTGTCCGCTCGTGTCAGCGAACGGCGCTTGCGGCGGGTCACGCCCTGGATGCCGTGCTCGCGCATGAGACGGGCGACCCGTTTACGGTTCACCGCCCGTCCCAGACGCCGCAGTTCGGCATGGACGCGCGGGACACCATAGGTCTGGCGCGAGCCGACGTGGATCACGGTGATCTCGTGCACCAGGGCCTGGTCGGCGGCCCGGCGGGCGGCCCGGGGCTTTGCTGCGGCGAGCCAGGCATAGAACGAGGAACGGGCCACCTTGAGCAGGCGGCAGAGGAAAGCGACGCCGTGGGTGGTCTTCTCCGCCTCGATGAACGCATACGTCTCGTTCACCGATCGCTCTCCTTCGCGAAGAAGACCGCGGCTTTTCGCAGGACCTCGATCGTCTGGGCCTGCTCGGCGTTCTGCCGACGCAGGCGCTTGAGCTCCTCGCGCTCGGCGGTCGTGAGTTCTCCCGGGGCGCCCTCGCCACGGTCGGCCTTGGCCTGGCGGTACCAGCCGCGCAGGGACTCCGAGCTGATGCCGAGCTCCCGGGCGACGGCGGTGACCGTCTTGCCCGTGGAGTCGACGAGCGCAATGGCGTCCCTCTTGAACTCCGCGGTGTACCGCTTCGTGTACTTGCTTCCCACCTGGTGCTACTTCCTCTGGAACCTCAGGTCCCAGTCTCCAGGTGTCCACGATCAAGGTGAAGGTTCAACCACGGCAAGACCCTGGGCATAGACGTCGAGATCGTCGAGCGCAACCCGGCCGACAAAGGCTTCGTCCCGCAGGCCAAGCGGTGGATCGTGGAGCAGACGAACGGGATCCTGATGTTCTACCGCCGTCTCGTGCGTGACTACGAACACCGGCTCGCCTCCTCCCGCTCGCGGGTGTTCTGGGCGATGACGTCGGTCATGGCCCGCCGCCTCACCGGCACCACCCTTCCCTCCTGGAGGAACGCGTGAGCGAGATCCCCCAGTTCAAGGCCGTACTGGCCCACGTCGAGGCCCGGGAGAGCGAGGTCGCCGGGCAGGCTGGCCGACTCCGGGACCAGATCGCCGAACTCACCACACGCCTACGCGAGTTCGAAACCGAGAGCGAGCATCTGCAGATCACCCGCAAGACCCTCCTCAGCCTCCCCGCACCGGCACCGGTCGACGACCCACTCCGCGCCGAGGTGCCAGAACACCCCGCCTACCAGCAGATTCTCACGACCCTCGCCGACACCGGCCATCCGATGCGGGCCCGCGACATCTGCGAGGCCCTCGACCTGCCGATCCTGCCGAAGAACACCGAGGGCATCCGGTCCAAGCTGAAACACCTGGTCGACCGCGGCATCCTCACCGAACCCGAGACCGGCCTGTTCACACAGCCCCACCCTTGAGCATCAGCCCACCGAGCAGGGCACCTCACCCAGACCTCATCGCGAAACAGGCATCACGGCGCGAACCGCACTCTGAGGCGTCGTCGTCCTTCCGGGGCCCGCCAGCATGATCAACCGACCCAGGCCGGGGCGATCCGGGCAAACGCCGGGGCCCTGCATGACCATGACCATGACCGCGAAGAAACGTTCATTTTCGAAACCGAGTATTTATTCCTCTAACGAGGCGTCTCGGTGGGGTGCAAGGGTGCGCCCGAGGGCTCATTGAAAGGAATCGGCCGTGCGCGACCATCAAGGACAGGATTTGACTCAGTCAGGTGCCACGCGGAGGAATCGGCGGCTGCGGCTATTCGGCCCTGGGGGGGTGGTGTGGCTGGTTACTGCGTCGCTGGTCGCCACGAGTCTGACCTGGACGCCGGGTATAGCATCGGCGGCTGAGGATCCGAATACGCCTCCGGCGTTGCCCGAGGCGATGAGGATTCCCGGTCAACCCGTCACGCCCGGCAAGGACAGCACGGGCTATCTTCCCGGCGAATGGCATGTGACGCCGGCTGGTGAGATGGCGTACTCGATTCCGCTGGATGTCCCGCAGGGCCGTGCCGGGATGCAGCCGAGGGTGTCTCTTGAGTACTCCAGCTCTGCCGGGGCCGGTGAGGCGGGCGTGGGCTGGTCGGTGGCGGGGGCGATGTCCTCGATCACGCGCTGCCCTGCGCAGCTGTCCGACGGGGCGAAGGCGCCTCATGGTGTGCATTACGGCTGGTCGGACCAGTTCTGTCTGGATGGCAAGAGGCTGGTGCAGCTCGGGGCCGCAGGCGGTGCGGTCCCGAAGGCGAACGCCGAATTCCGGGTCGAACGGGACGGTTTTGACAAGGTTGTCTCGCAGACCGACCCGGCGAATGTGAAACAGGAAACGGGCGGGCCCGACAAGTTCACGGTCCAGCTGAAGGACGGACGGGTCCGTACATATCTGGCCCACACCGGGATTCGTGCCAGCAGCAAGGTGTACCGCGAGAAGCAGAAGAATACCTCGCCGGTCCCCAACCAGCCGCCGCCGCCCGACGAGTGGCGTACCCCCATGGCCAAGAGCACGCCGCGGGTGATCTGGCTGCTGGACACCGAGGCAGACCGGTCCGGCAACCTCGTGAAGTACCGCTATCACACGAGCAGTGACGCGACTGCGGGCAACAGTTACCTGCCGCACCGGATCGAGTACACGTCGCACTCGAAGAAGGGCAGTCCGGAGCTGTCGGCGCACCGGAGTGTGGCGTTCGAGTACGAGGACCGCAGCGACACGTCCTTCTCTTTTTCGGGCGGTGTAAAGTTCGCCCAGACCAAACGGCTGAAGCACATCAGCATGTTCGCGCCGAACCCGGCCGCGACGGAGCTGGTGTGGCGGTACTCGCTGGGCTACACCACCAGCCCGTCCCAGCGCAGCCTGCTCTCGTCTGTTAAGAAGTGCGGAAAGAGCGGTTCCGGGTGCCTGCGTGCGAAGACCTTCGGCTGGGACAGTGCTCGGGACACGAATCCCATACCGTCGTTCACGACGCGCGACATCGGCCCCGCAAGTGGTCAGCAGCCACCGTCTGTGACAGTGATGGATCTGGACGGTGACGGCAGCGACGACGCCCTGATCGGCAGCCCCACCGGTGCAAAGGAGGTGCGCTTCGGTGCCAGGAGCAACCAGGGGGGGGTCGCCCCGCTGTCATGGGTGTACAGCCTGCAGAACGACCCGGTGTGGCCGGCAGGTTTCAGCGGCAACCGCCCCTTCGATCTCAAGGGTGACGGCGCGGTCAGCCTGCTGGTAGCGGACGGCTCGAAGGGCAACGTCAAGAGCAAGGTCCTCACCTGGGACAGGAACCAGACCCGTTTCGCCGACACCGGCATCACGGTCGACAGCTACGCGGGGAACGAGCTGCTGGCCGATTTCAACGGTGACGGCCTGCTGGACCTGCTGGCGCAGAACCCGACCTCCGGCACGTACATGGTGCGGATCAACACGGCGGGATCCTTCGGGCCCCCGATGGCCACCATGCTCAACTCCATCTGCCCCGGCACGGTGGTCGACCCGAACGGTGAAGGAAAGGCCTCGTTCTCCGGCCAACAGAGAGAAATTGCAGGGAACTGTCTCGGCGATATCGCTGTGCTGTCCCTGGACGAGAACGGCCAGCCCGGTCTTCAGCCGGGCTCCTCGGGCGCGGACATCAACCGAACGGCGTACCGGGTGATGCATCCCAAACTTGCCGGCGGTGACTACCGGACCGTTCCGGGCGACTTCAACGGCGACCATGTGGAGGACTTCCTGATGCTCCCGGTGATGCCCAAGGGGAGCGGATGGACGCAGAAGGCCGTGTTGCTGTGGGGCACGGGCGACGGCCTGATGGCAACCTCTGTCAGCGGCCAGCTCGACACGATTCCGCACGACAAGTACGCCACTGTGCAGTCGGCGGACGTCAACAACGACGGCCGCAGTGACCTGGTGGCATTCGACACCACGGGGACGTACACGCTGATCTCGTTCGGTGACGGCCGCTTCAGCGACAGCGGGACCTCGAAGATCGCCGCGGACGGCGGGATACTGGTCAACAACACCGGCAGGCCCTCCTCCAATGTGGGGGACTTCAACGGTGACGGACGCGCCGACATCCTGCGCGCGGAAGGCGGCCGACTGACCCTGCTGGTCCAGGGTGCCACGCCCGAAGACAAGCTGACCGCGGTACGGGACGAGGGCACCGCCTGGGACCGCCAACACGTGACGTACTCGAAGGTGTGGACGGACCACCTGGAGACGCCGCCCGGGGCCTGCGTCTACCCGCTGCACTGCGACCGGCGGGGGATGACCGTTGTGCGCCGGGTCGACTCCCGCGACCATGTGGCCGACCAGGCCTCCGCCGCCCCTTACATCATGGAGTACGCGTTCGAGGACCCGGTCTTCGAGACCCGAGGCCAGGGATTCCTGGGCTTTAGCTCCATGCGGACCTGGGACAAGCAGCGCCCGATGGAGACCGAGTACACCTACAAGCACCGCACCCGGGTCAACAACAGGCTCCACCCCTATACGGGGATGCCCGACGTGGTGACCACGGCGGTGCCGATCCTGGACAGCGACGATGCACGCCGCGAGCCGAAGACACCCGTCAAGGCTAGGGTGACCCGCACCCACCAGAACTACGAGCTGCGATACCTGAACAAGACCGCGACCCCGGACACCTACGCCGTGTTCCCCGAGAACGGCTACACCGCCGAGTGGGAACAGAACGTCTCCATCGTCTGGGACTCCCTGGTCGGGACGAACGTTCCCTCGCACATCACCGGGATCAGCGAGCCGTCCACCCCCTTGAAACGCACGGACTTCACCGCCTCCCACGACGACTACGGCAACCAGTGGAAGAGCACGAGTGCGGTCAAGGGCGGCTCCTCCGAGACCGTCCGGACCGACTACGACCCCTCACCAGACCGCGTGCAGGACTGGCTGACCGGCCTGCCGACCAAACACAGCGTCACCTCCACCCCGGCCAACGGCATGCCTGCTGTGACCCGTATCACCGAACGGCACTTTGACGACCTGGGCCGACTGGACACGGTTTGGCAGCAGATGGGCTTCAACGACGCACTCGCGGAGACCACCACCTACGGCATCGACGACCTCGGCGTCGTCCGCAAGGAGACCCGCAGCGCAGCGGGCCTGCCGGACAAGGTCACCCGAACCGAGTACAAGCCGCTGCTGCCGGGGCAGCCGGACGAAGAGATCTACCCCTCCCAGGTTTGGTCCCAGCGTGACAAGGCCAAGTACCGCCCCTCGACGTGGAACGCCGTGTGGCCTTCGCTCGGCGTGACAGTGGCCACCCAGAACGCCGACGGCGTCCAGTCCGCCACACAGTTCGATGAACTCGGCCGCCCTGTGCACATCGCACCGGACGGACAGACGCCGACCTCGATCACCTACTCGAACCGGCCGGACACCGCCGGAGGCACCAACGGCACCACCACGGTGTCGGTCACCGGCCCGCATACCAGCAAGGCATCGACCGACGCCACCGGACGCTCCCTGGAGACGCGGGCCACTGGCTTCGACGGCACCCTGCAACTGCAGTCCCAAACCCGCTACGACACCCTGGGACGCACCGCACGGACCACACTGCCCGCCCCGGGCGGCACCACCCAGTACGCCTACGACAGCCTCGACCGGCCCACGCTCACCACTCTCCCGGACGGCAAGACCACCACCAGCACCCATACCTTTTTCACCAGCCGCACCGTGAGCCCGACCGGCGCCGCCACCACGACCACGACCAATCAGGACGGTCAGGTCAAGTCCGTGGTCAAGGGCCACACCGACCCCAGTCGGTCCCGGGCCATCACCACCAGCTACGACTACGGCCCCTTCGGACTGCTGCGCACGGCAGCCGACCACAAGAACAACGTCACCACCTACGGCTACGACATCCGGGGCCGGACCATCAGCATCGACGACCCTAACAAGGGCCTGACCAGCACCACCTACTACGGCACCGGCGAGGTCAAGACGCAGACCCGGTCCGGGAACAAGACCACGACCTACGCCGACTACGACGACCTCGGCCGCTACACCACCAAGACCACCAGCGAGGACGGCACCAGCACCTTCGAGTACGACACCGCGGCCAACGGCATCGGCAAGCTCGCCAAGGCCACCAGCCCCGACAACATCCGCACCGAATACCGCTACGACAGCAACGGCCGGGACACCGGCACCGACTACACCGACCTGAGCACCAACACGACCTACAGCACCGACCAGACCTACGACTCCCAAGGCCGCCCGGACACCCTCTACTACCCCCAGAGCCCCGGACGCTCCCGCTACGCAGTCAAGAACGGCTACAACAACGCCGGCAACCTCGCCACCATCTCCGAGGCCGCAGCCGTCAAACCCCTGTGGACCGTCACGGCACGCCACGCCAACCAGGCACTGGAAACCGCCCAGTACGGCGCCACAAACGGCCCGCTCACCCTCAAGAACACCTACCAGACCAGTGGCACCGGCCGACTCCACAACACCACTGTCACCACCCCCACCACCGCGGCACAGAACCTCACCTACACCTACTACGACGACGGCCTGGTCCACACCAAAACGGACTCCGTCAACAAGCGCACAGAAACCTACGCCTACGACAGCATCCAGCAACTCACCGACTGGGACGTCACCTCTGGCACGGCAACGAAATCCACCGACTACGCCTACGACACCCTCAGCAACCTCGAATCGATCAAGGCCGGCGGCACTCCCACCCACACCTTCCAGCACGGCCAGAACGGTGCTGGCCCCAACGTCCGCACCACGACCCAGCCAGCAGGCAAGCCCGCACAGTCCAACACCTGGGACACGCAAGGCCGCATCACCGGCGGCAACGGCCGCACCACCACCTACACGTCCTTCGACCTGCCCAAGAAGATCACCAAGGACGGTGTCACGACGACCTATCGCTACGACGCCTTCGGCACCAAGATCGTAGAAACCACCCCGACCGGCAGCACCCTCTACGTCCCCGGCCTCTACGAACACCGCACCAGCACCAAGAACGGCATCACCAAAGCAGCACACGTCTTCTACCTCAACAGCCCCGACGGACCCATCGGCCAGGCCACCTACAACGGCACCGTCACCGAAGTCGAATACACCCTCACCGACCCCCTCGGCTCCACCACCGCCGTCACCAACAGCGCAGGAGTCATCCAGAACCGACTGTTCACCGACCCCTTCGGCAACGCGATCAAAGCAGACAACACACCCGCTCCGCTCGAACCCGCCAACGGCGTCACCCGCCAGTTCACCGGCCACGAAACAGACACCACCGCAGGCCTGATCAACATGAAGGGCCGCGTCTACGACCCCCAGGCCCAACTCTTCCTCACCCCCGACCCCCTCGCGACCCCCGCCGACAACCCCTACACCTACGTCCACAACAGCCCCCTCAACCGAACCGACCCCACCGGATACCGCGACTCATGGGGCAACGGATTCAGCACCGGCGGCACCAACGGAAGCTCCGGCAGTTCCGGATTCGACGAATTCCTCGCCGCCGGCAACGCCTACGCAAGCGGAGGCCACGCAGGACTCTCCACACACAGCCAGAACGCACTGCAGAACAGCACCACCCTCCAGTGGTACAACCGCACCATCGAAGGCAAACTCCCCGCACGATCTGACGCACACGGTCTGGCCATCCCAAAACTCAAAGCCAAGAACAACCTCGGCTGGTGCCGCTCCACCCTCGAGTGCTACTCGGGCGAACTACTCGCGTGGGGTGACCTCGGCCCGTGCGACAAGCAGTGCCAAGAAGACAGCCGCAACAGGGGCGCAGTTGTGACGATGTCCGCAGGACTCAGCGTCTTCCTCGGCGGCGCGATAATCAGAATGGGGTACCAGATCCTGGCTGGCGCAGGATTGCTAGGCGCTGGCGAGGCGGTCGTCGTCACCGAAGGAGCCACCGCCACGTGCGCCGCCAACCCCGAGAAATGCCAGCAGACGGCACAAAAGGTTGCGAACGCAGTGCAGGAAGTGCAGGTGCATCTGCCGATGGTGCAAGGTCACTCGGAGAGGCTGGCGAGAGTGATTGAGCGAACTGACGGGGTCCATGGAGCGGTTGCCGCAGAACTGGACCAGGCGATCAACAGAGTATTCACCCTTCAGGAGGCTCTTCTAAATCTCGAGAGTGAAATGGCGCGAATTGATCCAATCCCGGGAAGCCACCTGAGCGAGTGGGCTTCATCGCTTGGCTACGAATCGATGGAAGCGTTCTGGAAATACCATGGTCAAGTCCAAGCGGCGATTGCCGCCACCAAGAAGCTTATTGAAAAGTAGCTCAGGTTGAACTCCTAGTGTCTGCCGGGAGCGCAGCCGTAGTGAATTCGGTCGACGGCATAGAGGCAGGGTCCCGGGAAAGTCGTTCTGCAGCCCTGTGACATGGGGTTTTGCGGGGCGGAAGAGATGCGCGGGCGTGGTCCGGTCCGGTTGGATGGAGGTTCCTACGCCTTACCGTCCGACCAGGGGATCACGCCCGCGCCATGCCATCGTCTCTCATCCCTGCGCCTGTTCGCACCCCTGCCCCGGCTCATGAGCTCCTCGTCCAACTGCTTGCCGGGATACCTGATCCGCGCCGTCGACGCGGTGTCCGGCACCCGGTGGGTGCTCTGATCGCGGTGGCGGTGTGCGCGGTGGTGGCCGGAGCCCGGGGGTTCACCGCGATCGGGGAGTGGGCCCGGGACGCGGGACGTGTCGCGCTGGAACGGCTGGGCCTGGAGCGGGGCGGGGTGGACGAATCAACACTGCGGCGCCTGTTCGCCCGCCTCGACGCGGACCGTCTCGATGCGGTGCTGGGAGTCTGGGCCCTGACCAGGACCGCACGTGTCGCGGGCCGCAGGGTGATCGCCATCGACGGCAAGACGGTCCGGGGCGCACGCGGCGGCAGCTCCACGGCCCCGCATCTGGTCGCCGCCCTCGCGCACGGGTCCGGCGCGGTGCTCGGTCAGGTCGCGGTGGGCGACAAGAGCAACGAGATCCCCGCCGCCCGGGAACTGCTCCAACTCCTGGCCCTCGATGGTGTGGTCGTCACGATGGACGCACTGCACACCCAGCACGACACAGCGGCTGTGGTGGTCGGGGCCGGAGGAGACTACGTCCTGACCGTGAAGGCGAATCAGAAGTCGTTGTACGCACAGCTCAAGGCGCTCCCCTGGACTTCGATACCCGCCGTCACCAGGACGGACCGAGGACACAGACGCCGTACCACTCGCACGATCAAGGTCGTCGACGTGCCGGCATGGGTCGAGTTCGCCGGGGCCGAGCAAGTCGCCCAACCGCGGCGCACATCCGGCGATCGTCCGGCTATGGGAGAACGCGTGGGAGGAGTTCACACCGTTTCTGCGGTTCGACACCGAGATCCGCCGCATCGTCTGCACCACGAACGCCATCGAGTCCGTGAACGCCAGGATCCGGCGGGCGGTCAAGGCCCGCGGCCACTTCCCGAACGAGACAGCCGCCTTGAAGTGCGTCTACATGGCCATCATGAGCCTGGACCCCACCGGCAAGGGCCAGGCCCGCTGGACCATGCGCTGGAAGACCGCCCTGAACGCCTTCGACATCACCTTCGACGGCCGGCTCTCCGCAGCTCGTCAGTAGCCCCAACCACCTCAGTTACACCGCTCGTTTGGCTCTGGCCCGTAGTCGGTGGTGACTCCGGGTAGCTGCCCTTGATCATGATCTCGTGATGGATGCCAACTCAACACCGTTGCGTTTGGCCTCTGAGCTGTACGTCAAGCCCTGCTGAACAGCGCAACGGGACCACCTGATAGATCAACGATCGGCGAAGAAAGTCGATCAAGGTCAGGGGTCCCGTTGCAGGAGAAGTCTGTCATCACGTCCACGATCGAGACAGCCCGGGGTGTGTTCGCGCCGGGTCATCTGGGGGAGTTGACCCAGATAGTGGACTTCGCTCTGGTGGACGCGGTGCTGGAGGAGACCGGCCGGCGCGAGAAGCGCCTGCGGCTGCTGCCTTCTCGGGTGGTGGTGTACTTCGTGCTCGCTCTCGCGCTGTTCGAACACCGCTCGTACCGCACGGTGTGGTCCAAGCTGACCGCCGCGCTGACCCCGCTTGCCCTGGTGTGTCCTGTGGTCTCCTCGCTGACGCGGGCCAGGCGCAGGGTGGGGGCCGCGCCTCTGCGGCGTCTGTTCGAGACGCTTGCCGGGCCCGTCGCCCGCCCTGGGCAGGAGGGGTCCTTCTGGCGGGGCCTGCGCACGGTGGCCGTCGACGGGACCCTGCTGCACACCCCCGACGACGAGACGCTTACCTGGCGCTACCCCAAACGGGCCGGGGAGGGTCTGGAGTTCGGCTATCCGCTCCTGCGGGCTGCTGGCCCTGGTCGAGTGCGGCACCCGCGCGCTCATAGCCGCCGCTTTCGGACCGGAGTCCGAGGGTGAACTCCCCTATGCCAAACGGCTTCTGTCCTCCCTGGACCAGACGATGCTCCTGCTGGCCGACACGGCCTTCGATGGCAACGAGTTCCTTGATGCCGTCCATCAGAGCGGGGCGCGGTTCCTGGTGCGCTCCGGGGCCCGCCGCGTCCCCACCCCCGCCGGGCACCTGGGCGACGGCTCCTATATCGCCCGCATCGGCTACGGCGTCCTGCCGGTGCTGCTGCCGGTGCGCGTGATCGAGGCAACCGTCACCGTCACCCTGGCCGATGGCACCGTCCGCACCGAGCAGTGGCGGCTGATCACCAATCTGCTGGACCCCGTCCGTTTCCCGGCCGCCGAGCTCGTTGATCTATATCACCGCAGGTGGCAGGCGGAAACCACGTATTTCTCGATCAAAGCCACGATGCTCGACGGCCGCGTCTTGCGCTCCCGCAGCACCGACGGCCTCGACCAGGAGGTCTACGCCCTGCTCACCGCCTACCAGGCCCTGATCCGCGCCAGCGACGACGCCCTGACCGGACGGCCGGAAGTACCCAGGGAACGGATCAGTTTCACCGTCCTGCTGGCCGCCGCAACCAACACCGTCACCGCCGGCCATGGAATCTTCCCCGGCACCCCCATCGACCTGGTCGGCACGATCGGCCACGCCGCCCTGAGCGACCTCCTGCCCGCCCACCGACGGCAACGAGTGAAGGCCCGCACCCGCAAGAACCCCACCAGCAAGTACGGACCGAACGCCGGACAGCACCCCCAGAAGGCCCAGAACTACACCGTCCACACCACCGTCGCGTTCTTCGCCCACGGCCTCAACAGCCGCTCACGGCGCTAACGCAACGGTGTTGGATGCCAACTACCTTATGGGGGACGGTGTTTTCCGGGCTGTCCGCACTGGTTGTCGAGGACGTGACGGACGGCGGTGACGCGGTCGTGCTCACGGCTCGCACTCGGGATGTGGCGGTGCCGTGTCCGGTCTGCGGGATACCGACGGCGAAGGTGCACGGCTATCACCGCCGGTCACTGGCCGACGTGCCGGTCGATGGCCGCCCGGTCGTCGTGCGCCTGCGTGTGCGGCGGCTGGTCTGTCCGGTCCTGGGCTGTCGGCGGCAGACCTTCCGCGAGCAGATTCCCGGCCTGCTGGAGCGTCATCAGCGCCGCACGGTGCGGCTTGCCCAGCAGATATCCCAGGTGGCACGGGAGTTATGCGGCCGGGCGGCCGCACGCCTCGGGGGTCTGCTGGCCATGCCCGTCTCACGCAGCACCACGCTGCGTCATCTGCGACGCTTGCCGTTGCCGCGGCAGGCGGTCCCGCGGGTGATCGGCGTGGACGATTTCGCTCTGCGTCGCCGCCATCGTTACGCCACGATCATCACGGATGCCGAGACCGGCAGGCGCGTCGCGGTCCTGCCCGACCGCGAGGCCGCCACACTGGAGTCCTGGCTGAGCGAACATGCCGGGATCGAGGTCGTCTGCCGGGACGGCTCGGCCACCTATGCCGAAGCAGTCCGCCGGGCTCTGCCCGATGCGGTGCAGGTCAGTGACCGATGGCACCTCTGGCGGAACCTCTGTGACAAGGTCCAGCTCGAAGTCCGCGCGCATGCCGGCTGCTGGGCCACCATCAACCCGCCCCGTCCCGGCGGAGTGCGTGAGCAGACCACTCGCGAGCGCTGGAACAAGGTCCACGACCTCCTCGGCCAAGGCGTCGGCCTGCTCGACTGCTCCCACCGCCTGGGCGTGGCCCTGAAACACCGTCAAACGCTACGCCCGCATGCCCGAACCCCAGGCCCTGCGCATCGCTCCCGCCTACCGGCCCACCCTCGTCGACCCCTACCGCGACCACCTGCGCCGTCGTCGAGCTGAGGAGCCGGCCGTCCCGGTCACCCACCTCCTCGAAGAGATCCGGGAACTGGGCTACACCGGCAGCGCGAACCTGCTGGTCCGCTACCTCAACCAGGGCCGCGCCGAAGGCAACCGCCCCGTCACCACCCCGCGCCACGCCAGCCGGCTCCTGCTCACCGACCCCGAGAATCTGCGCCCGAAGGAAACGACCCTGCTGGAGGAGATCGCCGCGGCCTGCCCGGAAATGACCGCGCTCGCCGGTCTCGTACACGGTTTCGCCGCCCTGCTGAAACCGGCCGAGGGCAACGACGTGAAACTCACCGAGTGGATCGCCACCGCCCGCGCTGGCGCACTGCCCCACCTGCACAGTTTCACCAACGGCCTCGAAATCGACCGGGCCGCCGTCGACGCCGGCCTCACCCTGCCGTACCACAACGGCCGCACCGAGGGCGTCAACACTCGCACCAAGAGGATCATGAGACAGATGCACGGACGCGCCGGATTCGACCTCCTCCGCCACCGCATCCTCCTGCCCTGATGGCTACCCGACGTCACCACCGACTACGGGCCAGAGCCGCTCGTTTGACAGACCCCGGCATGGCACTCGGTCGACCCCGAGGAACGAGTACGCCGAGCGCGCCACCAGCTCCGGGTGTGTCAATTTAACGGCTGATCTTGGTTGTTGAGGTTCAGTTGTTGGCCGGGGTGAGCCGGCCCTCGAAGGCGATCTGGAACGCGTTGAGGGGGCCTTCCAGCGCATGGTCCACCTCTTGCGGCCCTTGCCGGTCGGGTCGAGGCTCATCAGTGCCATGTAGACGCACTTGAGGGCGGCGGCTTCGTTGGGGAAGTGTCCGCGGGCCCTCACGGCCTTGCGTATGAGAGCGTTGACGCTCTCAATGGCGTTCGTCGAGCAGATGACCTTGCGGATCTCGACGTCGAAGGAGAGGAAGGGCACGAACTCGGCCCAGGCGTTCTCCCAGAGCTTGATGATCGCCGGATACTTCCGGCCCCAGGCGTCCTGGAACTCCCCGAACCGTTCCACCGCGGCGTCCTCGCTCGGGGCGGTGTAGACGGGCTTGAGTGCTTTGGCGGCCTTGTCCCAGTCCTGGCGGGCCGCGTAACGGAAGCTGTTGCGCAGGAGGTGAACCACGCAGGTCTGAACAATCGTGCGAGGCCAGACGGTCTCCACCGCCTCCGGCAGGCCCTTGAGCCCGTCGCAGACCAGCATCAGCACGTCGTCCAGGCCCAAGGCCGCGGAGTTAAGCGCCGGGACCGTCCGTCAAGAGGGTCGTCTTCCATGCGTCGGCGAGTGTGTATGTCCCGTAGGCGATCTTCTTGAGCAGGCCCTCGGCGGCCCACTGGCTCATCTGGGTTGCGAAGCTCCTCGTGCTGTGGATACCCAGCGCGAGGGTGACTTCTCGTGGGCGCCAGGCGCGTTCGGGATCGGCAGCCATGAGATGGAAGACTCTGTTCCTGTTGCCGGCTCCCATGGGGCGGATGCCCGCGACTGCCTTGCGTAGGTCCTCAGGTTGCCTCTCCGGCGGTTCGGGTGGACATGCGGGTGCGGAGCGGAGAGCCACGGTCAGTGCGGTGATCTTCCTGCTCTGTCGTGGTCTGAGTTCGGCAGGTCTGGTGGGATATCGGTTGCGTCCCGCCTTCACGGCGCGTGCACTGGTACGAAGGCGCCGTGGTGGAAGCAGCCCCATGAGCAGGGCCGTTCCGATCCGGCCGACCAGCAGGCTCTGTCCGGTGAGTTGGTCGTCGGCTCTGGCGAGGACGAGCTGGTCGCGGGCTGTCTCCAAGGCGATGGTGAAGCTGGCGCGGTCCGGGTCGGTCCCGGGGCGGGACTCCACGGCGTCGCCATGGCCGTCCGCAGGATCTGGTAGATGGTCAGCTGGGCCCACAGTTCCTGTTCCAGGCCCGCGGGATCCTGTGAGCGCAGCACGAGTCCGTGCTGCAGCGTGTACCGAAGCGCGTAATAGGCCGATTCGTGTTGTCGGGTAGGTGCGGCGCATTGCTGCGCCGCACCCCCCTCAGAACCGGACGGGCGGCGTTAACCGCATCCGGCTCAAGCAGGCCCTGAAGGCCCACGGGCAGCCAGAATGGCTGGTCAGCGTGGTTCACTGCCGCCGCGCCAGCGGTGGCAGTGAACGTGGGTGAGTCGGAAGGCGACGGGATCGTCGGACTGGCTTCCGTCCGCTTCGGCGGTGAGCGCGTTTGCGCGTACCGCCGTCCGGATCGCCCGCAGCCACTGCTCCCATTCCTGGGGGCTCTGCGGCTGCTGGTCGGCGTGCAGGAGAAGCGTTCCGCAGAGCGGGCACCGGCCGTGCTGTCCTTGGAGCAGACTCAGCAGGCGCGTGCTGAGCGGGGGCTTGTTCCTGCGTCGCCGCGAGGCCCAGTACTCGGTCAGCGCCGGGTCGTCCACGGACGCCCCTTTGACGACGAGTTGATGTCTGACGATCCTGGTCCAGGCGAATTTGGTGAGGTAGCGGCCGCTCTCGCGGTCACCGAACACCCACCGGTCCTGCCGGGACTCGTTGAACCGGCCGAAATACCGGGAGGTCACCCAGCCGTTCGGCTTGTTCGGGTGTGTGTGGCGGGCCCACTTGTAGACCAGCCTCCACACATGGTTGTCCAGCGAGGCGAACACCTCACTGGAGACCACTCCCCGAAAGTAGGCAGCCCAGCCCCGGATGATCGGGTTGAGCTTGGCGATCATCGCCGCCGCGTTCTGCCCCCGAAGGGCCAGCACCTCGGCGGCGAGCCGTGCCCGGATCCGTCGCACGGATGCCTTGCTCGGCTTGATCAGCAGCATGCCGTGGTAGCGGCGGACGGTGAAGCCCAGGAAGTCGCAGCCCTCGTCGAGGTGCGCGATGCGCGTCTTGTCCTCGTTGAAGGCCAGACCCCGGGGCCTGAGCCACCGGGCGAGCCGCTCCTTGACCTGTTGCGCCTCGTCACGACTGTGACAGAGCACCACCAGGTCGTCGGCGTACCTGACCAGAGTCGGCGAGCCGACTGCCAGTTCACCAGCCCGTGGGCCGGTGAGCCGGTAGTGGACTCCGGCAGCCTCTTCCATCCCGTGCAAGGCCACGTTCATCAGCGCCGGGGAGATGATCCCGCCTTGCGGAACCCCCTCCTCGGTCGGGGCGAGAACGCCGCGGTCGAGTACTCCCGCCTTGAGCCACTGCTCGACCAGCCCCCGGGCGGGGAACTGTCCGATCGAGGCCATGAGGCGGTCGTGATCGATGCGGTCGAACGCCGCTGCCAGGTCTGCGTCAAGGACCCACTGGCGCTTCGGGCTCTTGCCCTTGGCGGCCAGGAAGATCGCTCCGATCGCGTCGTGGCAGCCACGGCCGGGACGAAATCCATAGGATCTCGGCTCGAACCGTGCCTCCCACTCGGGTTCCAGCGCGTTCAGCGTCACGGCTTGAAGACACCGGTCGATGATCACGGGAATTCCGAGGCCGCGCTGACGGCCATTGGCCTTGGGGATATAGACCCGCCTGACGGGCAAGGGTCTCCACGGCGCTGCCCGGTGCTGCATCCAGTCGGCCAGTTCGGCCTTCCCCTGGGGCAGCAGGACAACCCGGCCGTCGATCCCTGCCGTCTTGCGGCCAGCGTTGATCTCCGTCACCCGCCGCACGCTCACCAGCGTGTTGGAGCGGGAGCGGAGCATTAGTTTCTGAATCGCCCCGGGTTTGATGGAGACATCGAAGACCCGGAAGGATGCCGATCATGGCTGCTCCCCGTAAGTACCCCGACGAACTGCGTGAACGCGCGACGCGTCTGGCGGTCGAGGCCCGCAAGGACCCGGTCGGCAGGGCCGGGGCGATCAAGCGCATCGCCGACCAGCTGGACGTGCACCCCGAGGCTCTGCGGGGGTGGGTCAAGCGGGCCGAGGCCGACGAGGGCGTCGTGCCAGGGACCACGGGCACAGAGGCCGCCCGGATCGCGGAACTGGAGCGGGAGGTGAAGGAACTGCGACGGGCGAACGCGATACTGAAGTCCGCCTCGGCTTTCTTCGCCGCGGAGCTGGACCGTCCACTGCGATGAAGGTCGCCTACATCGACCAGTACAAGGAGACGTTCGGCGTCCAGCCGATCTGTGACGTCCTCGCCGAGACGGACGCGCCGATCGCGCCGAGCACCTACTACGCCGCTCAGGGCCGTCCGCCGTCGGCCCGCAGCCTGCGCGATGCGGAGCTCACCGAGGAGATACGCCGGATCCACACCGACAACTACGGGGTCTACGGGGCCCGCAAGGTCCATGCCGCTCTGGTCCGCGAGGGACACAAGGTGGCCCGCTGCACCGTCGAACGTCTCATGCGGGCGGCAGGACTTCGCGGAGTGATCCGGGCCAAGAGCCCGCGCACCACCCGGCCCGCTCCCGAGACCGACCGGCCCGCCGACCTGGTCGAGAGGCAGTTCACCGCAACTGCACCGAACCAGCTGTGGGTTGCCGACATCACCTACATCAGAACCTTCTCCGGCTGGGTCTACGCCGCCTTCGTCATCGACGTCTTCTCCCGCATGGTCGTCGGCTGGCAGGTCGCTACCACCCTTTACACCGACCTCGCCCTCGACGCGCTGGAGATGGCGATCTGGCGCCGCCGGCACACCGGCGCCGACCTCACTGGTCTCACGCATCACTCGGACCGCGGCGTTCAATACCGTGCTATCCGCTACACCGAACGCCTCGCGGAAGAGGCTGCTGTGGCTTCGGTCGGCTCACGAGGCGATTCGTATGACAATGCCCTGGCCGAGGCGTTCAACAGCCTCTTCAAGGCCGAACTGATCCGCAACAAGGGACCGTGGACCGGCATCAACGACATCGAGATCGCCGTCGCCGAGTACATCGACTGGTTCAACCAGCGCCGCCTCCACGGCGAGCTCGGCCACATCACCCCGGCCGAGCACGAGGCTGCCTACTCCGCAGCTGAACCCCCTGCGTCACTCCAGAAAACCAGCTAACTCACACTCCACGAAACCCGGGGCTTGACATTCTGGAGATTGCGGACCTTCTTGAGGTCCCCTGCCTGCGATGCCGTGAAGATCCGCTGCCTCAGCCGCCGTACTTCGTTCTCCGCGCCCTGCCAGTCGATCGACTGCCAGTCGGTGATGTCGTCCTCAGGTCCGTTCGCCGTGACGGCACTGTCGTCCTGGACGGTGTCCGCCACGGGAGATGTTGTCGCCACGGTGTCCAACTTGCCCTTCGGTTTCAGCGTTGATGGTCATCCGGTCCTCACAGGCCCACCTGACCCACGTCAGCACCCTTGCGGGTCCGGGCTGAGCCCGTATCCGGCCGGTTATGCGAGGCGACCAGCGGAGGCGCTGGTCATCTGCCCCGGTTTCCCGCTGCCTTTCGGCGACCGGCGTTGGCTTCTTGGGTCATCCTGTGCCCGCTGGGGAGTTGGGCCTTCCTTACGGTCGGCTGACCGGACGCTGTCGCGTCCGGACCCCAGCGGGGTTTCCACGTTCCACACGAGTGAGATACGACCGGGGTGGGTGCCCCCTAAACTCCGGGACGGCGATGCTCTCCCGGCTGACGTTGGGTCTTCAGCCGGCGCCTGCCGCTTCTCAGCGACCAGTCCTGCACCCCGCTGGAGCAGTCCATCGGCGGGGCCCACGATCACGAAGCATCATCAGGGGTTCACTTGCGTTCACCCGTCCGGTCTTCCCCTTGCCTGTAATCCCCGGATGGCACGGGGGCCCTTGGGCTTCTCCTTCGAGCTCCACACCCCGCCGTTACCGGCGACGCATGTCGAAGTGGGGACGGGCCTTGAGCACTGGCCCGGAACTACGCTGTCGACATCAAGTCGATCCTCCGATCAGGTAGTTCACTCAATCTCGTGCGACTTCGTGTCGCACCCCACCGTTCGTGATAGAGCCCGACCAGGGTTTCGGCCGGATCGCGGCGGTGATCCAGCAGCGTGGTGGCGATGCGGTACTGCTCACAGAGCGTCTCTCCGGTCGCAGTGCTCATGGTGATCGTCGAGTCGATGACCCGCGGCTTGAGCGTGCCCATCCGTGTCAAGTACGAGCCGTCGGGTAGCACCGCCAAGATGGCCGGGCGACGTCGGGCGGTGATCCGGATGACGAACTGCGCGCCGGTGGCCGCCGTGTCGGACAGGAAGTCGTCCGCGTCGAAGCCGCGGTCGGCGAGGACGAGCATGGTGGCGTTCACCAACCGCAGCAGTCGGCGGGCGTACGCGGCCTCGTACTCATTCGTCGGCCCGAACTCGGCCCCGAGGAGCCCGCGGGTGCCGGTCTCGCACAGTGTCATCAGGCGCATCATGGGGTATCCGGCCCAGCCGAGTCGGGCCTGGACTTTGCCCAGCCAGGCCCGGTTCCGTTCGCAGTCGGGGACTTTGATGGCACTGCAGCCGTCGAAGGCGACGGTTCGCCAGCGTCGGTAGCAGGTGCCTGGGGTGGTGGGCTGCGCGATGGGGCCGGCGACCACGTCGAACAGTGCCTTCAGCGGAGCCGGCCCCAGGCGCCGTCGCAGACAACGAAGGGCCTTCTCGCTCGGCCGGCTTGCGTTCCGCCTCGCGAGTCCGGCCGTCAGCTTGTCCCATACCCGGAGATAGCCCAGCGCGGGGAACAGGGACAGGGCCAGGATGAAGTACACCCCGACGCGTGACGGAAGGAGACGCCGCCGACGCTCAAGGACCCGGCTCTCCTCCAGGACCGCATCGACGAGTTCAACGGGAAGATACCGAGTCAGGTCTCCCAAGTGGCCCGGCGCGAGAAGGAGTTCTTCTTCACGTCCATGGGGTTCGGGCACGGTGGTGGCACACTGGCTGGTCAACGGGACCTCTTCGGCGAGTAGATCTTGGTCGATCCCTCACCTACCAGAGGTCCCGTTGCCACATCCGCCGCATACAGCGAGATCACCCTCTTGACGGACGGTCCCGGCGCTTAACTCCGCGGCCTTGCGTCCAGGCCGCGGTTCTTCAGCTCGGTGAACACGTGCAGCCAGTACTTCGCGCCCTCGCCGCCGTCGCCGGCCCAGATGCCGAGGATGTCGCGGGTGCCCTCGGCCGTGACGGCCATCACGACATAGATCGGCCGGTTCGCGACCTGACCATCCCGAATCTTGACGTTGATGGCGTCCACGAACAGGACCGGATAGACGCGGTCCAGTGGGCGGTTCTGCCATTCGGCCATGCCCTCCATCACCTTGATGCTCCTATCGTCGGTCAAGCGGCGGTGAGCCACTGGCGGTAGGCATCGGCGAAGGCGTCGTCGCGGCGGAGGCCGCGTTCGATGTTGGAGATGACGGCGGGCCACACGCCGAAGTGGTTGGCGGCGGCGGTGAGAGTGATGTTTTTCGTCTGCCGGGCCGGACGGAGGTCCGCGATCTCGGGGACTTGGACCGGGGTGGTCAAGAGCCAGAAGACCTCGCGGGCTATCGCGCGTTTGAGCAGTCGGATGATCTCCTTCTTCGTGCGTCCGGCGGTGGTCTGTCGGGCGACGTACTCGCGGGTGCGCCGGCATCGGGCCATCCTCACGAGCGCGATGCGGTAGAGAGCGGCGTTGGCCGCCCGGTCGCCGCCCCGGGAGAGCCGGTGCCGGTTCGTCTTCCCGCTCGAAGCGGGGACGGGTGCCGCGCCGCACAGGGCGGCGAAGGAAGCCTCCGTGCGAAGGCGGGCCGGGTTCGCACCGGCGGTGATCAGCAGCTGGGCGGCGGTGTCCGGACCCACCCCATAGGCGGCACGCAAGCCTGGGTTGAGGATGGTGACCAGCTGGTCGAGCTCCCCGGTCAGGGCCGTGTGTTCCTCGGTCAGGCTCTGGACCCGCTTGGCCAGCGTCCGCAGGGCCGTCAGGAGCGGGGAGTGCGCGGGGTCGCTGGCCGGCCGGAGCCGGGCAAGGGTGGTGACGCGCTTGTCACCGGACAATGCGCTGTACTTGGCGCGGATGGCGTCGGGGGCGGTGATCAGGAGGTGCGTGATCTGGTTGAGCGTCGCGGTGCGGGCCTTGATCGCCGAGCGGGCGGCGGTCTGCAGAGCGCGTATCCCGACGATGGCCCCGTCCTTCGGAGCGCTGGTCGCGCGTCCGGAGACGACGGCGCGGGCCGCGGCGTATGCGTCGATCGGGTCGGACTTGCCGATCCTGCGCCGTTCGGCCTTGTCGGGCCGGTTGACCTCGACGACGGCCAGGCCGGCCTGCCGGGCGGCGTGTGTGAAGCCGGAGCCGTACGAGGACGTGCCCTCCACGCCGACGGCGGCGACGGTGCCGTGGGCCTCCAGGAAGACGATCGCGGCGGCGTATCCAGCAGCGTTGGTGGGGAATTGGGCGTCGGCGAGGTGCCCGCCCCGGTCGGTCACCACGGCGACGTGGATGGTGTCGGCGTGCGAGTCCACCCCGCCGACCACGAACTGGTCCCTCGTGTCCGCAGCCTCTGTGCCTGTCATGCTGGAGATGCCTTCCTTGCCGAAGGTAGCTCCGGCCGGAAAGGGCAGACAGGACAGTCAGGGGGCCTCTTGCCAGGCTCCTGACTTGTTGAATCGGACCCAGATGCTCGGTCTGCAGCCGTAGCGTCCAGGGTGTCGGTCGGCACGGGCCCGCAGTGCTCCTTGCCGCCGCTGGGCTGGCTCTCTCATAGCGTGCCGCCGCCGGCCGACACCCGCGCGGTGTGGTTCGACAGAGGCATGAGGACGACACGGTGACTTCAAGTCAGGATGCCCACCGCACTCCCTCCCCGGTCCCGTCGAGTGCAAGGCCATCCTGTGATCCTGATCGGTATCGACCCCCACAAGTCCTCCCACACCGCCGTCGCCGTCGACGCCTCTGGTCACCAGCTGGCCCGGCGCCGGTTCGTCGTCAACGCCGGAACCTTCCGGCAGCTCAGGACCTGGTGCGAGCAGTGGCCGAGCGGCGCTTCGCCGTCGAGGGCGCAGGCGGGCTCGGCCGCTCCCTCGCCCAGCAGCTGGCCGCCGCGGGCGAGCACGTGGTCGACGTGCCGGCCACGCTCTCGGCGCGGGCCCGGATGCTGGCCACCGGCGGCAACCGCAAGACCGACGAGGCCGACGCCCGCCACGTCGCCCAAGTCGCCCTGTTCCGCCCCGACCTGCGACAGGTCGCCGCCGAAGATCAGACCACGATCCTGCGGCTGCTGACCGAGCGGCGTGACGACCTGGTCCACGAGCGCACCCGTGTTCTGAACCGGCTCCACGCCGTCCTGCGCGACCTGCTGCCCGGCGGCGTGGCCACCGGCCTGTCCGCCGACAAGGCCGCCGCCGCGATGAAGGGCATCCGCCCCGTGACCGCCACGGACAACTGCCGCCGCGACATAGCCCGCGACCTGCTGGCCGACCTGCGACGCCTGGACCGACTGGTCAAGGACAACGAGATCCAGATGCGCGAGGCGCTGGCCGCGACCCGCACCACGCTCACCCGCCTCCCGGGTCTGGGCACCGTGCTGGCCGCCAAGGTCCTCGGACACGTCGGCGACGTCACCCGCTTCCCCACCGAGCACCACTTCGCCAGCTACACAGGCAGCGCGCCCCTGGACGCCTCCAGCGGCAACAACGTCCGCCACCGACTCAACACCGGCGGCAACCGCGCGCTCAACTCGGTCCTGCACACCATCGCCGTCTGCCAGATCCGCGACGGCGGACGCGGGCAGGACTACTACCTCCGCAAGATCAGCGAAGGAAAGACACCGTCCGAGGCCCGGCGGGCCCTGAAGCGACGGCTGTCCAACGTGGTCTACCGGATCATGAAGCGAGACCAACGGAACCCCCTCGCTCAGGCGGCTTGACACACAGAGGCGCTATGAAGTCACGGAAGCCCGACCGGAGCCCTGGGAACCGGGCCCCGGCGGTCGGACAGATCAAAGCAAGGACAGCCCAGCAGGACGTCAGTTGTCGGGGTACGACCTGAAGTGGCCCTGGCAAGATTTTCGTGAAGTCGGGGTGTGCCACCGTGCGCCGGTGACGCTCTGTTATTGGTAGTGGCGTCGGAGTATGGCCATGTGGATGACGCGGTGGCGGAGGAGTGGGACTCCGGCGCGGCCGGCCATGATCCGTTTTTGGAGTTTGAGGTCGGTGATGCGGCCTTCGTTGACGCCGGAGCTGAACGGGGTGGTGATGCCCTGCACGACCGCGCTCTGGTCCTCCCGGATGGCGCTGGCCAGGCCCGCCAGGGGCGGGAGGCGGGAGCGTGTGAGGTGTTCGAGCCAGGCCGGCAGCGGGGCGGCGTCGCGGGTGTCGAGCATGGCGGCGAACTGGCGCACCAGATCGTGGGTGCAGTCCAGTTCCGGGCAGTGCTCGAACAGCCGGCGTAGTTGCTCGGAGGCATGCAGGCTCCGTCGGGAGGGTGTGGTGGTGATCCATCGGGCGACTTGCCGGGGCGAGGGAGGCCGCTCGCGCGGCGTGTCGATCGGCAGGCCGCGGCGCAGCGGCGCGACGGCCATTTTGATCCGCTGGTAGTGGCCGCGGTAGCCCTTGGCGAGGAGTTCCTGGTGCAGCACCGTGGCGTTGTGCTCGCCTTCCTCCCAGCGTTGTCGCAGGTAGTCCAGGTAGGGGTCGAGGCTGGTGGGCCGGCGGGGCCGGCTGGTTCGTACGCATTCCTGCCAGGTGGCTGCCCGGGCGTACTTGCTCACGGTGCGCCGGTTTAAGCCCGTCTCGCGGGCTGCGGCGTTGATCGATCGGCCGGTGTCGGTCACCGCGTGCACCGCCTCGAACAGCCGCTTCGCGTGGCGCCGGGCCGGGGTATCGGCCTGGTTGGACGGTCCCACAGGTTCGTCCTGTGATGGTGTTGCTTCAGGCTCGGGTACCGCGGCGGCAAGACAGCCGCGGTGGGCGGCGGCGATGTCCCCGACCCGCTTCGACAGCCCCTGCCACAGGTGAAAGCGGTCGCTGACCTGCACCGCCTCCGGGGCACCCTCGGTGATGCCCTGGCGGTAGACCAGCGACCCGTCCCGACAGACCACCTCGACACCGGGGTGCGTCCGCAGCCAGGCCGTCACCTGCTCCGCGTCGCGCCCCTCCCACAGCTCGATCGGCAACCGCGTCTCGCCATCCACCAGCAGGGTGCCGTAGACGTCCCGGTACAGCGCGAAGTCGTCCACGCCCAGGACCCGCGGGGTTGCAGCCGGCGGAAGTGGTAAGCGCATCAGGTGGAACAGGACGCTGGTCCGCGACAGCGGCACCTTCAGGATCTGCAGGAGCCGGGCGCCGCCGCGGCCGGCGAGGAGCACGCCGGTCATCTCCACCAGATGCTGCAGCAGCGGGCTCCGGCGTCGGTAGCGTTTGGTCAGTCCGTCGACCTGCTCGGCAAACGTCCGCCGGTCGCAGCGCGGGCTGTCGCAGAACAGCCGCCGCACGGAAAGTTCGATCAGCACCGGACGCCCGCCGACAGCGACATCGGCCAGGGAGCGGCAGTAGCGACTGTGCACCCGCGCGGAACCGCGGCCGCAATCCGGACAGGCCACCGTCGTCTCACGCGTGGAGGCCGCAACGCGGACCACGCCGCCCGCCACCCACACCCGCTCCACCCGCACCACATCGAGGTGCGGAGACACAATCCGTACGAGGTCATCACACTCGACGACAGTCCCGCCACAAGTGACGGAGCGTCACCGGCGCACGGTGGCACACCCCGACTTCACGAAAATCTTGCCAGGGCCACGTTCACGTGTACGCCGACATCAGTCAGTGATTGGGTCACGACCACCGGGGACCCGGATATCACTATGTCGGTGATCGTGGAGATGGTCTGCTTCGACACCTCGGCCCCGTAGACCTCGGCCAGGTGCGCGGAGATCTCCCCGTGCGTGAGGCCCTTCGCGGACAGCGACAGCACCATTTCGTCCACTCCGGTCAGCCGGCGCTGCCGCTTATTCACGATCTGCGGCTCAAAGCTGCCGGCCACGTCCCTGGGCACCCTGACCTCGACCGGGCCGACATCGGTCAGCACTGTCTTCGCCGGGTGCCGTTACGGCTGTTGCCGCTGTTCTTCCCGGCCGCCTCGTGCTTCTCATAGCCGAGGTGATCGGTGATCTCACCCTCCAGCGCAGATTCCAGCACTCGCTTGGTCAGCCGCTGCAACAGCCCGCCCTCGCCGGTCAGTTGCAGACCCTCGCTCCGGGCCCGGTCGACCAGCATCGCGATCAACTGCTCGTCCGTCGTGGCCGCACCGACCGGCTCAGCCACGGACTCGTGCTCGATCGTCATCTCACTCACTTGGCGTCTCCATGATCAACAGATCCGCCGTTGATTAGACACTCCCGAACGAGAAGGAGGTGAGCACCGGGTTCCAGGCCGGTTGGGACCGCTTGGTGGGTATAGGCCTCTTGCTCTTGATATGGCCTGTTTACGAGGCGGCGTTCGTGTCTGCTCGCCGGGGTGCTGTCGTGCCGGATGAGTCAATGTTGCTCTACCTGCACCGGTTGCCGGGCCAGAGGGTGGGGTCCACAAGGCGGTCCGGCGGCCCGAGGGGGAACTCTTCGGAGCCTGTGGACCTGTGGAGTGCCCAGGCTTCGTGCCGGGCTTCTGACGAGGAGAGTGGGTTCATCATGCGTAAGGTAATCGTGGTGCTGGTCACGATGGGTGCGTTGTTCGGAGGGGCGGGGATGGCGTCCGCTGGCATCATCGTCCATGATCGTTCCGGGTCCGTCGCCGGCCGCTGACGCCAGGCGGTTCGGGCAGTGCGGCTTCCTCCCACCGGCCGGGACCTGTCCCCGAGTGGTGGACACCTCTGAGCCCGGCCCCGCCAGGGGCCGGGTAGGAGGCATCTTTATGGTGATGAAGGTCTACTCGCCCGAGTTCAAGGCGGACGCTGTCGCGCTGTACCTGTCGGACCCGAGCCACACCTTCGAGGGCATCGGCAAGGACCTGGGGGGCAGCCGCGAGACGCTGCGCAACTGGGTGCGGGCCGAACGGGCCCGCCACGGCGGGGGCAGCACGACGAGCACGGAGAAGAGCACGGTGGATTCCCCGCCGACGGCCGAGGAGCTTCAGGCCGAGAACGAGGCCCTGCGCCGGGAGCTGGCGGCAGCCCGCAAGGAGATGCAGAAACTCGCCACCGAACGGGACATTCTCCGCAAGGCGACGAAGTTTTTCGCACAAGAGATGATCCCGCTGGCCAATTCCGGCACGTGCCCTGCCGTGATCACGGCACGGATCTGCTTGAGCGCTTCGAGGTCGGCCAGCGGGTCGCCGTCCACGACGAGCAGGTCGGCACGGAACCCGGGCGCGATCCGGCCGGTCGACTCGCCGAGACCGAGCGCCTCTGCCGCGCGGACGGTGGCCATGTCGACGACCTTGTCAGCCGGCATGCCCACGTGCGAGTAGAAGCCGAGCGCCCCGGCGAGCGACCCGCCGAACCCGGTCCGCTGCACGCCGGCGTCGGTGCCGGCGATCAGCCGGACGCCCGCCTCGGCCATCGTCCGCACCTGCCCGAACAAGATCTTCGTCCGCTCCTCACCGAAGACACGCGCCGCCGCCCGCCAGTGCGGACCCACGGCCGGGCAGACCGCGATGCCCTGATCGACGATCTTGTTCAAGACGTCAGGGCGCAGACCGAAGCCGTCTTCCGTCATCCACGTGCAGTGCTCGATGGTGTCCACGCCGGCGTCCACCGCCGCCGCGATGCCGTCCGCCCCGTGGGCGTGCGCGGCCACCGGCACTCCGGCCCGATGTGCCTCGTCCACCAGGGCCCGCAGCTCGCCTGTGGAGAACTGGCTCTGCCAGCTCTTCGGCCCGTCCTTCGTCAGGCCGCCCCCGGACGCCATCACTTTGATCACTCCGGCACCCGACGCCAGGTTGCGCCGCACCAATTCACGGATGGCGGCCTCGCCGGAGACTTCACCGCCGAGGAAGTGGCAGTGTCCTCCTGGCGTGGTCAGGGGCGTGCTCGCGGCCACGATGCGAGGGCCGACGGCAACGCCCTGGTCGATCTCCTGCCTGAGGCGCAGGGCCAAGCCGTTGCGGTCCCCGAGGTCACGGACCGTCGTCACCCCACTCGACAAGAGCTGCTCCGCACGAAGGCGCATGCCGTGCAGCAGTTCTTCGTCGCTCGATTCATGGAAGGCAGCCAACGGTTCGGTGCCGCCGTCGAACACGAGATGCACGTGGCAGTCGATGAGGCCGGGCATCACCGTGGCACCGGGAAAGGTGAGTTCCTCCCCTTCCGCGTCGGAGTGGGCCACCAGTTGCGTCCGCGGCCCGACGGCGGTGATCGCGTCACCTTCGATGAGGACAGCACCGTCCTCCACATACGTTCCGGAGCCGGTCAGGACCCGGTCGGCGGTGATCAGCATGCTCTCGCTTCCCCTTTGTGCTTCTGTCGTCAGGTGGTCAGCCGCAGCGCCTCGGACACGGCGATCAGCTCGCCGACGTCCGAGTCCCGGTCGTCTCCTTGCGGCACTGCCAAAGACACTGCCCGCTCCGGGACCGGAGCACCGTGCTGGATCGCGGCGGAGGCATGCCGCAGTCGTCTGGCTAGTTCCGTGGGATCCAGGCGCAGAAGGCCGGGTTCATCCTCTTCGCTCAGCAGGTAGGGGCTGATATCAACCAGTCCGTCACGGCATTCCACGATCCGCCTGTGGTAGCGGCGATGCACACCACGGGCCCGCCACTGATCCCACCTCGTGCGGGACGCGGGCGGCAGCTGGTTCTCCGGATAGACCTCGATCAGCAACTGCCACAGCGACTCCAGTCGACGGTGATCCCGGCGCCGGCGCAACCACAACCGCGCGGCGGTGACCCTCGCACGGACACCTGAATAGGTGACACCCGTGACGAACAGCAGGCTCGACAGCATCACCAAAGCCGCCGCCCCGGTGGAGAGTGGTCCCGGCACGGCACCCCCGCCCCAACGGACAGCGACGAAGACCGCGCGGACACCACAGGCGACCGCCAGCGCACTGAGACCGATCGCGGCCACCCACAGTCCCGTGGCGTGAGGGCGACTCGACATACGGGCATAGCGGGCGGACCACCGTCCGGCCAACGCAATCACGTACGTCATATACAGGCCGGCGCCGAGATAGAAGCAGGCGACCTGGGGGATCGTCATGTCCACCGTGCGAAACGGTTCGCTGAACGCCCCATGAGGCGCGCTCAACACCGCAACCGTGATCGCCACTGCGACCACGGCAACGACCACCCCCTCCACCCGAGCGCGACGCCGCGCTGCTCGCCCGACGGACGAATGGAGGTAAAAGCACATCAGGAAGAAGCACGCGAGCAACAACAGCAGGTTCTCGACCAGCTTCACCATGTCGTGCCCGATGATCGCGTCCAGGTCGGTGGCTCGTCCCAGACCGGCTACCGCGTTCGACAGTCCCATGGCCAGCAGCGTGAGGGCCACCGACCGGGTGGGAGCGTCATGAGGGGCACGCGACCACAGATAGAGCCTCCACGCGAAGGCAACGGAGATGATGAGCAGGAGGTATGGCGCCATGGCTTACAACCACCCTCGCCGGTCGCCCAGCGCCGCCTGTACCCGGCGGACCTCCGGGTCATCCGAAAGAGGCGGAAGAGCATCGACCACCGAGGACCACTCCAAAATGATCGTCGCCGCAAGCTCGACCGAACACTCCACCCTGTCTGTATACGAGCAACGACGGGCGATTCGCCGGATAAGCCTTTGATCGAGCACCGGGATGAGCGCGGCCCAGCGCTCGATGAAGCCGTCCACCGGCTCTTCCGCAGCCTCCTCCCCGTTCTCCTCCCACTCGGCGACGAGGATGTGAAGGATCTCATGGAGAATGATCTGCTGCTGGTGAAGCCGGGTCGTCTCCTGCTGGTAGAAGACGATGTCCATATCAGCCGTGTCGACCCACAACCCTGAAGGCCCCGGCCTCTCCAGCGCATAGGGACGCAGGGAAATCGGACGCCCACGCCTCACGCTGAGCGCCCTGACCAACTCCTCCACATCCAAGGGTGACTGAGCACCCAGGTCGCGCAGCTCACGACGCAGCCGGCGGTGCAGGTCACGCTCCACCGTCCGATCCCCGGCGGCGCGCCAGCGGCGCCCCGCCCGCCGCTGGACAGGCGAACTGGACCCCGCCCCGTCGCGACCGCGATTCCCCGACAACATTGACTATCCCCTTCAAGCCTGCAGAGACGGCTCCCCTGGAGCCGAGCGGCACAGTTCCCCCGTTGATGACGTCCTGTTCCCAGCATTGGAACGACCGCGGACCGCGATGGCGGCGTGTGTCCCCGCACCCGTCTCTCAGGGTTGGGGTCGCTCGAAATCGCTGAAACAAGCGAGCGATTGGACGCGAGAGCGCTTCAATGAGGTCGCAGGGAACCTGGACGCAGTCGAAACCTACACACCAGCCATGGCTGGAAACATGTGTATCAATTCACACGTGCCTGCAATTGATCATGATTCCAAAGCGATTCAAATCGGACCGAGTTCGGGATCGGATCGCCAGCTGACCTGCATGTTTGCGGCTTGCCGCAGGTGTCCGATTATCGGCGGCCGTGTATGGCCCCGTTATGGATCTGAGACGTCCTGGCTCAAACCTGTGCGCTATGCGGTGCAGATTTGAACTAAACCTCTTGGTGAATCGGGTGTGGTATCGGGTGAATCGGGGGTGTCGTGTGATTAAGGAGTTCGCCGTGTCGAAATGTACCGCCGCTCCAGTGATGATCCGTTTGATGCGGTGTAGGTCCTACGCTATGAAGACGGGCGGATCAGCCTGCGCACCTGGAAGGGTCGCGGCGTCGTCGGTCGCCCCGAACGGCTTTCGTTGGTTACGCGGAGCAGTCCAACTTGATGGTGAGCGGACGTGCGGTGCTACCGGAGCGCGGTACCTACGTCGTGCCGCGGGAGGGCATCTGTGCCGGCGGTTGTGACAATGCGCCGCCTACTTGGCTGGGGCGAAGGCGGTGAAGTGCGCTGGCGGGTGGTCGATGGGCAGGTCGGGCCGCCAGGCGGTGAGGATTTGGGCGCTGCATACGAACAGGCCGTCGGGGAGCTGATCGAGTGGGTACCACGCCCAGTCCCCGACGCTCTCGCCCGGCTGCGTGATCGGCTGCCCTTGCCAGGTGTGGACGAGGGCGCCGACGGTGACCCGCAGGACACCTTCGACGTGGTCGACGAGCGTGCCCAGAAGCCCGACGTCGCCGGTCCGGGCGGCCAAGCCGGTTTCCTCTGCGAGTTCTCGGACGACCGCGTCCTGGAAGGACTCCCCGGCCTCCACGCTTCCGCCGGGCAGTTCGAGGGTGCCGCGGCGATGTCGGCCCAGCAGGATTCCCTGCCCGCTGACCAGGATCGCTCCGACGCCGACGGCCGCGTGGGCGGCCGGCGCTCAGGTGCTGCGGGGCCGGCTGGACACGCGCGTCGGCCGGTCGGGAAGGCGCCGGGCGCGGATGAGCTGCTGGATGACCCTGGCACTCTCGTCAGGGTGCGGGTACAGGTCGATTGCCTCGGCGCGGAAGCCGTACTCGGTGAGCAGGTCCTCCCACAGCTGCGGTGCAAGGACCCACACCTGGGTTGGCAGGGGCGGGTCGTCGCGCAGAAGGATCATCTGCTCGCGCGGCGCCACTTCCGCGGACGGACCGCGGCCGTGCAGGTCGGTATGCAGGAGTGAGAGGATCAGTGGGGCGCCGGGACGCAGTCCGTCGCGTAGTGCGGGCAGTGAGCGGTGCGGGTCGATGAAGGCGAGCGTTCCGATCGCGTACGCGGCGTCGAACGGCTCGGCTCCGGCAAGGTACTCGGTCACGTCAGCCTGGACGAAGTCCACGCCGTCAACGTCCGCGTGGGCCCCGACGGCGCGTTCGTGCTGGGTCGGGGACAGCTCGATCCCGGTGACACGGGCTCCGTGGGCCCGGGCGAGGTGGACGGCGTGGTGGCCGGCTCCGGAGCCGATGTCCAGGACGCGTCTTCCCGTGACGTCACCGAGGACTTCCGCTCCCGGTCCGACTCCTTCCCAGGGCGTCCAGCCGAGCCGATCGGGGATAGGCGGGGTGTAGGCGCGGGCCAGTTGGCGCTGGCCGTAGAGCTGCCAAGCCCGGATGTTGATGTCCTCGGCGGGCACGGTTGCCTCCTGGTTGGTGAGTGTTCGACGGGTCAGGTGTGCGTGATCAAGTACGCGGGGCCCTCGCCGCGTCGGGCTCGTTCGATGGCGTCGAGGCGGGCGAAGGCGAGCGGTGCCATCAGCTCCTGCCAGGTCGCGAGGTCGTGGACGGCCCACATGTCGTGCTCGGCGGGATCGAGACGGATCCGGCCGAGCTGCTCGGCACTCAGCCGCCCTCCGTCGAAGACGAGCCCCACCTTGTTCAGCGGCAGCCGGGGCCCGGCGTGCAGGAAGTGCGTCAGGAGCAGCTTCGGCGAGTCCAGACCGAGTTCGAGGCCCGTCTCCTCGACCGCCTCGCGCCGGGCGGTCTGCAACGGATCCTCACCCGGGACGTCCAGGTTGCCGCCCGGGAACTGCCAGAGTCTCGAACCGTAGACCGAGCGCAGCTGGACCGGCCGGTCGCGTTCGTCGCGAATGTACAGGCAGCCGTACACCATGTGGTGCGGGACGGTCTGCGCGTACTCCTCGGCCGTCATCGGCATCGGGCGGCCGGGCCGGGCAGGGCGATGGTCGAACGCGAAGGCGAGAACGCCGAGCGCTTCCTTGGCCGACGGGTAGACGCTGCGGAGGCTGGCGAGCAGCTCTCCGGGCGGCCCGTCCGGGTCGATGCGCGCGATGTCCTCCGAGCTGAGCAGGTCCTCGAAGGAGGGATACGGGGTGATCCGCTGCACGATGACGTCGAGTTCCCGCCCACTATCCCGGTCGTGGAAGACGACCGTGTCGCCGACGCCGACGGCGCGCTTGCTCGGGGTGGCCACCCTCACTTCGATCGTCTTGCGCCCTGCTTCCACCTGCCGGTAGTACCGCCCGAGCAGGCGCATGTGATGCTCGGGCGGTTCGTCTCCAGCCGCTCGGCTCGGGACGGCCGGGATCGCCTGCTGGATGTGGTCAGGCATACGCTCCTCCGTTCGACGCGATGCGTCCGTTGCGGTCTCGGGGTCGCAATCGGGCCAGGCGGCGGTGGCCGCGTTCCTGCGATTTCGGATCGGAGTGGGTGGCGAGGCTGCCGTCGTGCTAGGGCAGTTCGACCGGGCCGTAGCGTGCGTGCGGTTCCTGCCGCATCAGTGCGTCGTACCGGTCCGCCACCGAGAAGTGCCAGAACTCGGTCCCATAGTTCGTAAAACCCGAGCCCTCCATCGCGTTGAGCAGCAGCGTGCGATGGTGGCGCGCCTGATCGCTGAGGTTCGGAGCATGCGTGAAGCAGGCCCCGTCGCTCTCCTCGGGGGAGGCGTTGACACGGGTGCCGAGGTTGAGTTCGTGGCCGTCCTGGTCGACGAGGGTGACGTCCACGGCCGCGCCTGCGGAGTGGGGCGCGATCTCCGGTGGCGACACGTACCGGCTGGCGGCCTGGTGCAGCTGTTCAGGTGTCCAGTCGGGGTGAGCGGTGGCCAGTTCGTCGCGGTACTCGGTGAAGTAGCGCTGCTGGAGGGAAAGCGGCCGGTAGCCCTCGATGAACAGCAGGTCGGTGCCGGCGGGCAGGAGCGAGCGGGCGTGCTTCAATCGGGCCAGGACGCCTTCGCGGACGTGGGCGAACGCGCCCAGCGGATCTTGCTTGCGGGGATCGACGCGGAAGCTGTGGTCCCGCACGTCGACGAGCGGTTCCCCGCACTCGCGCACGGGGCTCGCGGCGACTTGCGGATCGGACATCAGCACCAGAGGGTTCATCGAGTCTCCCTGTGACGGCTTGCGCTGCGGTGGCGGGATGGGGGAGGTGGGGGCAAGGCCGGTTTCGTGGAGGATGCGCGCGGTGGTGTCCTGCAGTGTGCTGTCGGCCGGGATCACGGTCTCCAGACCGCCGGGCAGCAGGTCCAGCTCGCGGTACCAGGAGGCGAGGTGGCTGTCGGTGACCTCCTCCAGGTACGCGGCATCCGCCTTCGACGCGTGCCGGACCAACGTCGCCTCCAGCGGTACGTCCAGGTAGTAGCAGCGGGAGATGCCGCGGTGGTCCCGTACGAGAGACATGATCATGTGGCTGTAGCGGTCGGCGTACAGGATCCCTTCGAGCACGACGTGAAAGCCGGCGTCCAGGGCTTCGCGTGCGATCTTGCCCAGCAGGGCGATGTTGGCGCCGCGCGCGGTGTCGTGCTCCCTGAGCACGTTCCGACGGATCACGTCCTGGCCCACGATCGCGACACCGCGGCCGTAGTGATCTCGCAGACCCTGGGCCACACTGGACTTGCCCGACGCCGAGTTGCCGCGAATCACCACGAGGCGGGAGTCCTCGCGGCCGACCGCAGTCGCAGGGGACAGACGACGGTGTGCGACGCTCGGTGTGCCGGTCATGTGGGCCAGCCCGTCTCGCTGTACAACTCACCGTTCTGGATCTTCCCGATTGCCAGTCGGGTATAGGGGACGAGGTCGTCGGGGAGCGCGGCGGGGTCCCAGAATCTCCACTGGGTGCACTTGTCCGGCTCGCGCAGTGTCGGCTCGCCGCGCCAGGTACGGGCGCGGAAGAACAGGCCCATGCGGGGTGGGTATTTGGGCTTGCCGATGTGGTGGACGACGTGGACGAGTTCGACGTCCTGACGCTCGATGTGTAGGCCAGCTTCCTCGCTTGCCTCCCTGATCAGGCAGGCGATGGCGTTCTCCTGCTCGCAGTGGCCGGCCAGGACGTGCCAGGTGGACGGCGCGAATGCGGAGTCGGGGTGGCGCAGCCCTAGCAGCACCGTACCGTCGGGCCGCTCCAGGTAGAGGTGGACGCCGATGATGTTGGGGACCGTGCCGTGAGGCGAAGCCAGGCGTTTCTCCTCGGGTTCGGGCCCGCTCCGGGGCGCGGTGCCGGCCGGGCGGCTGGCGGCGTGGCGCCGTACGAGGTCGCTGGTGGTGTCGGCGATGCGTAGGCGGTGGAGGTCTGAGGGGGTGAACCAGGCGAGCATCACCCCTTCGGTCAGGTGGAGTTCGCGCGGGTCGCCGTTCCAGCGGGCGGCGTAGATGGCGATGGGTACGGTCTCGCCGGCGTCGGATGCGTATTCGGTGCCGAACGGGGTGAGGTCGGCGAGGTCGAGGCCGGCTTCCTCGGCCAGTTCGCGCCGTACGGTGTGTTCCAGGGTGGCGTCCTGGGGCTCTTTGCCGCCGCCGAGCAGGGACCACATGCCCGGTTCCCAGATCCGGCCGGGGAAGTAGTCGCGCAGGTGGAGTAGGTACTCGCCGCGGTCGTTGTAGATCAGGGCGGAGGCGTTGGCCGTCGCCCGTGCGGCTACGGGCGGGAGCTTGAGCAGCTTCTCGCGCAGGGTCGGGGAGGTCACCCGGTCCACGGGCCGCCACTCGATTCCGCCGACCTCTTCTTCCTGCAGCACGACTGGTACCTCGGTCGCGGTGTGCAGGCGGAAGAGGAACCGCAGGTCGAAGTGGCGGTGTCCGGGTTCGCCTTTGCCCGGGTGGGCGTCGATGTCGTGGATGTCGATGTCGAGTGGCACGGTCTCGTAGCCGGGCCACGGCGTGACGTCCCGGGGCGGGATCCCGGTCTCCTCGTGCAGCTCCCGTAGTGCCGCTGCTGCCAGGGAGTCGTCGGCGGGTTCGGTGTGTCCGCCAGGGGGGAGGACCTTCCCGCTCGCCAGGTGCAGCACGTGCAGGACGCGGCCGAGCGGGTCGACGACGATCGTGCCGCAGGTGACATGCCCGGTGAAGGTGGAACGGCTGGCGATCTCGTCGCCCGTTCGGTCAAGGGCGTCCAAGAGGGCGCCGAGCTGCTCGCGCTCGTGAGGGTGGCGAGCGAGGTAGGCGTCGATGGTGGTGCGGATGTGGTGGTGCGACAACGGCATGGCGGCTACCTCAGAGGGTCATGGAGCGGAACGAGGCGGGGCGGTCGGGTCAGTTCAGCCGCATCCCCTCCGCCGGGATCTCCTCGACGGCGGCGGGGCGAGCGAGGGGCAGGCCCCACCGCTCGCGTGCCGTCTCTGCTGCGAGTTGGGCTTGCCGGGCTCCGGGCGGGCCCCAGCCCAGCAGGGCGGCTGCCTGGGCTGGGGTGGCGAGCAGGCGGGCGAAGGGGCGTTCGGTGGCGGGGTCGACGGCCGCCGGGCCGATAGCGGTGACCCGGGCGGCCAGGCGGAGCCGGGCGTTGGGCCCCACGCCGCCGTAGACCTCGCCGGTGGCGTCCAGCACCCAGCCCAGGCGTACCGGGTCTGCCAGGGTGAGTTGGGCTTCCTCGGCGGCTTCGCGGCGCAGGGTGTCCTCGGGCGTCGCATCGGTGCTCTCCAGGGTGCCGCCGGGCAGCATCGGAAGCGCGCCCCGAGGGCCGGGATCGGCCACCACGACGACGCGGCCGTCGGGGACGAAGCACCACGCCCAGGCTTGCTGCACGGGCAGCCGGTCGGGGACGGGGCCGCGGTGGAGAGGGCTGTCCCACAAGGGCCGGTAGCGGACATGGACGTCGTGCCGGTCCAGGGCCGGGACGTCGAGGATGTGCCGGCCGTCGGCGAGGTGGGCGGTGGCGGTGTTTCCGAGCCGGGCACGGTAGGCGGCGAGCATGATCTGTCCGTCCACGGGGCGCAGCCGTTCTACCGCGTCCCGGGTTTCGAGGAAGGCGTACTCGGACAGCTCCTCGTGCGGCAGGCGGATCGCCTCCACCTGATCGGGGGTGATGGCTCCTGCGTCGAAGACGAACCGGACCTCGCCGGGGCAGGGTGCGCCTGGCCGGAGGTCTGGGTGGTGCTGGGAGAAGGAGTGCACGGCGAGCACGGCCGACAGGGGCAGATCCAGGCCCAGTTCCTCGATGATCTCGCGCCGGCAGGTGACGTGCGGGTGTTCACCGGGCTCGACGACGCCCCCGGGCAGCAGCCACGAGTCGTCCGTGCGGTAGGTGGGGTGCACCAGCAGGACACGGCCGACCTCGTCGGTGATGATCGCGGCAGCGCCGAGCCACGCCGCGTGCCGGGCCGCAGCTGTGTGAGATTGCCGCATCCGCGCCTGGTCGTGGTGCCCGCTCGGCGGAGGGAACACCGCGGTCTTCGAGTCGGACTGGCTGTCTCCGGCGGTTGAGGGATCGCTCATCGGGGTCCTCCCAGAAGCCTGTCCGCGCCAGCATGCAGCAGTTGATGCCCGGCTCGTGTTCCGAGTGAGGTGGCGTCGGACACCTCGCCGGTCGTGACCGTGCGCAGGGGAGTGCCTCCGGTGGGGTCCAGGACGACAGCGTGCACGGTGAGGCGGCCGGACTCTTCTTCGAGGACCGCGTGCACGGAAGCGGCGGTCAGGCAGCCGCCGTGCAGAGCGCCCAGGGCGGAGCGCTCGGCCTCCAAGATCGCGCGGGTGGGGGTGTGGCTGAGCGGTGCGAGGAGGTCACGGGTCTGGTGGTCGTCGGTGCGGTGCTCGATGACGACGATGCCCGCCCCCGCCGCGGGCAGCCACACCGTGGGGTCGAGGACTTGCGAAGCCCGGTCGGTGAGCCCGAGGCGTCGAAGTCCGGCCAGGGCGGCGATCATCACGTCGGCGCCAAGCGTCCCGGAGTCGAGCGCGTTCATCCTGGTGTCGGCGTTCCCGCGGATCGGGACGGGCACCAGGTGCGGGTGGAGGGATGCGAGGAGGGCTGCGCGGCGGGGTGCGCTGGTGCCGACGCGGGTGCCGGGCGGCAGGGTGTCGAGGGTTGCCAGTGGGTGGCCGGCTGGCAGGACCAGGGCGTCGCGGACATCTTCACGCGGCAGGACGGCGCCGACCGTGATACCCGGGGCCCGGTCGTGTGGGCCCGGGACGTCCTTGGCGCACGCGACGGTGGCTTCGACATGGCCGGCGAGGAGATGCTCGTCGGCGCGGCGGGTGAAGGCGCCCTTCCCGCCGATGTCGGCCAGCGGGCCGCGGTGCACATCGCCCTGCGAGGTGATCTTGATGACGCGGAGGTCGATCTCCGGATAGCGGGCGCGGAGTTCGGTCTCGACCCGGCCGGTCTGCTCCATGGCCATGGGACTGGGCCTGGTGCCCAGCCGGAACTGGGTGGTGGTTGTGGAGGGCGGCACGGGCAATTCCTGACTGCGGTGGGTTTGAGCGGTGTGGTCTCTGTAGGCAGGCATGGTCATGGCGCCTGCCGGGGGATGGTGGCGAGCGCGGGCAGTGCCCAGCTCAGGGCACGTGGTCCGGGGCCGGAGGTGACGTGCTGGAGACCGGCGCCGTCGGTGAGATCGACGTGGTAGGTCTCCGGTCGACCGGCCTGCTCCCAACGGGCGTGCACTTCTTCGAGCTCGGCCCAGACGTCACGCTGCCCATGGATCCGTACGGTGCCGTCGCCCGGGCCGGCCATCGCCCACGAGTCGTCGTCCGGCGCGACGATGGTCATCGTCTCGGCCTGAAAGTTGCGGACCAGACCAGGGGCGAGGTAGGCGCAGGCAAGCCAGAATCCGTAGGCGTCGTCCGGCGGGGGCGTCAGCCGCGTGGTCCGTGCCGTGCCGGGGACAGCCTTGATGCGGGCTCGGTGATCCCAGGTATTGAGCCATCGGTAGCCGAGCAGGGGCCGGTATCCGCGCGGTCTGCCCCGCAGCACCGCCTGGACACTGCCGTCCGGGCTGCGGGTGACGAGGAGTTGCCCGGGCCAGCTCGGCGTGCGGGTCACCAGTGTCGTCAGAAGCCGCCCATCAGGCGCGAGTTGCTCCACCCACGCCCTGGGGACGCAGGGCACGCCGATGCCGGAGTGGATCCGCAGGTACGGTGCCCGGGCCTGGTGGCCATCGAGCGCGTCGCCCTCGACCACCACCGCGCCGACGCCGAGGCGGTCCAGGTTCCGCTGGGCGAAGCCGGCCATGTGGCCGTCCCGCTCCACGCCGGTGGCGAACCCGGGGCCGGTGATGGTGGCGGCGAGCGCGAGGGAGACACCGGGGCCGGGGCCGAGCTCCAGGTAGCTCTGCCCGGCCGCGAGCTCCAGCGTCTGAAGCGTTTCGACGGTGGCGGGGGTGTAGGTGGACATGGAGGTCATGTGGCCGCCGGTCACCGGCCCGCGGGGGAGGGAGTCGAGGGGCTCGCCGTCGCGTTGGAGGAGGATTGAAGCGTCGCTGTGGATCATGTCGAGCCACTCTTGCTGGTCGTCGGGGTGGGAGCCGTCCAGGAGGCGCCAGTCGATGGGGTCCGCGCCGGGGCCGCTGACCCGGACGTATGCGTGCGGGAGCATCACCTCACGTTGCAGGGCGAGCAGTGCCTCGCGCACCGGGCCAGGGCGCAGATGTCCGGCCTCTTCCAGGCGGGTGACCATCGCCGCGCGGGCTGCCGTGGTGTCCGTCGCGCCGTGCGGTGGGGGCATCGGCGGAGCCGCCGCCTCAGCGCCCGTGGTCGGCTGTGTCAAGAGGTGCCTCCGTCCATCGCTCGCTCCCGGAGGTCGTCCCCAGCGGACGTGGGAGCTGGTAGGGCCTTGGTGGGTGGTTGATCTGCGGTGGTGGGTGCCGTCTCGTCCGGCCCGTGCGGTGGGTCGGGCATGTCACGCATGTCGCGCAGCGGTGAGCGGGCCAAGACGACGAGGGGCACGACGAGGAGGCACGTACCGGCAATCAGTGCGGGTCGTACCCCGGCCCAGGTGCCGAGCCCGCCGGCGAGTACGGCCCCCAACGGCCGGGCGCCCGAGGTGAGCCAAGTGCTGACGGCTTGCATGCGTGCCTGCATCCGGTCCTCGGTGATGAGCTGCCGGATCGACCTTTGGGTGGTTCCCGCTGCTCCCGCGCATGCGAGCTGGAGGAACAGCGCGCCGCCGATCGCGACCTCCCAGGCCCGGCCCGGGGAGGCGACCAGCAGGGGGACTTGGGTGAGCGGGGTCAGGGCGAGTGCGCCGAGCATCATCGGGCCCGGGCCGTACCGGCGTGCGACGACCGGGGCGCCAAGCGCGCCGGCGGCTGCGCCGAGGGCGCCCACCCCGAGGACCACGCCGAAGGCGGTCGGGCTCAGATGCAGGACCCGCAGCAGGTACAGGGCCCACAGCGTGTTCAGCAGCGCAAGGGCCAGCGACGTCGTCGCGTTGACCCAGGTCAGCACCATCAGCCGGTGGTCGGCGTGCACATAGCGCAAACCGTCGGCGATCTCTGTCCGCAGTCGGTGCTTCTGGGTTCGCGCGGCGGGGGTGGTCTCTCGTGTCTGGATACGGGCGGTGAACCAGGCGCTGAGAAGGTAGGACGCCACGTCGCCCAGGAGTGCGCGGGCCGGACCCAGTAGGGCGGTCAAGGCTGCCCCGGCGTTGCTACCGCCGGTCGCCGCGATCGCGAACAGCGCACCTACGCGGCTGTTGCTCCGCTGGATGAGCGAGCGGTCGACCAGCTTCGGCAGGAGGCTGATCGCCGCCGCGTCGTGCACCACGGCAGCGGCACCCTGAACCGCGGCGACGACCATGAGCTGCGTCAACGTCAACGCGTCCAAGACCGCAGCCAGGGGCACGGTTGCCAGTACGGCGGCACTGACCAGGTCACCGGTGATCATCTGGCGCCGCTTGGAGTGCCGGTCGGCGAGCGCACCGGCGTGCAGCGCCAGCAATGCGGATGGGAGCTGCCCGAGGAACGCCAGCCAGGCGACCTGGGCGGTGGTGGCGTCCAACTCCAGCACGGCGAGCACCGGCAAGGCCATCGCGGTGATGGAGCTGCCGGCCACGCTGGCGGTCTGGCCGGTCAGGTAGCGCCGGAAGTCCCGATGCTGCCACAGCGACGCTGACGGGACGGCAGTTTCAGGTGAGGCGGTCACGGAGCATCCCCTTCCGCCTCGGCCGGGTGTTGGTCGAGCACGTCCACGGCGGCGTGCGGTGCCCGCCCGTACGCGCCTCTTCGGACTGGGTGGTCATGGATGCACCCACCCGTCAGGTGTGTGTGAGCAGGTAGGCGGGGCCCTGGCCACGCCGGGCTCGTTCGAGGGCGCCAAGCTGGGAGAAGGCCCGGGGTGGCATCAACGTCTGCCAGCCGGTCATGTGGGCGCTCAGCATGTGGGGCCTCCCAGTGAGGCTGTGGTGTCGCGGCTGGTGCCGTCGGCTTGGTGCGGGATGGTGTGCTCGTAGGCCCGGGACTGCAGCAGATAGGCGTCGCGGAACGCGCCGGTTCCGGTGATCGGGTCCATGAGCTGCTCGAACCTGCCGGCCTCGGCGATGCGGCCGTCGTCGAGGACGTAGATGAGGTCGGCGTGGCGGACGGAGTGCAGCCGGTGGGTGATCAGGATGATCGTCTGGCCTTCGCCGGCGAGGTTGCGGATCTGGTCGAAGACGCGCTGCTCGGCGACCGCGTCCAAGGCGCTGGTGGGTTCGTCCACGATCAGTACCTCGGCGCCGCGGAAGCGGGCTCGGGCGATGCCGATGCGCTGCCACTGGCCGCCGGAGATCTGATGGCCGCCCCTGTAGCCGCGGGCGAGCAGGGTGGCAAGGCCGCGCGGGAGTTTGGCCAGTACCTCGTCGGCGCCGGCGTAGTCGGCGGCGGCGCCGATGGTGGTGTCGTCCATCGGTGCGTCGCTGCGGCCGATGCCGATGTTGACGCGGGCGGTGAAGGGCCACCGGTAGAAGTCCTGGGCGACCATGGCCACCCGTGAGAAGAGCTGTGCGCGGTCCGCGTCCCGGGTGTCGACGCCGTCCCACAGCACTCGGCCCTCGTCCGGCTGGTACAGGCCGCACAGCAGCTTCACCAGGGTGCTCTTGCCGCTGCCGTTGCTCCCGACCAGGGCGATGATCTTCCCGGTCGGGATGGTCACGTCCACCTCGCGCAGTGAAGGTTCGCCGCTGCTGCCGGGGTAGGTGAAGGTGACGTTCTCGAAGCGGATCTCCTCGATGTGCGCGGGGAGGTCCCGGCCGGTGGTGGGGATGGCGCGGTCGGTGGCCTCGGCGCAGAGTTTCTCGAAGTCCGCGACGAACAGGGCCTCCTGATGCAGATCGGTGATCTGCAGGACGAGTCGGTCGAGGCTGGCGGAGCCGGTCCTGATGGCGAGTACGGCGGTGCCGGCGACCGCGAGATTCATATGACCACTCCACAGCAGCAGGCCCAGCACCCCGTAGGTGACGACGGTGGCGATGCCGGTCGCGCCGTCCGCGACCAGTCCTTTGCGGGCGGCTGCTCGGGCCAGCCGGGTGGCTTCCCGTTCGCTGGTCTGGGCCATGCCGCGGAAGTGGGTCAGCAGGAACGGGCCGACGTCGTGGACCCTCACTTCACCCGCGGCCTGCTGGTCGATGAGCAACCGGCCGAGGAGTTGTCCGGCGCGGGCGTGCTGGACGAACTGGTGGAAGCTGATGTAGCGCATCTTGGCGATCGTCAGCGAACTCCAGGCGCTCGGCAGGGTCATCACGACCAGCAGCGGCAGAAGAGTCCAGTGCAGCACGGTCAGCACACCAGCCGCCGCGATCAGCGAGATCATCGAGTTGAGGACCGAGGTGCAGTACTTCACCATCCGCCGCGCGGACTCCGCCCCGTAACCAGCCGAATCGAGCAGGCGGTGGAACTCGTCGTCTTCGATCGCCGACAACTCCACCCGCGCCACCCGCGACAGGTACCGTTCCGTCGCCACGCGTTGGACTTTCGGTTCCAGGCTGCCGGTCGCGGCGGTGGAAGCCGACTGCAGCAGCGACCCCAGCAGCCCCGCGACGGCTACGGCGATCAGAGCGGGCACCGCTTGGGTGAGCCGCTCCGTGGTAGACCCCGCGGTCAGGAGATGCCCGAGTACCGCGTTGACCGCGACCAGCCCCACAGCCTGCGTGATGCCACGTCCGACCTCGGCCGTCCACACCGTCCGCAGGGCTCGGGGGTCGGCCTTGTGGGAGAGCCGCACCGCGGTGGCGATGAGCTTGGGCAGGGAGCGGGCCATCGCCCACAGGTCCAGGGTAAGCCAGGCGCCCTGGTGGCGGTTCCAGCCGATGTCGTACGCCAGTTCACCGCCGAACAGCAACTGTTCGGATGCGGAGACTTCGGGCTCGGGTTTCTCGGTGGGTGTCTGCGTCATGCGGACCTCCCCGGAGCCCGGCATGATGCCCAGCCGGACACGGTCGCGAGCGACCCTGTGAGCAGGGGTGGGATTCCATGTGTGTGCGGGTCAGACGGCAGATTGCCGAGCGGGACCGGATGGCGGACGGGCAGGGGGAACATGGTGCCTCCGAGAGGGAGAAGGGGTGCGGCGGCCCGGTATGGGCTGCCGGACGGGAGGGGGACGCCGGGACTAACGACGCGCTCCGGGTTTCGAACGCACGTAATCCAGTCGGTCTACAGGGCTTGGGCTTGGGCGGATCGCGAACATGTGCGATGCAGCGACCCTTGTGCCGTAAGGGCTGGTGTCGAGACGCGGTTGGCCGAAACGCCGAGCACGTCGTCGGATGGGTACGCAGAGCTGACTCTCATCGAGCGGTTTTTCACGGCAGGTCAGGTCTCTGCTGTCTGCTGGGGGCAGGGTGGCCGGCGTGGCGCCCGAGGAGAGCCATCCCGTGGTCCAGGAAAGAGGGTTCTTCGGAGAGGTTGATGCGCAAGAGCTGACCTCCTGGATGGAGTGCTTCCCACGCAGCGGAGGTGCCGCCGTGCACGACGGCGGGGTTGAGCCGGAGCCCGGCCTTGCCGCAGCGCATCACCCAGGCGAGGAAGTCTTCCTGTGGTGTGCCAAGTTCGGCGAAGGTGGAATAGCCTGCAGACGGATCCAGGCCGGTGATGCGCCGCAGCGGCGAGGCTTCGAGCGCGCGGGCATTGCGGCGGAAGCGTTTGCTCATGGCGGCGAGGTGGTTGCGGACACGGCGGTACGTCTCCTCGTCAGGAAGTTCCGGCAGACCTGCGCGACGGACACAGTCCTGCGCGACCTGCACCAGCTTGCCGGTCTGCTCGACGGGGGCGTCCAGGACGGTGAGAAGGGAGGCGTAGAAGAGCATGACGACCTCGCTGACAGGGTCGCCGCCTGTCGCCATCCGCTCGAACCGGTCGCGGCCGAGGTGGTCCAGCAAAGCTCTGTTCCTGGTGACGACGACGGCCGCGCGCAGGCCGGGCAGCGAGAGGTCCTTCGAGGCGGTGAGGATCAGGGCGGCGCTGTCCAGGTTGATGGCGCTGACGCGGTCGCGGAGTATCGCCGTCGGCTGAGGGCCGGCGGTTCCGATCTGGAAGGGCACGTCGATGAGCGTGAAGTCCGTGCCGAGCTGATGCGGCAGGGCGTGACGAGCGCCGGTCACACCGTTGGGGAGGACCTCGACGAGACAGGTTCGGCGGGCGGGGTCCGCGCCGGTGGCATGGATGGCACCGTCATGCCGGTAGTACGCGGTGACGGGCGCTCCCCAGCGGAGGGCACTCTGGTCGAAGGCGTAGTAGTTGGGCAGGGGCAGGACAAGGCCGTGGCTGGATTCGGCGAGGTGGCCGATAGTCAGGTTGATGGCCTCGGTGCCGCCGCGGGTGAAGAAGATGTCCGATGCGTTGAGGTGCGTGTTCAGCTGATGATTCAGCAGTTCGGCCATCGCTGCCTTGGTGCCGGGTGCGCGACAGCCGGAATAGGCGGAGAGCGTTCCGTCGCGGATGAAGCGGTCCAGCAGAGTGGAGAGGTAGCGAGCGAGATCCGGGGAGGGAAGGAAGTGGTTGCAGCCCTCCCCGAGCTCGATCGCCGTCTCAGCGTTCAGGTTGATGTCGGCGCGAAGGGCGCTGAAGGCAGCAAGGCACTCGGCTTGCAAGGAGGTTGGGGCGGTGTCGTGCACGGTGGCTCCGGCGCGCCTGGGCCGGGGCGCTACCGGGCTTCCGCGGTGCGGACGTCAGCGAGGCTACCGGATTGGCAGTGGTCTCGTTGTGGTTGTGCTGAGTGGAGGGACCTCGTGCAGGGCCGGATGCGGTTGACTGCGTAGGAGATCGGGGTCCAAGAGGATGTGGGCGGCTGCGTCGAGGTCAGGTGTATCGGTGTGCTGATTGCGGCGTACCCATATGGCGTCGATTCCGGCATGGCGTGCTCCTGCGACGTCCGCTTCGGGGTTGTCGCCGATCATGACGAGGCGGCGTGCTGAGCTGGCGGCTTCCTTGGCGAGGCGAAAAGCCTGGGGGTGCGGCTTCTCGTAGCCGCTGGCGGCGGAGTTGATGACTGCTTGGAACCGGGTGTCGACGCCAAGGGCGGACAGGAGCGCGGGGAGTTCGGGGACATGGTTGGAGAGGAGCACGTGCTTCCAGCCGAGCGCGGTGAGCTGGTCGAGAACGGACAGAGCCTGCGGGTACAGGCTCCACATGCTGGGGTCGGTGTACGCGGCGCGGGTCGCTGCCGCCGCGGCGTACGGGCGGGATATACCGAGGCGGGTGAGGGCTTTGGTGATGACGGCGGTGATGTGGTCCCACCAGGCGTCGGGGTCGCACAGGTGCGGGTGGGGGGCGTGCGCGGCGTGCCAGGGGAAGCCGGTGGCGAGAGCGTCGAACATCTCAGGGAAGGACCAGGGATGGCCGGGCTCCTGAACGTCCAGGACCTCTAGGAGGCTCTCGGCCCAGGTGCCGTGCCGACGGTGGCCGAGCGTTCCGTCGAAGTCCCATATCGCGATCTTGGCTATGGTCACCACAGGTCCAGTGCTTCCAGGACGTCCGCGGCCTTGGGTAGCGGTGCGGCAGGCGCGGCGGTGAGGAGGTGGTCGGGGAGTTCGACCTTTGTGTCGAGTTTGATCATTTCGCGCCAGCGCAGAGCCTGTGACCACTGCCTTGTCCAGGGCGCGCGCAGCTCGTCGGGCGGGATGTTCTCAAGCTGGCGTCCGCCAATCAGGAGCCGGGCGGCGGTCTTGGCGCCGATGCCTCGGATGCCGGGGATGTTGTCGGCGGGGTCGCCCATCAGCGCACGGAAGTCCGGCCACTGCTCGGCGAGAACGCTGTAGCGGGGATGGACGTGCTCGCTGGCGGTGTAGCGGCGCTCCTGAGCGAGGCCGGTGTTCAACAGGCGCACGCTGGGGTCGCCCAGGAGCTGGATGTAGTCCTTGTCGGACGTCATGATGTCGACCGGACGTGCGTCTGCGCGGGCGCGGGTGACCAGGGTGGCGATGACGTCGTCCGCCTCGCAGCCTTCCTCCTCGATCCACCGGACGCCGCTGTGGTCGAGAGCGTTCTTCACCAAGGACAGGGACTCCATGAGGCCGGGGTCCGGATTGGGCCGCTGAGCCTTGTAGCCGCCGTCCTGTCCCGCCCGGGCTTGGGAGCCGTCCTCGGCGTCGAAGACCACGAAGATCTCGAAGCCTTCGGCGTGCTGGGCCTGGGCTTTGCGCAGAAGCGCGGTGAAGCCGAAGACACCCGTGCGGTCGGCGGTCTTGTCACGGCTGGTGATGCGGGCGGCGAATCCGAACCATGCGCGGTGGAGGAGGTAGTGGCCGTCGACAAGCAGGAGAGCGGTCATGGCATGGCCTCCAGGGGGTGGTGCGTGCTGGTGGGTGCCTGTGACCGCGGCGTACGGGCATCCGTTGCCGGACGACCAAGGAGTCTAGCCACCGGGGTGGCGGCCGGCTGCCAGAACGCGGCCAGCAGCGACGCGAGGTGCTCGGCGGCGTCGCGTTCGCTTATGACCTTGCGGTGGGCGGCGGTGCGCATGCGGGCCCGTTCGTCGCTGGTGAGGGCGAGTGCCCGGCGCAGGCCGGCGGTCAGGGCGCCGGGGGCGGGGTCGTAGAGCAGCCCGTTGTGGCCGTCGGTGATCTGTTCGGGGAAGCCGTCGATGGTGGGGGCCAGGATGACGGCTCCCGTGTGCTGGGCCCACAGGGCGGTCTCGAAGACGATGTTGGCCAGGGTCTCCCCGCGGCTGGGGACGGCCATGGCGCAGGTGCCGGGCCAGGCGGCCAACGCGCGGGGGATGTCCCGGTCGTATCGGCCGATGATGGTGGCGCTGAGCCCGAGCTCGGCGCTGCGAGCGCGGTAGGAGTCCAGGAGGACGGCGCGGTCGTCATCGGTCGGGACGGTGACCATCGCCAGGTGCACCTCGTCACGCAGAGGGGCGAGTTCCTCGATGAGGACGTCGAGGCCCTTGGTGTGATCGGTGCGACCGACCGCGGCGACGATCGGGCGGTCTGCAGGGATGCCGAGCCCCCGTACGATGCGTGCGGCTTCGGTGCTGGTGGGTGGTGTGAGGTCGGGGCCGGTGAGGTGGAGTCCGGAGGGCCAGGAGCGGAGCTTCGCCGGGTCGAGGCCGTACTGGTCCTTCAGATGGCGGCTGAGGAAGTCGCCGATGCCGGCGACCCAGGCGCTGGGGTGGAGGTTGACGGCGGCGATGCCCTCTTCCTCCCAGGCGATGCGGCCGGGGTCGGGGTGGGGGCGTTCGGTGATGCGGGCGGTGGAGAACAAGGCCAGCAGGATCTTGACACCGGGGTGGGTGTGCTGGGCGAGTCCTGCGAAGGGGGTGTCGATGCCGATGGCCAGCACTTTGTCGTACCGGTCCGCGAGTTGTCCGGCGGCGCGGGCGGCTTCGCCGGACAGCCGTCGCCAGGTCTCGGGCTGCCAGAAGGGGCGGCGGGTGTCGTAGGGCAGGGTGATCACCTCGCCGCCGAGCCCTTCGACGACGCGGCGGGCGTAGCGGAGGTCGCCCTCGTTGTACCCCCAGGTGGCTGGGCCTGGCTCGGGGACAGCGAGGTACGGGGCGAAGGCGCCGACGCGAGCGCTCATGCGGTGGTAGTGACGGGCGAGGGTGGCCAGGAAGGTCTTGGCCTGGCGGCCGATGCCGTTGGTGTTGTTGGCGATGCCGTTCACGGCGCAGTACAGCAGTGCGTTGGTCGTGGACAACGAGGGCTCCTCCTTGTGCGTCAGCCTGCGGCGTAGAGGTCTTCCGGATTCGGCCGCCAGATCTTCGACTTCGCCGGTGCCGGCTCCATCCCGTGGGCGGTGAGCAGGCCGGTCAGGTGGCGGTAGGCGGCGTCTGCCTCGACGTCGGTGGCGGCGAACAGGGTGTAGTTATCCGTCATCCGCACGGCCGTCCATCCGGTCAGCTGCTGGTCGACGGGGGTCATCCGGAGGTTGGTCAGCATCGGGCTCAACCCGCTGCCGGGCGCGAGCGGGGCGGGCAGCGCGGTCACGATGCGCCGCAGGAGCGTGAGAACGCTGCCGTCGTGGACGAAGCGGGCGACGGAGGCCACCGCATCCTCCAAGGCGACACCGCGGCTGGCGGCGGCGACGTCGATGTCGGCGACCCAGGGCAGACCGGCGCTCAGGTGGCGAGCCGCTGCCGCGACCGCGAGGGGTCGCCCCGCCCGCCGGTGCCAGCCGAACATCCAGGGCGGGTAGGCGTCTCGCTCCAGAACGGGCTCGATCGCGTTGCGCAGAGCCCGGTGGACGATCCGATCGGTGACTGTGGGGATCGTGACGGTGTGCCGTTTGCCCCAAGCCTCGAACTCCTTGATGCGCAGCGGCCCGGGGCACCACGTTCCGTCGGACAGAGCCGCGGACAGCACCTCGATACGGGCCGTCAGGTCTTGGCGGAAGGTCTTCCAGGTCATGCCGTCGGCACCGGGGGAGCCGCTGCGTCCCATGCACTGGCGTGCGGCGCGCTTCAGGGCCAGTTCGCTGACGGTCTGCCGCATCAGCGAGTGCGCCGCCGTTCGCTCGGTCACGTGGCCAGCCCGGTGGCGGCCAGAAACGTGCGGGCGACGGCAGCCGGGGTGTGGGCGGCAACCTGGCCCGGTCCGGCGAGGGATGCCTCGTGGTAGGCCGCTGGGTCGTCGAGCAGGCTCACGACGGCCTCCCACAGGACGTCGGGACCGCTCTCCAGAGGGGTCATCCGGCCAGCGGTGCCGGTGAGGGCCGGCAGATGCCCGAGCCCGTAACCGGCCACCGGTGTCCCCACGGACAGGGCCTCCGCGGCGACGTTCCCGAACGTCTCCGGGCTGGTCGAGGAGACGACCGTGACGGCCGCCCCCGCGAGGAAGCCCGGGACCTCTTGCCAAGGCAGGGCCGGAAGGATCTCCACGTCAGGTAGACCGGCGGCAAGGGCCCGGCACTCGACGACCACTTCGTTCTGCATGCCCGGCCAGTACTCGAATCCCGCCTCGGCCAGCACGATCTGCACCGGCCTGCCCAGCCCGGCGGGATACGCCTTCAAGAGCTCGGCGACGCCCTTGTGCGGCTCGGCCCGGACCACGATCCGCACCGGCCCGCGCTCGCGCAGCGCCTCTCGCCCCTCCGATGCAGGCGGCGTCGTCGTGTGCATGAGGGCGTTGGGCACTACAGCCCAGGCGCTGGAATCTACGCCCTCGCGGGCGAATTCCTCGACCATGAATTCGCTGACCGTCAGGACCCTGCCCGGGCGGTGCTCCAGGCTCCGGTAGAGGGGGGCGTCGGTGCGCGGGACGTGCACCATCAGAGCGGTGGCCGTCCCTGCCGGTGCCGGGCTGAGGTAGCCCAGCCCCCACACCGCGTCCACCCAGCACACCAGATCGACCGTGTGGCCGGCCAGAAGCCCGCGGATCTCCTGCGCCACGGGCGCCGGATCGGCCAGGAGAGCGGTGAGGTGCTCCTCCAGTGCGGGCCGGGGCAGGGTCAGGCTGTTCAGGCGGAGCAGGTCCTCGCCGTCGGCGGCGTTGGACGGACCGGCGGCGATGATCAGGGCGCGGTGGCCGAGTTCGCGCAGACCAAGGGCGAGGGCCGCGATGCTGCGCTCGATCCCGGCGGGCTCGTCGGGATTGTGGGTGACCAGGACGAAGGCAATGTTCACGGAGTGTCTCCATGGGTCGACGAGGTAGGGGCCGTGTCACGGACGGGCCGCAGCCCGATCCCCGGCGAGGCGATGCCAGGAGGGATGTCGTTGGCGTGAGCGCACTCGGCGTACTGAGTAAGGGAGTTGTAGGAGCCGCCCCGCAGCAGGGCGACGCGGTCGCGGCGCCACGGCGCCATCGTCCACTCCCACACGTTGCCGCCCACGTCCCACAGGCCATCCGGGGTGCGGCCAGCTGAGTAGGCCCGGACCGGTGTGGGATGGCCGGGCCCGAGGTCGCGGAGGTTCGCGTGCCGGTGGCTGGGCAAGTGGTCACCCCAGGGGAAGCGGCGGATGGTGCCGGAGGCCATCCACTCCCATTCGGCGGATGTCGGGACCCTCGCCCCGAACCGGTGAGCAAGTTGGGCGGCTTGGGGCAGGGTCAGGCCGGTCACCGGCATCCCGGCCACCGCCAGGGGTGCCGCGGCCCACCACAGCGTGGCTGCCTCCTGGGCGGGGTGCCACTCCCCGGCCGGAATTGGGCCGCCGGATATGCGGATCCACTCCACCGGATCGATTTCTGCCGCTACCGTGGAGGTGTCCCGGGCAGCAGGTACGTTCCCCGGAGGAAGAACCGGCCCGCTCACCAGCACACGCGGGCTTGCCTCCGGCGAAAGACGGCCCTGTCCGGGCGCGCACCCGCTCACCGCCGCCCGGCCCCGGCCGCCGCGAGGAGTTCGCCCCCGAGGATGCCCCCGTCGGCGAATGCGCCACTGAGGCTGTGGCTCAGGGTACGGGCCTGGTCCTGGCGGACACCCCGCATGCTCATGCACAGGTGCGTGCCTTCGGCGACCACCCCGACGTCAGCAGATCCGGTCACTTTGGCCACGTCCGCGGCGACGCCGTCGACGATCCGCTCCTGGAGCTGGAGGCGGTGCGCGTGCGCGGCAACGATCCGGGCGAACTTCGACAGGCCCAGCACGCTTCCGCAAGGCCGGTAGCCGATTGTCAACTCCAGCCTCATGGGCATCAGATGATGCTCGCACAGGCTCCAGGCGACGATGCCCCGCACGATGACCACCCGGTCGGTGCCGGCGGGCAGGTCCTCCTCGAAGACGGTGTCCATGCGACCGGGGTCGTGGTCAAGGAATTCCGTCCACCAGCGGGCGACCCGTTCCGGGGTGCCTTGCAGCCCCTCACGCTCCGGGTCTTCACCCACCGCCTCAAGGAGCTGTCGGCAGAGGTCGGCGACCTTCTCGCCGTTCACGCGCGGGCCCGGTAAGGGGGTGTCCTGGGTCGTCATCAGGCGCTGTCCTTCGTCTCGGTCCGTGCACCGGCACGGAGGATGGAAGCGGCGTTAGGGCCCTCGTGCAGCAGCAGGTCCAGGGCGCTCAGGCCCGGCTGCCAGCCGGGCGCGCTGCCGTAGGGGGGATGGGAGTACGTGGCGACCTCGACGGTGATGGCACGGTCGGCCAGCAGACGGTGGTCGAGGTAGGCCAGCGCGCCGGTCCCCACCCGCAGTCGCGTCGCGCCGCGCTGTCTGCACAGATCGATCAGCATGTCGGTCTGCCGTCCCGCCGGGGGTAGATCGCTGGTGCGCACCATTGCCATGGGTAGACCGAACGAGTCGAGCAGCAGCCTCAGCAACGCCGCGTTCAAGTCCGCGAGGTGCGTCCACGGCGTCCGATAGACGGCTCCGAGAGCCTCCCCGTGCTCGGGCCAGTACGGGGCGCGCCCGTACGTCTGGACGAGGCTGCGCCAGTGCCGCCCGGCCCACGCGGTGTCGGCGATGCGGGTGTCGGTGATGCGCTGTCCGAAACGGCGTCGCACCGGCACGGTGATCCTGAGAGGTCCGGGGGTACCACGGATGTAGTTGCGGTTCTGCCAGCCTCGTTCGGTGAACTGCACGTGGTCCAACAGGACCAGTTCGTCCGCGTCGGTCAGCCGCGAGAAGTACCCGGGCCAGGGCAGATAGGCTGGCTGGTGGGCAACCAGGACGCCGCCCATCAGCACACCATCCGGTAGGTGACGAACGCTTCCGCCCGCTCGGCGCCGCAGGCTGCCCTGGTCGCGGAGTCGATCGCCCGGATCCGCTCCAGGGACCGAGGGTGGTCGCTATCGCGCAGCTCGCGGGCGTAGCACTCCAGCGCCTTGTCCTTCACCGCCGCTGTGCTGGTGACGTCGACCCACACGGTGGGGCGCGGGAGCTCCCGGCTCCAGGCGTGGTCCTCGGGGCCGTGGAAGCCCAGGACCATCGGCGGCCAGTGCCGCAACGCCCCGCTGGGCCGGGCCGACGCGTAGGCGGCCTGATGGACGACCTGGTGGTCCTGGTGGACGGCCCCTGCCGCGGGGATGAGGAGCGCGGCCGGCTCCAGTGCGGCGAGGGAGAGCTCTGGGCCGGCCTCGATGAGGTGGACCAGTTCCGCAAGGTGACCTGCGAGGTCGCCGGCCTGGGTGGTGTCGCTCCAGGCGATGCGCCGACCGCTGACGCCGAGGACGTCACAGGCCGCATCGAACTCCTCGTGCCGCAGCCTGCTGTCGGTGGGGGTTCCCCACCGGGGCTGGGTCAGGCAGGCCACGGCCAGGACGTGTACGGCGATTCCGGCGGTGGTGAGGCGGGCGATGGTGCCCCCGGCGCCGAGGGTCTCGTCGTCGGGGTGCGGGGCGACAGCCAGAACGCGGTCGCCGGGGTTCAGGCCGAACATGGCCTGCCTCCTCTTGATCCGTGGAAGGGTGACGGGTGCAGACGGTGCCGCTCAGGCACGGGTCCCGGGCGGCTTGGAATGACTGCGCAGACCGGTGAGCGGGGGCAGCGCTTCGATGCGGCCGGATTGCGGCTCGGGCTCCCACGGGAAGTGGACCCAGTCGGCGACGTCCCAGCCCCAGATGTCGAGCGGGTACTGGGAGCCCTCGTTACGGCAGAGCACAGCCGTACGGACCTCGGAGGGGCTCACTGTGGCGGCGAGCACGTCCTCGACCGCGCGCAAGGTCGCCCCCGAGCCGCAAATGTCGTCGACGACCAGCAAACGGGCGGAAGCGGGCAGCGAGGCGAACGCGTCCTGGTTGTGCTCGTGATCGAGGAGAACCCGGCCGGTGGCGGCCTGCCGGATGCCCTCGGGCTCGTTGTGGCGAGCCCGGACGGCGACGGCCGGGACACCGAGCTGCTCGGCGACGATCTCGGCAAGGGGGACACCGCCGCGGGCGATTCCCAGGACGGCTGCCGGTGCGTGCTCGGCTTCCTGAGCCGCGATCAGGCATGCCGCGGTGAGGAAGTCGTCCTGTGCGAGCTGCCAGACGCGGTGGTTCTCGAAGATGCGGGTGGTCACGGCCAGCTCCAGGAGTCGAGGACGGCGTGGATGTCGATGCGGCGGTCCATCGGGTCGGTGATCAGGTACGTCCTCGTCACCGGGATCGGGCCGAGCACCTTGGCGTACGGGGGTTCCATCAGCAGCAGGGCCTCGGAGGAGGGGAATCGGGCCAGATGCCGGCGCAGGGCCTGAGACGTCGGTCCGGTCAAGACGCGCGCCCGCTCTTCGGTCATGGGCTGCTCGTACGTGGAGACCGGCGCGTCAGCGGTGACCAACCCGTACCGGGCCGACAGCACCAGGACCCGAGCCCGCAGCCCGCTGCGCTCGGTGACCCTGTCGCGGACGAGCGGGACGACCCACCCCTCGTACAGGTCGAGCGCGGGAATCGGGTCGGTTGTCACCCGCTTCTCCTTGCAGCACGCCACGACCACCAACCCGTTTGGGGTGGGGTGTTCAGCGGCCACGCTCGTCACCCCACAGCAGCACGTGCAGACGGGTGCCGAGCCGGTAGCCCCGCTCCCGTACCGCACTCTCCAGGACACGCATCCCGGTGAGGATCGCTTCCGCGTCGGTGCCCTCAGGCATCACGGAGATGTCGGTCAGCGCGTGGGCCGCCTCCAACGCGGCGATCTCAGCAACTTCGGCCGGCTCGGAGACGACGAACTTGAAGCGGGCCCGGCGGGTGGTGACGAACGCCCGCAGAACATCGGGGACCAGCCGCCTTTCCTCCGGCATGGCTGCTCCGAACCGGGACAGTTTCGGCGAGACGTTGAAGTACGGTCCGGCCGCCACCAGAGCCTCGGAGGGGGCGATGGTGCCGTTCGTCTCGATCTCCACCGTCCGCCCAGCCGCCCGTAGCGCCTTGACCAGCTCGGTCAGGCCGGCCATCTGGATCAGCGGTTCGCCGCCGGTGATGACCACGAGGCCCTCTGGTTGGTCCAAGGCCCATGCGAGCAGCTCCTCGACGCTCTCGTAGTGGGCCTCCCTGCGCAGGTCGTACCGGCTGGTGTCCCAGGTGTAGGGGGTGTCGCACGGCGAGCAGATGAGGTTGCACAGGGCGAGGCGGATGAAGCATGCGGGCACCCCGGTGCTGGGGCCCTCGCCTTGGACCGTGCCGCTGAACCTCTCCGAGACCCGAACCCGTATGCCGCAGGACTGAACTGCGCTCATGCCGTGCCTCCTGCATACTCGGCCCAGCTGGTCTCCGTCTCCGAGACCCGCAGGCACGTGCCGCCCCAGATGGTGACGCCCATGGCCCGGTCCATCAGCCACTGCGAGAAGTGCTGGGCGAGGTTCTCCGAGGTCGGATTCATTCCGGGGATCACCTCGTTCAGCACCTTGCCGTGCATGGCGCTTCGCAGGTGGTTCCGTAGCAGTACGGGTACGGCCCCGAGCCGGGGGACTGCGGAGATGGGCACGCTGAGCACGTAGGAATGGCCGTGCAGGCGTCCGCATGGATGTCTGTCGTGTAGCCCGTGCAGCCGGTGCGACGCCTCGAAGGTGGCGAATGCTGCCGATGGGAGAGGCTGCGGTCGCCCGGTCCGGACCCGGACCTCTTCCAGCACGGAGGCGATGTCGGCCGGCAGGTGGTTGCGTGCCCACGTGAAGAGGTGTTCGGAGATTCCCTCGTTGGAGACGTCCGTGACGGAGTCGTTGACGATCCGGTGGTCCAGTGCATCGTCGATGTACCGCTTGAGAGGGGCAAGGTCGCCGAAGTCGGCGACGAATCCCTCCGGGCTGAGCACCCTGGAGGACAGCACGGCCTCCGCGGTGAACGAGTGGCCGTTGTAACTGCCGTCGCGGAGCCGTCGTGTGGCTTCGAAGCGGAAGTTCTTCCCAATCCGGAAGAGGTGCTGGGTCCTGCTCATCGCCCGATGCCCTTCGGTGTTCGCATATAGACGGTGGGGTCGGTCACGGCGGCCTCGTCGAACGCCTCCCGGCGCTCCACGCACGTCCCGCAGGCGCCGCAGTGCACCTCGCCGCCCTGGTAGCAGGACCAGGTCAGCTCGAAGGGCACGCCCAGGCGGGTGCCCTCGCGCACGATGTCGGCCTTGGTGAGTTCCAGGAACGGAGCGACGAGCTGGAAGTCGGCGTCGACGTGGCCCTCATTTCCCGCCCGCAGGGACGCTTCGATGAGGGTGAAGAATTCCGGCCGGCAGTCCGGGTAGATCGCGTGGTCCCCGGAGTGCGCCCCGAACGCCACCGCGTCCGCCCCTGCCGCGACCGCGGCGCCCGCCGCGATCTCCAGCATGATCGCGTTCCGGTTCGGGACGACCGTGCTGCGCATCGTCTCGGCGCGGTAGTGGCCGTGCGGTACCTCGATGGCCGGGTCGGTCAGAGCGGAGCCGCCCAGGATCCGGCCCAGCGACGTCAGGTCGACGATGTCGTGAGACAGGCCGAGCTGATCGGCCAGGCTCGCGGCGTGAGCCAGTTCCTTGACGTGGCGCTGTCCGTAGTTGAACGAGAGGAGGCTCACGGCGACGCCCTCGTCGCGGAGCTTGTAGGCCGTGACGGCGCTGTCCAGGCCGCCGGAGAAGATGAGCACCGCGTGACGCGGTGCGGTAGTTCGAGGCATGGGTGTGCCCTTCCGAGGTCCCCCGAACCTTGTCCGGGGCAATGGTTTGTGTGGACCTGGGTCTGCTGTGCGGCGAGGGAATCCGCCAGCCATACGAGCGGGGTCGGACTACCTTCGACGCCGCCTGGTACCAGTCAGCCCGAAGCGGGCAGGATGAGGCATCGGTGAGCCGCGCTCACTCACGCATTCCGCGAACTCACTTACGGGGGGCTGCACATGCCGGGCCAGGGAGAAGCACCGTTCGCAGCCGAGCTGAAACACTTTCGCGAGGTGCGCGGCTTGTCCAAGGCGGACCTGGCCCGCCGCTTGACCATCTCGCCGTCGTACGTGAGCCATCTGGAATCCGGGAGGGAACACGGCTCCTCGGACCTGGCCCGCCGTCTCGAAAAGGAACTCGACGCGGGCGGCAAGATCTGGAAGGCGTGGCAAGACGACGACGGCGGCACGCAGCCCACTCCGGAAGCTGCGGACACCTCGCCCGCTGCCGGCATCCTGGTCCTGGAGGACGCCGCGGCCCTGCGCTACGAAGGCTCGGTCTACCACCTGACGATGCACCGACGCCTTCGCAACACCGGCACAGAGCCGATCACCCGCTACCTCATCCGCATCGCCGTCGACCGCTACCCCGGCGAACCAGAACGCTCCAACGCCCTCTACCGGGCCCATCCCCTCACCTGGGAAGAACTCCAGTTGGAAGCACACTGCGGCGACGAGGAAATGGGACGCGTGGTCAAGCACGACCGCGACGCCTTCAAAGAGGTCTGGCTGGAGTTCGCCAACGCGCGCACCCGCTTCCCCCTCTACCCGGGCCAGGAAGCCGCCATCACCTACAGCTATTCGGTCACTGCTGACAAATGGGGCCCCTGGTTCCAGCGAGCCGTCCGGCTCCCCACCCGCGAGCTGACCGTCAGCCTTTCCTTCCCCACCGCACTGCACCCCACCGTCTGGGGCACCGAAACCTCCCTCAGCGCCAACCACGCACCCCTGCGCACACCCCCCACCCAGACCGCCGACGCCGACCACACGGTCTACACCTGGACGACCCTGGACCCGCCTCTCCACGCCCGATACCGCATGGAGTGGCGGCTGAAGACCAAACACCTTCAAGAAGGCGAGCCCGTGAACAACCGCACCCCCAGCGCCCGCATGGCTGCCGCCGGCATCGTCCAGGAAGGCGACATCCTCCTCCAGACCGTCACACAGCCCTTCGATCTTCCGGCGGAGGCTGAACAGGCACGCCACGTCGTAGACGAACTCGACGCAGCGATCTCGCGAGTGAAAGAACTCCACGACTTCGGCAAGGGCATGGGAATCGCCGCCCCACAAATCGGCATCGGCCGCGCCGCCGCCGTCGTCGTCCCACCCGGAGACGGATCCACCCCGATCGTGCTGCTCAACCCCACGGTGGCAGAGTCCTCGGCAGAGACCGACCGACAGTACGAAGGATGCCTGTCCTTCTTCGACGTCCGAGGTATCGTCCCCCGCCCCCTCCACATCGTCATCGCCCACACCGACCTCGACGGAACACCCCGGCTGACCCGCTTCGACCACGGACTGGCGCGCCTGGTCCTGCACGAAGTCGACCACCTCGACGGCAAGCTCTACCGCTCCCGCATGGAGCCCGGAACCCAGCCGATCCCCGTCGAGGAATACCGCGGAACCGGACAGAACTGGACCTATCAATGAACACTGGCTGTTCTGGCGTCGGCACTCGATCGACCACCGAGCCGGACCGCGGCTTGGCAGGCTCGTGTCGCGGCGGAGCTTGGCCCTCCGGAGTGTTCCCTGCGGCTCGGTCACAGCGGTCGCTCGTAAGGCGTGTTGATCGGGTGGTGCCCCTCGAACGACTGAGCGTCAGGCGCCTGGAGGCTAGTCGTGTCCTGCTGGAGCCGCTTTAGGCCCTGCTCCGGGTCAAAGTCGCTCGATCGTGGTTCCCGCGCCCGGAATGCCTGGCCCATAGCGAGGAGCTGGCGGTGCAGGTCTCTGTGTCTGACGTGCTGGGACCACCACTCCTCGATGTGGGACGGTAATGACCAGAGTCTGTCCTTGAACGTCCGCCGAGGCGGGTTCATGACGCGTTCGATGTTGCGCAGCCTGTTCAGCTCAGCCTGAGCTTCAGGGGGCAGGCGCCAACGACCGGTTCGGAGTCGGGGGCGGGCCATCAATGGTCCTTCCACTCTGGGTGCTTGGTCCGCGCGGCGGATGCCAGGCGGGGCTGATCGGGGTACGAGGTACGAGCGGCGCGGCGGCTTCCTGTCATCGCTTCGTACGTGAACGGCGTGACCTCGCGTCGTGTTTGCATGCCGCCGCACCGCGTTCGACGTCCGCCAGTGACGGCCTGCGAGGCGCCCCGCAGGCCACGCAGATGCTCGGCCACGGCGAGTACCGGTTTCCGGGAAACCGCGTCCGCGGCCGGAAGCCGGCCTGCAGCATGGTCTCCGCGAAAGCGATCTCGTCAGGGGCCGCCGGGCCGGGTGGCGGTGGCGGAGCGGGGTCAAGGCCCCGGGTGTAGATCGGTGAGGGTGCCTCATCGGCGAAAGTCTGCCCGTCGAACAGGGCACCGAGGCTGATCCACCGGCTCTTCGATATCGGCATCGGCTCTTCCTCTCATCGGTGGGTATCGGCGATAGCGGCTCCGCGGCCCTGGCCCAGCGACCAGGCCCTGGCAGGCAGGGTCAGCAGGCCGGTTTGAAGGCCAGCCCGGCGAGCGCCCCTGCTGCTTGGGGAGCGAGAGCGTCGTCAGGATGGTCCTGGTGCCAGTGGTGCGTGGGTACGAGTCCCGGCGGCTCCAGGGGCCAGCCGCCGAACAGCGCTTCGACGGCGACGGCGCTTCGCGGCTTGAAGGTCAATCCCGCCCGCTGGAACGACTCGGCGAACCGAGTCATCGGGTTCTCGTCGTCGAGGTCGGCGGCATGGGTGATGGACAGGGCGCTACCCGGGGGCAGATGCTCACGGAGCGTTTCCAAGGCCGCTGCGACGGTCACGTCGTCTTCGACGCAGGGTAGGACGTCGTGCAGGAGCACCCCGATCGGGCGCGACCAGTCGAGGAGGTGGCGCACCCGCCCCGAGCGGAGGAACCGCTTCATGTGCCGGATGTCGCCGATCACCCAGTCCGGCGCGAGGGGGTGCTCCTCAAGCGCGAACCGGGAGATTGCGAAGAGGCTCCTGTCGTAGTCGGCGTAGACCACCCGCGGCTTGCCCCCGTCCCGTGCCACGAGGTCGTGCAGCGCGGGATACGTGTGGCCGAACCGGCGACCGGGCTGTGGGAGCCCGCACCCCAGGTCGAGGAACTGATCAATGCCCGCATGGATGAGGCGTGCGGCGACGCCAGTCGGGTGTAAGCGGTTGATCACCGCGACGGTGGCCAGGGCCTCTGTGTCGGTACGGGCCAGCGAGCGGACGAGCTCCCTGTCGGCCGAGTAGGCGTCGTGCCCACCGAGGAGCAGGTCGTAGATCCGTCCCGCGGTCGGGGCGGCCGGTATCTCCGGGAGCGGTGTGACGGGGATACGCGGGTCCCGCCACGTCCGCTCAGTCGCGTACGCCTCCACGCCGGCGTCGTGAAAGCCCCACATGCCCGCACGCTCACGGGGCTCCGCATGCCTGGTGTGCAGGCCCCACCGGATGGTGCGCGGCCCGCTGATCGCGCCGCCGTAGCTGGCGTCTCGCAGGTCCGGGAAGCTGGTCCGGCCATCCAGAGCCAGCAGGACCTGCAGGGCCTGCCCCCACTCGGCAACCGTGACTTGGCCGGCCACCCGCTGCCCGCCCAGCGGAACGGCCAGACAGGTTGACCCGTCCTCGTCCAGCTCGATCTCCACCGCCTGTTCGAGCAGCGTCGGGTCCGCCAGCCGCCGCGCCATCAGAGCGCGTTGATCTGCGGACCGGTCGGGGGGTTCAGCGTGGGGCATGCTCTGTTCTCCGTCTGGAATGGAGGGCAGCAGTGTCATGTGATCACCCAGTCGGTGCGGTGGGAGCTGCCATGCATGGGTGACGACTTGGCAGTGGCACTGGGGCTCTGTGGGGGCAGCCGCAGGTAGGTGGCGATGGCGGATTCGCTGTAGCTGTGGAACCGGTCGGCGACTGCGTCGGTGGTCAGCATGCGGCTAACCCCTTCACGGTGCCGGTTTCCTCCAGACGTTCGGCGAGGGCCAGGGTGACCCGTCCGAGCCTGCGGAGAAACGCCAGAGCCTCCCACCGGTCACCCGGTATCTCCTGCGTGCGCAGGGCGCGGGCCTCCTCGATCAGGTTGGCGATGTCCGGGTGCGCCGTGTCGACGCCGGCGCGCAGCCCACGGTTCACGAGCTGCATCAGCGCTTCGCGGAAGCGCTGGGTGAGGTCTTCGGCATCGTCGTACTCGGGTGGGGTCGCTCCGCGCTCGTCGCGCGTTCCGATGCCTGCGGCATGGTGGCTGACCTCGCTGTTCAGGACGGTGTCCAGGCCGTCGTACACGGCATCCCAGTCCACCGGCGTCCACTCGCGGACCTTGTCCAGCAGGTGGAGGAGGCCCTGTGCCTCCATCGGGGGAGACCACGGACTTGTCGGGACGGCCGGGTCCTTGACGCGGACGGGTATCGGCCCGGTGCCCGTGGTCTGAGTCGGCACGCCGGAGTACATCATCAACACGGCTCCAGACTCAGCTCGCACCACGTGCTGGCGCCGCCGTCCTCGACACCGAAGCCGCCCCGTCGGCGCTCCGCGATCGCCTTCACGAGGATGAGGCCGCGGCCGTGTTCGTCGACATCTCTGGGCGGCTGAGGCTTTGGGGCGTGACGGCGGGGAACGCCGTCGTGCACGTCGATGCGCAGGAACCCGTCGCGCAGCGAGATGGAGACGGTGATCTTTCGACCGCCGCTGTGCATGATGGAGTTGGTCGCCAGCTCGGAGACGATCAGGATCGCCTCGTCGGCAACGGGCGCCAGCTCGGAGGCGCTCAGACACAGCCGGGTCAGATTCCGGATCACGCCGACCTTCCTGCTGTCCTCGGGCGGCGGGGCCTCGTCCGGAGGGCGTTTCGCGATCCGGAACGTGGAACTCATCAGGGCGCAGTCGGCCCGTACGGCAGTCGTTGTCATCACGTCCTCTGGGATGTTCGGATGTCCGCCCGGAGTGTGGATACCGCCCTGCTGTGAGGGCGCCGGACAGCGTCGGTGGCGACCGTCCACGTCATGGATTCGAGGGTTCGCGTGATCAGAAGGGCACTCGTCGCCCTCATGGCCGGGGCAGCGACGCTGCCAAGACCAAGCAGGCGATGGCGACCGCGAAGACCGTGCCGCTCAGCGCGTTGAGCCGCGACTTTCCCCAACGTCTTCCCCGCGCGGACTCCACCGGGCTGGTGCCGCGGGAGCGCACGGTCGCGACCAGCTCCTGGGTCGCTTCGGCGAGCCTGACCAGATACACCCTGCTCGGCATGTAGCCGTCAGGCACACTTTGCGAGCCGAGCTGCCGCGCACGCCACAAGATCGGCTCTTCCCGCGCTGCCAAGAACCCGAGTTGGCTGATGTGGCCGCGCAGGCGCCGTACGAGTTCCTCCACGTCGGCGGCACTCTCCGGCAGCCGGGAGTCTTCGTCCAGCACCAGGGCGACCGTCTCCGCCGCAGCCTCCGCTTGGTTTCGCCGCGAACCCGGCTCGACGGTGACGCGATCCCGACCGCTCCGGCCGGCACGCTGAAGGGCTTCCCAGCGGGGGACCAGCGAGAGACGCATGCCATAACTCCTGTTCGAGTCAAGCCAAGTTGAGTGAAAGTCGCCGCTCGGTATCGACAGATGCCTGCAAACCGAGTGATGCGGCGGATACGTTGAGCGAACCGTGAATTCCCGCAACGGGGCATGCCTGCGCGGCCCCCGAGGCCGTCAAAGGCGTCAAAGATCATTTCCGAACCAAGGGGCGGCCAATGGCCCGCGAGCGAAACGTCACCCTCGCCGCGCTCCTGCGCGAAGCGGGCTGGTCCCAGCCGCAAGCAGCCGCCGCCGTCGCCCGGGTAGCCGCAGAGGCTGGGGTGCGTGACCTGGCAGCCATCTCCCGCTCGCACATCGCCATGTGGGTTCAGGGGACGCGGCCCAGCGGGAGAGCGCCTCATATCCTGCGCGAGACGCTGTCCCGCAGGCTTGGCCGCCGCCTCACCTTGGCCGACCTCGGGCTGGAAGGTGAAACTACAGGTCAAACCGACAGCGGTGCCGACTGGAGCGTCGACCCTCTGACCGTGCTGGCCGAGCTGGGAAGCGACGACCTCGATATGCACCGACGCAAGCTGCTGGCGACTGCCGCGTACTCGGCCGCCGGCCTCGCTCTGCCCACCGCCTCGTGGTGGGCAGCCGCTCCTGCCGCAGCGGCGAAGCGACCAGCGATCTCGCCCCGGCAGGTGACCGAGGCCGATATCGACGACATCCGCGACCTGGCGGCCTTCTACTCCGCCCGGGACCAACAGCGCGGTGGAGCATCCGGACGCTCGGCCCTGGCCGGTCACCTCCGCGACGAAGCGGTGCCCCTGCTCGGCAGCCGGTTCCGCACGGAGCAGCTTCGCCGCGATACATACTCGGCTGTTGCCGAGATGACCTACCTCGCAGGCTGGATGGCCTTCGACGCCTCCGAGCACCGTACCGCCCAGCGCTACCTCATCCTGGGTGCCCGCATCGCAGCCGAAGCCGACGACGGACCACTCGGCGGCCACATCCTGCGCGCCCTGGCGCACCAAGCCGTGGACCTCGGACACCCCCGCCGCGCACTCGCCCTGGCCGACGCCTCCATGTCCCACGGTCACTACGGCCAGGCCAGCTCCAGGGAGAAGGCCCTGCTCGCGATCGTCCACGCACGAGCCCTCGCGGCCGACGGCGACCGCACCAGAACTCTCGCAGCCATCAGCCGCGCAGAGCGGGACCTCTCCCGCGTCGACAACGACGACGCCCCCGGTCGCGTGGGCTTCTTCCAGGAAGCCTCCCTGGCTCACGAGACCGCTTGCGCGCTTCGTGACATGGGCCAGCCGTCCGACGCGGAGAGCCACTTCCAGCGCAGTGTCGCCACCCGTCGTCGTCAGCAATACGCCCGTACCCACAGCGTGACCCTCGGCTACCTTGGCGCTGTCCAGGTCCAGCAGGGCCGCCTCGACGAGGCATGCGCCACCTGGAACCAAGCCCTCGATGCCATGGCCGGCGTCCAGTCCGGCCGCGCCCGCGACGTCATCGTCCGCATACAGAGCGACCTCTCGCCCGTCCGGCAACGCGGGGGGCACCACGTCGCCGACCTCGAACGCCGGGCGCGCGACATGCTGCGCGCCATAGGCTGACCTGAGAACCGGCCCGAAGAACCGGTCGGAGAGAGCCGAACACGCGATACCAGGGAGAGGAACGAGCATCGATGGCGACGTACGAGGTCGAGTCGATCGCGACAGTCGTCGGCGGCCACACCCGTGTCCAGGATGACTACCAGGGCGGAGTCGAATCGATCATCCGACTCAACGACACGTACCCCCTCGAAACACTCCAGGGCATCGAGGACTTCTCCCACCTGACGGTCACATGGCGCTTCCACCTGGCACGCCCCGAAGACGTCCAGCTCCACGCACGAAGCCCACGGGGAAACCCGCAATGGCCGGCGACCGGTACCTTCGTCCACCGCAACCACCGACGCCCCAACCAACTGGCCATCAGCTACCCACGCCTGATCAAGGTCGAAGGCCGGGACCTGGTGGTCACCGATCTCGACGCCGTCGACGGAACGCCCGTACTCGACCTCGCGCCGTACTTCGAACAGATGGGACCCCGAGGCGTGGTACACCAGCCCGCGTGGCCGGGAGAAATGCTCGACCCTTGTTACTGGAGCGACGCCGCTGGACGCGCCAAGTAGGAACCGGGTTCTTTGGCGGGAGGCTCATCGGACAGGTCCTCGTCCTTCTCCTCAAGTCGCAGGCGTTGGCCGAGATTCTGTTGTTCGAGTTCGGTGATGCGAGCCTGCAGCATCCCCGTGGTCCTCGCCTCCCGCATCGGCAACGGCCCAGTCCTGTCCGACACGTATGGCTTCCCCGGATCCGAGGAGGACCTCCTCGCCCGAGGGCTCATCGGTGCCGGAGATCTCAGCCCGTACCAGGCGCGGCCCCTGCTGCACGCCTTGCTCGCCCGAGGTGCCGACGGAGGGACAGCCCGCGAGACCTTCACCACCGCCTTCGCCCGCTGAACCCACCTCTCCAGGAGACACCCGCACATGCGTGCTCACGAACTGACTGTCGGTCGTACCTTTGGCGTCACCTTCGACCACGGTGAGGACTTTTTCGAGGCGTTGTCCACCTTTTGCCGTGACAACGACATACGGCAGGGCTACATCCCCTCGTTCATCGGAGCCTTCGCCGAGGCGGAGATCGTGGGTGCCTGCGAGAAGCTCGCCGACCCGGCCGCACCGGTCTGGGCGAAGACGTACGTCACCAACGTCGAGGCGCTCGGGGCCGGCACTCTCGCCCGCGACCCGGCCACCGTCGAGTGTCTCCGCCTGCCTCAAAGCCCAGTCGGCCGACGGCAGGACGAGCCACCTTGTCACCGCCACTCCTGATCGTGGAAGTCACATCGCCCACGATCACCCGGCCTCGCAACCCGGACCTCTACGACGTACCGCTGCTTACGTGTGGCTGACCGGCAGGAGCTGACGGAGCCAAGGGTGGTCGGGCGCGGTTACGTTGATCGCGTCCGCTTGAATCGCCCCGGGTTTGATGGAGACATCGAAGACCCGGAAGGATGCCGATCATGGCTGCTCCCCGTAAGTACCCCGACGAACTGCGTGAACGCGCGACGCGTCTGGCGGTCGAGGCCCGCAAGGACCCGGTCGGCAGGGCCGGGGCGATCAAGCGCATCGCCGACCAGCTGGACGTGCACCCCGAGGCTCTGCGGGGGTGGGTCAAGCGGGCCGAGGCCGACGAGGGCGTCGTGCCAGGGACCACGGGCACAGAGGCCGCCCGGATCGCGGAACTGGAGCGGGAGGTGAAGGAACTGCGACGGGCGAACGCGATACTGAAGTCCGCCTCGGCTTTCTTCGCCGCGGAGCTGGACCGTCCACTGCGATGAAGGTCGCCTACATCGACCAGTACAAGGAGACGTTCGGCGTCCAGCCGATCTGTGACGTCCTCGCCGAGACGGACGCGCCGATCGCGCCGAGCACCTACTACGCCGCTCAGGGCCGTCCGCCGTCGGCCCGCAGCCTGCGCGATGCGGAGCTCACCGAGGAGATACGCCGGATCCACACCGACAACTACGGGGTCTACGGGGCCCGCAAGGTCCATGCCGCTCTGGTCCGCGAGGGACACAAGGTGGCCCGCTGCACCGTCGAACGTCTCATGCGGGCGGCAGGACTTCGCGGAGTGATCCGGGCCAAGAGCCCGCGCACCACCCGGCCCGCTCCCGAGACCGACCGGCCCGCCGACCTGGTCGAGAGGCAGTTCACCGCAACTGCACCGAACCAGCTGTGGGTTGCCGACATCACCTACATCAGAACCTTCTCCGGCTGGGTCTACGCCGCCTTCGTCATCGACGTCTTCTCCCGCATGGTCGTCGGCTGGCAGGTCGCTACCACCCTTTACACCGACCTCGCCCTCGACGCGCTGGAGATGGCGATCTGGCGCCGCCGGCACACCGGCGCCGACCTCACTGGTCTCACGCATCACTCGGACCGCGGCGTTCAATACCGTGCTATCCGCTACACCGAACGCCTCGCGGAAGAGGCTGCTGTGGCTTCGGTCGGCTCACGAGGCGATTCGTATGACAATGCCCTGGCCGAGGCGTTCAACAGCCTCTTCAAGGCCGAACTGATCCGCAACAAGGGACCGTGGACCGGCATCAACGACATCGAGATCGCCGTCGCCGAGTACATCGACTGGTTCAACCAGCGCCGCCTCCACGGCGAGCTCGGCCACATCACCCCGGCCGAGCACGAGGCTGCCTACTCCGCAGCTGAACCCCCTGCGTCACTCCAGAAAACCAGCTAACTCACACTCCACGAAACCCGGGGCTTGACAGCTAGCCAGACGCGGGCTGAAGCGTCGAGCAGTGGCAGTACCGCTTCGAAGTCAGTCTGGTCCTTGTCACGGGTCGCTTTTGCTTTGTAGAAGAGCTGCACTTCGGGCGCGAGATAGGGGATGCCCGTCTCGCTCGTGCGCGCGAGCTGATCGATCGGGAGCCGGATCTCCGGGGTGCGCCGTGAGACCCACTGGGTGTCCTCGGCTTCGTCAAGCATGAGCTGCATCGACCAGGGCGCCTTCGCGTTTCGTCGGCACCAGATGTCGTGGAGCGGCGGCCGAAGGATCTTTCCAGGACGCCATGGCTGCAGCTTTCCCTGGCCGGGCGGGTCCGCGACGTACAGGTCCCAGTCGGCCAGCAACTCACGCACGAGGTCCTGGTCACGCCGGAGGACGAGGACGTCGAGATCGCCGTGTGCGCGCAGCTCGCGGCCGACCGCGAGTTCGATCGCGTAGCCACCAGCGATCCACCACGGGAAGTCCGCCTTGGCGAAGAACGCGGCCACATCCTCGGGACGATCCGGTACCCAGCGTCCCAACACATCAACACTCACCCGCCCATACTCCCAGTGACCAGACGGGCGGAAGCGAAGGCCCGCAGCGAGTCGGCGTCTGTACTCCTAAACGCCCATGAGCATCAAGGACACCGACATCCATCGTTGAACGCGCGACTTGCGTCCGGCCATGTGGCTGGTGCTCGATCCACGAGCCTCCCGGGGCCGCTGACCGCGTCGCGGTCCCGGGAGAAGGCCAGGATGGTGCCAAAGTCGGTCCCGTCCTCCGCCCAGTACCGAACAGCCTTGTCCGGTACTGGGCGGAGGACTGCCAGTGTCCGACGGCGAGGCAGCTGGTGGCCCATTGCCGACCTATGGCGGTAGGGGCTCGATGGGCATCTGCAGAGCGGTGGCCTGCCGCCCCCACTTCGAGCATGCCTGGGCGGCTTGAGTGAGGGCAGGGAGCCCAATCCAACGTTGGTTCGCCGACGGCAGACGTGTTGAGGGCGCAACGGACTGGAATGGCGCGGCGAAGCAAGCAAACCTAGAACAGTCCGCAGCAGCGCGACTGCGCGCCGCTTTGGTGTGCATGCGCTGCGGCGTCGTGCGCGCCGAGTCGGGCGCAACATAGCCGCGGATCGCCGGTTAGCCAAACCGGCGATCCTCGAGATCATTGAAGTATTCGCTTCGGCTGCGCTTGGCGGTGGAGTCGTGGCGAACGCAGGTGGCTTCGCGTTGGCCAGAGCGGGCGCGGGCATTGCAGCAGTGCTTCCGTCGTGGGCAGCGCGGGCTGCTGGCACGCGGTCGTCCTGGCGCGCACAGCGCGAGGTGATGCTGCCGCATCTGTCGCTCCCCGTTCCTCAGCAAGGAACCCGTGTTATGCGCCGATCCGTGATAGCCCCTGCCCGTTTCTATCCGCGAGATTGCAACGAACCCCGTGCTCGGCATCGCAAGTGCCGGCGTGGCAATAGCAGTGCGTCATAGGCCACCTGACGGCTGATGACATGTGCTACGAACTGGGCATCGCTCAATCGACCTATCTGAATACTTCAAGGAGAACCGTGTATGTCCGCGTATCCGAACCCCGGCGTTCCGGCCGAGCGAGACGCGACGGGTGGTGTTCGCAGGGCGTTCCTCAGTGTGAAGGACGCAGCCGAGTATCTCGGCCTCTCGCCTCGCACTCTGTACGTCTGGCGCCATCGGCGTCAAGGACCGCCGAGCTTTCGCATGGGTCAATGTGGACGTGTCATGTATCGGATTGATTCGCTCGATGCATGGATCCGTCAACAGGAGCAGGCGGATTCTCGCAGCAATGCCTCCCTCAACCCTGTGAACGTGAATCCTCGGCGCCGTTCCAGGACGCCTGCCGTCGCTTGACCGTTCGCGGGCAGGCTCTCTGCTCCGATTTCAAATTCCCCTACCGAAAGGATGTCTTTGGCTGGCTACATTGAAGATCGTTGGCTCAAGAAGAAGAAGGATCCCGTCTCCGGGAAGCGTGAACGCACGACCCGATACGGTAAGGGTTCCCGATATCGCGTTGCCGGAATTCCCGGGGTCCGAGACATGTCGTTCGACGTGCTGGAGGACGCCAAGGCGTGGCTTCGACGGGCTGGTACCGACAGCGAACGGGGCGAGTTCGTCGACCCGCGCGACGGCACCATCAGCCTGGCTGACTTCGTCACCAGACACTGGCAAGTGGGCGTTCGCGGCGCTCCGGGCACCATCAAGCGCATCGACGAGCGCGTACGACTCCACATTCTCCCTCACCTTGGCGCGGTAGCGCTCAGAGATGTGTCGGCGACCGTCCTGCGCGGCTACATAGCCACGCTCGAAGGCGAATGTTCTCCGCGGTATGCGCGGCAAATCCTGACCTCGCTGTCGAACATCTTTGAGACCGCGATCGACGACAAGCGCCTCGTGCGCAATCCGATGCGGGCCAAGACGGTGCGCTGGCCGAAGGCGCCGGACGAGGAGCGCGAAGCGTGGCCGCTGGCGACAGCACAGCGGGTCCGAGACGTGATCAACGGGCGATACCGGATCGCAGTCGTCATCGCGCTGGGGTGTGGACTGCGTCAAGGCGAGGTGTTCGGGCTCTCGCCGCAGGACATCGACTTCGAGCGCGGTGTCATCCGCGTGCGCCGTCAGGTCCAGCTGCTTTACGGCCGCTTGTACTTCGCACTACCCAAGGGCGGCAAGACGCGCGTCGTCGACATGCCCTCGTCGGTGGCCACGGAGTTGGCTGCCTACTTCCTCGACCAACCCGCCGTGGACGTTGAGCTGCCGTGGGGAGGCCCGGAGCCGGACCGGGAGAGGCAGACCTTTCCTTTGATCCTCACCACCACATACGGCAACGCCATCCGGGCGAACATGTTCAACGACGAGGCGTGGAAGCCGGCCCTCGCCGCCGCTGGTGTCATCCCCGTGAAGGAGAAGGGGCGGCGCTGGAAGGCTTCTCGCAAGGACGGCTTCCACGTCCTGCGCCACACCTATGCCTCGGTCCTCCTCGAAGCCGGCGAGTCCATCGTCACGCTCGCCAGGTGGCTCGGCCACTCAAGTCCGACCATCACCCTCGACCACTACGCCCACTTCATGCCCGAGGCCGGTGGCAAGGGGCGCGCCGCCATCGACGCCCTGCTCGGCACAGTGCCCGACTACGCACCCCGAAGCCTCGTCACGGCGTGATCGACGGGCGGCACAGCAACCATGCTGTGCCGCCCATTTCGTGACGCTCTGTGATTGTGGGCCGGTGAGGGTGCGGGGCCTTCGCTGGCCTCCGCAACCGTGGCAGCGCGGAGGCCAGCTCGTACGGCGCGCGGCGCATTCTCCCCAGATTCTCCCCAGAGGGCTTGAGGAGCCGTTTCATCGTGTTCGCACATGTAAAGTTGATCTATGTTCGGTCGGCTGCTAGAGCCAGTCGCGGTGCTTGAAGACGAAGTACAGGCTGACGCAGACGACGCCCATCAGGCCGATGGCCAGGGGGTATCCGAAGCCCCAGTGCAACTCCGGCATGTTCTGGAAGTTCATGCCGTAGACCGTTCCCACAAGTGTGGGTGCGAACAGAATGGCCGCCCACGAGGAGATCTTCTTGATCTCCTCGTTCTGCTCGAAGCCCGCTTCCGCCAGCGCTCGCATTTCCGCGTTCTGCTGCTGTGTCACCAGCGTCGTGTTGACCGCCAGAATATCCGCCAGCGCCTGGCGGAAACCGTCCACGCGCTCGCTGGTGTGGGTGACGTGGTCGGCAACGTCGCGCAGGTAGCGCTGGAGTTCCTCGTCCGTGCCGTATTTGGCGAAGCCTGCCATCAGGCCGTGCAGCATGCCCACCAGAGGGCGGGTGGCGCGTTGGAACTCGACCATTTCGCGGGAGAGTTCGTAGATGCGGCGGGACGCGGCGGGGTCGCCGCTGAAGACCTCGGTCTCGATCTCGTCGATGTCGTTCTGCACCCCGGCAACCACCGGGGCGTAGCCGTCGACCACCGCGTCGAGGATGGCGTAAAGCACTGCCTCGGGGCCCAGCGTCAGCAGTTCCGGGTCGTCCTCCATGCGGCGGCGCACCGAGGAGAGGTCAGGGGCGGCGCCGTGGCGGACCGTGATGACGAAGTCGCGGCCTACGAAGACATGGAGCTCGCCGAAGTCGACCTCTTCCTGCGCGTCGAGGTAGCGGGCCGCGCGCAGTACGACGAAGAGTGTCTCGCCGTAGCGTTCCAGCTTGGGGCGTTGGTGAGCCTCCATCGCGTCCTCGACCGCCAGCTCGTGGAGGTCGAACTCCTCGGCCAGTGTCAGCAGTTCGGACTCGGTCGGCCGGTGCAGTCCGATCCAGGCCATGCCGCGCGGTTCTTCGCGTAGTTGGCGGAAGGTCTCGGCGAGTGAATCGGGGCTGGAGACGCGCCGGCCGTCGCGGTAGAGCGCGGCCTGGACGATGCTCCCCTGATCTTTCTGGATCGGGGAGGGTGCCCCTGGGGCATGCTGCGCTGAGCCGCCCGAACCGCCTGTCGGAGTGAACCGGCGGCGCCAGGCGTGCTTCCTCGGGGTCGTGTCGGGGCGGGCCCTTCGCTCGGACATCCTGGTCACCTCCCGTGATCGCGTACCCGGTCTGAGCAGGATATACACGAGCGTCGGATTGCGGACATGGGCTGTCCGCAAGGACCCTCGTGGCGCGCCGCGATGCCGTTGGTCATCGGACCGGGCTCACTCGAAGCCGGCGTGTCGTGAACTGCTGCTCCTTACGGGGGAAGGCCTGCGTCACCAGCCGCGCTCGAGTGTGGACGCGAGATGCTCGTACCCGACCAGCGATTGTGTGATTGCAGGTAGGAGAGAGCGCCATGCGGATCCCCATGACCATCGCCGACTTTCTCGACCGGGCCGAGCTCGGGTTCTCCGACAGCCCCGGTGTGATCGACGAACTCGACCAACCGGCACCATCGGTGCCCGACGCCACCTACGGGCAGCTCGGTGTGCGCGTGCGCGCCTGGCAGGCGGGGCTGGATGCGATCGGGGTCGGTGAAGGCGAGCGTGTGGCCGTAGTCAGCCACAATTCCGCGCGGCTGCTTGAACTGCTCTTCGCGGTGCCCATGAGCGGGCGGGTGTGCGTGCCGGTCAACTTCCGTCTGAAGCCGGACGAGGTCGACTACGTCGTACGGCAGAGCGGCTCGTCGGTGCTCCTCGTGGACCCGGAGCTGGACGAGGGGCTGTCGGAGGTCAAGGCACAGCATCGCTTCGTGCTCGGTGAGCAGACCGATGCGGAGCTCATGCGGTTCGGGGTGGAGCCGCGCCCCTGGTCGCAGCCGGACGAGGACGCCACCGCGACCATCAACTACACATCGGGCACCACCGCCCGCCCCAAGGGTGTCCAGCTCACGCATCGCAACATCTGGGTGAACGGCCTGACTTTCGGGTTGCACACCCGTGCCTGGGAGCGGGACGTCTATCTGCACACCCTGCCGATGTTCCACTGCAACGGCTGGGGCATGCCGTTCGTGATGGCCGGGCTCGGTGCCAAGCAGGTCGTGCTGCGCAAGGTCGACGGCACCGAGATCCTGCGCCGAGTCGAGGCACACGGCGTCACTTTGATGTGCGGTGCGCCCGCGGTGTGGAACGCGGTGCTGGACGCGGCGGCCACCTGGGGAGGGGAGATTCCGGGCCGTGACCGGGTGCGCATCGTCTGCGCGGGTGCCCCGCCGCCGAGCCGGACCATCCAGCGGGTGGGAGAAGAGTTGGGCTGGGAGTTCACCCAGATCTACGGCCTGACGGAGACCTCACCGCTGCTCACCTTCAATCGCACCCGCCTCGCCGATGTGGGCCTGCCCGCCGAGGAGCGTGCGCACAAGCTGTCCCGTGCCGGGCTTCCGGCGCTCGGTGTGAAGATGCGGGTGTCCGACTCCGGCGAGGTCCTCACCAGGTCGAACGTGGTGCTCGACGGCTACTGGGAGAAGCCCGACGAGACAGCGGCGGCACTCCAGGACGGCTGGTTCCACACCGGTGACGGTGGCACCATCGATCTGCGGGACGGCCATCTGACGATCTCCGACCGGAAGAAGGATGTCATCATCACCGGTGGCGAGAACGTGTCGTCGATCGAGGTCGAGGACACCATCTTCAGCCACCCGGCCGTCGCGGAGGTCGCAGTCATCGGCGTGCCCGACGAGAAGTGGGGGGAGACCATCAAGGCGCTGGTGGTCCTCGCCGAGGGAGCCACCGTGCGTGAAGCGGACATCATCGCCCACTGCAAGCAGCGCATGGCGGGCTTCAAGGCGCCCACATCGGTCGAGTTCCGCGACTCCATTCCGCGCACCGCCACCGGCAAGATCCAGAAGTTCAAGCTTCGTGAGCCATATTGGGAAGGCACTGGACGCCAGGTGAACTGAAGCCATCCATAGGGGAGTTACGGGCGGGAGCCAGCTGCCCCGGCAGATGGGGTACGTGCCGGAGTGCGTACAGTGATCCACATGCCCGAATTGCAGCTGCTCCGCCCGGACCACGCCCCCGCGCTCCTTGCCTTCGAGCGCGAGAACCGGGCCTACTTCGCCGCGTCCGTTCCTGACCGGGGCGACGACTACTTCCGAGACTTCGAGGAGCGGCACAGTGCCCTGCTCGCCGAACAGGCGGCAGGCTACTGCTACTTCCACGTGCTGGTGGACCCCGAAGGCGAGATCCTGGGGCGGCTCAATCTGGTGGACGTGGCGGACGGCGCGGCCGAACTCGGCTACCGCATCGCCAAGCGCGCCGCGGGCCGCGGCCTCGCCACCCGGGCCGTCCAGGAGCTGTGTCAGCGTGCCGAGGGCGAGTACGGGCTGACACCACTGAGGGCCGAGACCACACTCGACAACCCGGCGTCCCAGGCCGTGCTCACCCGCACCGGGTTCGGCGTCGTCGGCGAGACAGAGCTCGACGGCCGCCCAGGCCTGTCGTACCTCCGCAGGCTCGACTCCCACGGGTCCGACGCCACCAACGCCCCCAACCCTCGCCGTTGAATCGGTTCTCCACGACCTCCGCGCGGGTGGGCTCGTCACGAGCCGGGCGCCGCCGGCGCCGCCATGCCCGTGTCTCATACCTGCCGGAGAGTGATACGTCTGATGATCCACGTCTCAGACACGTCCTCGTCACCACGGCCAACACCTCGCCTCACCGTTAGCATGGCGGGCCATGGAGCCGCCAGCCCACCCCTCGTCCGGGCCGCCCCGCTCGCTGCAGCTCGCGGTGACGCTTCTGGTCGCGGCGGCCGGGTCGCTGGAGACGATCTCCTTCCTCGGCTTGGACCGTGTCTTCGCCGGAGTGATGACCAGCAATCTCGCGCTGATGGGTATGGCCATCGGGCAGCAACAGGCCCTGAATGTGACCGCTGCCGCCCTGGCGCTGGCCGGGTTCGGCGTCGGTGCCGCGGCGGCCGCCCGGGTCACCCGGTGCAGCGAGATCCGTGAAGGGCGCTGGCATCCACGGGTGATGTTCTGCCTGATCGCGACGACCGTCATTCTCGTCGCGATCGCGGGGGCCTGGGCCGCCCTCGACGGCGCACCGCGCGGGGTCACCAGAAACCTGCTCCAGTTCGCGGCGGCCGTCTCCATGGGCGTCGAGTCCACCGCCATGGTGGCTGCGGGCCACGCCGCCGCCCCCACCACCTATCTGACCGGCACCATGGCCACCTATATCGTCAATGGGGTCGGATCGGGCCGCCAGGAGATCTGGATTCCGGTGCGGTTCGGCGCACTGATCGTGGGCGCAGCCCTTTCCGCCGCGCTGTTGAAAACCGCACCCGCCTGGGCGGCGGTGCCACCGGTCGCGCTGATGCTCTGTGCCCTGCTTGCCGCGCGCAGCCGCCGACCCGGACGATGAGGTCGACGATCGGCTGGCCGCGCGCATCGGCGACAGCTCAGCCGACCGGCGATCCCTCCTCGGCGGGGACGCCGATGAGCGGCTTCACGGGCTGATATTCCGGCAGCACTCGGGGGAGGATCCCGGCAGTCGACGAGGTATGACGGGAAGGGAACTGCGATGGCGGGGAAGGACACGGGGACGGCCAGGGCGCTCTCGTACACACACGGCACGGGCTCCGTTCCACTGCTCGGAGAAACGATCGGACGCAACCTCGACCGTACGATCGCCCGGTGCGCGGAACGGGAGGCGCTGGTCGATGTGCCGTCCGGGCGGCGCTGGACCTACGCGCAGTTCGGGGCGGACGTGGACGAGCTCGCGCGGGCGCTGCTCGCACGCGGGGTCGGCAAGGGCGACCGGGTCGGGATCTGGGCGGTCAACTGCCCCGAGTGGGTGCTGACGCAGTACGCCACCGCCCGGATCGGCGCGATCATGGTCAACATCAATCCGGCCTACCGCGCCCATGAGCTCGCCTACGTCCTCAACCAGGCCGGTGTCGGCATCCTGGTCGCCTCCCTCACCCACAAGACGAGCGACTACCGGGCACTGGTGGAACAGGTCCGCACCGAGTGCCCCGCACTGAGGTCCGTGCACTACATCGGCGACGACAGCTGGGCGGAGCTCCTCGCGTCGGCAGTGGGTGCGGGACGAGAAGAACTCGCCCGACGGGAAGAGCAGTTGTCGTGTGACGACCCCATCAACATCCAGTACACCTCAGGCACCACCGGCTTTCCCAAGGGTGCCACCCTCTCCCATCACAACATCCTCAACAACGGCTACTTCGTGGGCGAGATGATCGGTTACACCGAGCACGACCGACTGTGCCTTCCCGTCCCGTTCTATCACTGTTTTGGCATGGTCATGGGAAACATTGGCGCCACCTCACACGGCGCCTGTGTCGTCATCCCGGCGCCGTCCTTCGAGCCCGCCGCCACCCTTCGAGCGGTCCAGCAGGAGCGCTGCACCTCGCTGTACGGCGTACCGACGATGTTCATCGCCGAACTGAACCTGCCCGACTTCGCCGCGTACGACCTCGGCTCGCTGCGCACCGGCATCATGGCGGGCTCCCCCTGTCCTGTGGAGGTGATGAAGCGGGCGGTCGCCGAGATGAACATGGCGGAGGTGTCGATCTGCTACGGCATGACGGAGACCTCACCCGTCTCCACGCAGACCCGGCGTGACGACGATCTGGAGCGCCGCACCGGCACGGTGGGGCGGGCGCTGCCGCATATCGAGGTGAAGGTGGTCGATCCCGCCAGCGGGATCACTCTGCCGCGTGGTGAGGCGGGGGAGCTGTGCACCCGTGGCTACAGCGTGATGCTCGGCTACTGGGACGAGCCCGACAAGACCGCCGAGGCGATCGACGCGGGGCGCTGGATGCACACGGGGGATCTGGCCGTCATCCGCGACGACGGGTACGTCCAGATCGTGGGCCGTATCAAGGACATGATCATCCGCGGCGGCGAGAACGTGTACCCGCGCGAGATCGAGGAGTTCCTCCACGTCCACCCGAAGATCGCCGACGTGCAGGTCGTCGGCGTGGCGGATGAGCGGTACGGGGAGGAGATCCTCGCTGTCGTCATCGCCCGCGACCCCGCCGATCCGCCGACACTGGACGAGGTCGCCGGCTTCTGTCGCGAGCAGCTCGCCCACTACAAGATCCCCCGGCGGTTGGAGGTCGTGGACGCTTTCCCGATGACGGTCAGCGGCAAGGTGCGGAAGGTGGAGTTGCGGGAGCGCTACGGCTGAGCGTTCCCGAAGGGGCAGGGCGGGTGCCGTGCAGCTCAGGAGCGGGCGGCGCCTGTGGCGTAGGCGACGAAGCCGGATGGTCGCGTGCCGGGGCGCGACTTCGAACTCCGGCTCTTTCTTGACGAGCTGACGCCCCGTGTGGAGGGGGCCGACACGCGTGATGCACGGTGTCCGCCGATTTCGCGGGAGTTGACCGTGTCCGCGCCGCCTGCCGACCGGGGCTGCATCTCATGGGGGCGCTCGCCGGCCGGTGCCAGGTGCTGGAGCGGGTGCGGATGGGAGACCGTGCGGGCCGAACGCGACCTGGCGCACTCGCCGTGCGGCCCGGCTCAGGAACGGCCCGGTGGCAGCAGTGCGTCCGCCGGGCCGTTCACCGGCTGCGGTGTGCCGGTGAGATCCATGACGAACAGCGGGATGCCGAGGTCGTCCGCGCGAGCGCGGGCTTCGGTCGCGTAGCCCGCGAGCGAGAAGAAGATCCCCACCGCATCCTCGTTCAGCCCGTTCAACCAGAGACATTCGACAGCGCTCATCGTGGCCGGACGTGTGGTGGGATCGACCTGGGCGACCAGGCCGGGGCCGCGCAGGGCGAGGCCGGTGGCGTACCAGCCCTTCTGCTGGACGATCTCCTCGAAGCCGAGCCAGCGCAGATACAGCGCCGCCGTGGTCACCGCGTCGTCAGCCGTGCGGATCGTGACCGGGCGGAAGGTGGGGCGCGGCGCGGGGGCGGTGCAGGGTGGGGGGATGTGTGTGGGCAGCCCTGCCCGGCTGCCGCGGGCCTCCGCCGCTGCCGGTGACCGGACCGACGGGGGCACCGGGGGCGCCTGAGGTCCCGAAGGGACGGGCGGTGGTGCGGGCGACGCGGCGGGTCTGGGGGGTGAGGTCACCGGGCGTACCGGTATCCGCAGCACTGTCCCGCAGGGGCAGCCGAGCTCCGGCTGCGGCCATTGGTCCCGGCGTCCGCAGTTCTGGCAGCGGGCGGTGACCCAGTCCTCGGTCCAGGTGCGGTGGGTGATCGGTTGGGCGGGTGCGCCGCGCAGCAGCGGAGGCGCGACCGGAGCGCCGCACGCGCAAGGATAGACCGGTGCCGCGAAGGTGTGCGTACGGCGGCAGACCGGGCAGCGAACCGGTACCTGATCTCCCATTCTTCCCCGTCCCCCCTCGGGCGGCGCAGTCGTGCCTCGTGCGTGCCTCATGCGCGCATCGGACATACCTCGGGTGCACCTCTGTCGTCTTCGTGACGTCGGTCACGCCTCCTGGGTTCCATCGTCCACCACGCGTCAGTCCTGGGGGAGGGACTTCGGCCATCCGGCAGGGCGTCGCGGCCCCGTGCCGTCCGCATTCCCTTGACGTCCCCCTTCATGCGTCCTACTTTGATTCCGAATAACAGAAGTTATATTCCGTATTGCGGAAAATGAAAAAACGCGACGAAGTCCGATCCGCCAGGCCGAAGCAGGAGCCCCTCATGCCTCGTATGACAGCCGCCCGAGCGGCAGTTGAGATCCTCAAGCGCGAAGGCGTCACGCATGCGTTCGGCGTGCCGGGCGCGGCGATCAACCCCTTCTACAAGGCACTCCAGGAGGGCGGCGGCATCGACCACACCCTCGCCCGCCATGTGGAAGGCGCCTCGCACATGGCCGAGGGGTACACCCGCACCGCCCCGGGGAACATCGGTGTCTGCATCGGTACGTCCGGTCCGGCGGGCACCGACATGATCACCGGGCTGTACTCGGCGAGCGGTGACTCGATTCCGATCCTGTGCATCACCGGGCAGGCCCCGACGCATGTGATCCACAAGGAGGACTTCCAGGCCGTCGATATCGCCGCCATCGCCGGTCCCGTCACCAAGGCGGCCACCACCGTGCTCGAAGCGGCGCAGGTTCCGGGGGTGTTCCAGCAGGCGTTCCATCTGATGCGCTCCGGCCGACCCGGTCCCGTGCTGATCGACCTGCCCATCGACGTCCAGATGACCGAGATCGAGTTCGACCCGGATACGTACGAGCCGCTGCCGGTCTACAAGCCCGCGGCGACCCGTGCCCAGGTCGAGAAGGCGATCTCGTACCTGCTCGCGTCCGAGCGGCCGCTGATCGTCGCGGGGGGCGGTGTCATCGGCGCGGACGCGAGCGAGCTGCTGGTGGAGTTCGCGGAGCTGACCGGCACACCCGTCATCCCGACCCTGATGGGTTGGGGGGCCATCCCGGACGACCATGAGTTGAACGCCGGAATGGCCGGTCTCCAGACCGCGCACCGCTACGGCAACGCCAACTTCCTGGAGTCCGACTTCGTCCTCGGCATCGGCAACCGCTGGGCCAACCGGCACACCGGCTACAAGCTCGATGTCTACACCAGGGGCCGTACATTCGTGCATGTGGACATCGAGCCCACCCAGATCGGCAAGATCTTCGCCCCCGACTTCGGCATCACCTCGGACGCCAGGGCGGCCCTGGAGCTGTTCGTGGAAGTCGCCAGGGAGCTGGAGGCGGCGGGCAGGCTGCCCGACCGCACCGAATGGGTCCGCTCGACCCAGGAGCGCAAGGCCACCTTGCAGCGGCGTACGCACTTCGACGACGTGCCGCTGAAGCCGCAGCGCGTGTACGAGGAGATGAACAAGGCCTTCGGGCCCGAGACCCGCTACGTCACCACCATCGGGCTCTCCCAGATCGCGGGAGCGCAGATGCTGCACGTCTACCGGCCGCGTCACTGGATCAACTGCGGGCAGGCGGGGCCGCTCGGCTGGACCATCCCGGCCGCTCTGGGCGTGGCCAAGGCCGATCCGCAGGCGCAGGTCGTGGCGCTGTCGGGGGACTACGACTTCCAGTTCATGATCGAGGAGCTGGCGGTCGGAGCACAGCATCGAATCCCATACGTCCATGTCCTCGTGAACAACTCGTATCTGGGGCTGATCAGGCAGGCGCAACTCGCCCTGGACATCGACTTCCAGGTCAACCTGGAGTTCGAGAACATCAACGCGCCGGAACTCGGCGCCTACGGTGTCGACCATGTGCGGGTCGCCGAGGGCTTGGGCTGCAAGGCCATCCGCGTCAGGGAGCCGGAGGAACTGCTGCCGGCGATGGAGAGGGCGAAGAAGCTGGCGGCCGAGCATCGGGTGCCGGTCGTGGTGGAGGCGATCCTGGAACGGGTCACCAATATCGCGATGAGCCGAACGGCGGACATCAGTGATGTGTCCGAGTTCGAGGAACTGGCCACGGAGGCCTGGCACGCGCCCACAGCGATCAAACCTCTGAAGGTGTGAGTGGGTTGTCCGACGGCCGGGCGGCCGGCCGGGCGGGGCGGTCGACGACGGGGCCGAAGGAGTGGACCTCGCCCCATTCAGGCCCGGGTGGCGGCTGCGTACCGGAAGGGCGAATGGCCATGGCTCAAGCGCCCTTTGCGACTTGGCGCTTCCTGACGATGCCCCACCGTGTGAACCCACTGCTCAGACGGTGGCTGCGGCCGGCTCCCGACGAACCGGCCGCCAAGATCGACCTCATCGGATTCGGCACCGTGGCCGCGGTGACCGTCTTCCGGCGTGTGTCGTCTTCCATCTGGTCACAAGCCAGTTCTGGAAACTTCCCTGACGGGCTGACGGGCTGACTGACCTGTGCCCGGCCGGCTGGGCCTGCTTGTCCCGCACCGGCGGTCCCGGTGCGGGGCAAGTCAAGCGGTACGCCGGTTCAGCCCTGGCAGATCCCGCGGGCGTAGTCGTACGTGGCCGTCGCCTGCGCGTACTTCCACTGCGGAGCCAGCAGCTCGACGTCGAGCTGCGCCGCCGCCGAGGGGCTCTCCACGATGTATCCGAAGTCCTGGAGCCAGGCCGGGTACAGGTTCTTGGAGCCGATGTAGAAGGCCGAGCCGTCCACCGACACCAGCTTGTGGTGCTGGGCGTACGGCTTGCCGTCGGCCCAGGTGGCGCTGTCCGCGTTGCGCGCCGATGCGAGCTGGAGATTGCCGCACATGGCCGCGTTCGCGCTCGCGCCGTCACCGGTGATCCGGGTCAGGCGGCCGCGCAGCACATCGCTGATCTCGTCGAGCGACTTGATCTGCGAGTAGCCGCCGCTGCCGACCGCTCCGCGGTTGGCCGGGTCGCTGACGACGATACGGACCTTCACTCCGGAGGCCAGCTTCGCGGCAAGCGCGTCGTACAGCCGGATGTCGTAGCGCGGCAGTGGCGGGCAGGTGGCGTTCATGTCCTGCTGGGCGATCTCGACATGGGTGGTCGCGCTACCGACCAGCGCGCGCAGGGCGCTCTCCTCCGGGTTGACCGTGTCGTAGTCACGGTCGGCGTTGGTGCGGTCGGGCAGGCCGACGCCGCACTCGGTGTCGGACGCGGTCGGCAGCTCGGGGCGGAACGCCGACGACGAGTCGCGGTCCTTGATGCCGACACCGAGTCCGCCGACGGCGATCACCGGGACGTCACCGGTCGGGCCCGGCTGCGTCGTACCGGTCAGTGTCGACATGCAGCCGCCGCCACCGGAGGAGGCGAACCACACCTTGGTGAGGTTGTTCTTGTTGCCGCAGGTCCAGGACCACAGTTGGTCCAGGTAGCGGCCGGCCGAACCCGCCGCCGGGCCGGTGAGGGCGAGGTCCACGTCGGACACCGGGTGAGTGGTGTCGAGGTAGTCGCCCTTCCAGTTGTTGATGCCACCGGTGATGGCGGACCTGCTGTCCACCACGAGCAGCTTGGAGTGGTTCCAGGACAGCCCGGTCTTGGAAGTCGTCATCGACGCCACGTTCAGCGTGATGTCGTCTGCGGCGTCGCCCAGCTTGGCGACCAACTGGTCGCGGTACTTCGACGGCAGCACGTTCAGGTGGTAGAGCGGCGCTGCCCCGACCAGGACCCGCACCTTGATCTTGTCGCCCGACCCGCGTTTCGCCGCGGCGGCCCTGAGTCCCGAGGCGATGGCCTCCTGGAAGTCCCCGTCGGGGAACGGAGCCAGCGTGGATATGTCCACCGTGCGGGTGGCCTGTGCGATGTTCGCCGCCATCTTCGTCAGCAGCCGCTGGGTCCCTGAGCGTTCGGTGCAGCCGGTGTCACCCCAGCAGCCCGGTGTCTGGAGCAGCCAGCCGGATGGGTCGTCGGCCGGGGCGTCCAGCCGATTGCCCGAGGTGCGTTCCCACACCTGGCCTTCGAGGCCGGGGGACACCTCACGCAGCGTCCGCTCGATGGCGTCGAGATGCGGGGTGGACGGTTCGGCCGCGAGGGCCGGAGCGGCGGTGGGGAGCGGCGATACGGTCGCGGCGAGTACCGCCGTGATGGCTGCGAGACGGGTCGAGCGGCGGAGCCGGGCAGAAGCCAAGGTCGCTTCCTTGTCGAGTAGTCGGGGGTGTCGCTCACGGCCGTGACATCAGGCACGGAGCTTGATCAACTCGACAGAAGTTACCAGTCGGGAACTTTCAGTGATGAATCCAGGGCACGGGCAAGCGCGCTCTCATTTGCTCGAAATGGCTTGAAAGCGCGGCGTCTTCTGGGACCGCGGCGGGGCGGTGGGCTTCTGCGTCGCTCCTTCCTTCAGGTCAGGAAGGGGACGTGGGGGCCCGTACCACCGCACTGGCTCGCACCCGCCGCGGTCCGGTCTTGGGGTTGTGTTTCCTCGGGTTGTGTTTCGTCCGGTTGTGTTCGCTCAGTCCTCGCGCAGAGCGTGGACCGCCTCCTCGACGCGCTTGCCGTAGTCCGCGTCGGCGGCGTGGAAGTGCGCCAGGTTCTTCTCGATCACATCGTCACGGGATACCTGCGACAGACCGCCCGCGATGTTCGCGACCAGGCGCTGCTTCTCCTCTTCCGACATCAACCGGTAGAGCTCCCCGGCCTGGAAGAAGTCGTCGTCCTTGGTGTGCGCCGGTGCGGCGTGGGTGCCGGTCCAGCCCGAGACGGCCAGCGGCGCCGACAGCGCGGTGTCCGTCTGGGTCGGCCCGGAGTGGGAGTTGGGCTCGTAGTTCCTGTCGTAGCGGGATCCGTTGCGGGTGGCCATGAATCCGTCCCGGCCGTAGTTGTCGGCGGTGCCGCCCGGGCAGCCTTGCGGGGAGTTCACCGGCAGTCGGGTGTGGTTGACACCGAGGCGGTAGCGGTGCGCGTCCGCGTAGGCGAACAGACGTCCCTGGAGCATCTTGTCCGGCGAAGGGCCGATTCCGGGAACGAAGTTGTTCGGCGAGAAGGCCGCCTGCTCGACCTCGGCGAAGATGTTGTCGGGGTTGCGGTCGAGCACCAGCCGGCCCACCCGCCGCAGCGGATGGTCGGCGTGCGGCCACACCTTGGTGAGATCGAACGGGTTGAAGCGGTAGTCCGCCGCTTCGGCGGCGGGCATGATCTGCACGTACAGCGTCCAGGACGGCTTCACGCCGCGCTCGATTGCCTGGAGCAGATCCGTCTGGTGGCTGGCGGGGTCCTGGCCCGCGAGCTCGGCCGCCTGTTCGGAGCTCAGGCAGCGGATGCCCTGGTCGGTCTTGAAGTGGTACTTGACGAAGAACGCCTCTCCCGCCGCGTTGGTCCACTGGTAGGTGTGCGAACCGTAGCCGTTCATGTGGCGGTACGACGCGGGTATGCCGCGGTCGCCCATCAGCCAGGTGATCTGGTGCGTTGCTTCGGGGGCGTGTGCCCAGAAGTCCCAGACGTTGTCCGGTTCCTGACGGCCCGTGAACGGGTCGCGCTTCTGGGAGTGGATGAAGTCGGGGAACTTGATCGGGTCCTTGATGAAGAACACCGGGGTGTTGTTCCCGACGAGGTCGTAGTTGCCCTCTGAGGTGTAGAACTTCAGCGCGAAGCCTCGCGGGTCGCGTACCGCGTCCGCGCCGCCGAGGGCGTCGGCGACGGTCGAGAAGCGGATGAACGTGTCGGTGCGCTTGCCCACATCGGACAGGAAGTCGGCCCTGGTGTACGCGGTGACGTCGTCGGTGACCTCGAAGTGGCCGTAGGCGCCCGAGCCGCGGGCGTGGACGACCCGCTCCGGGATGCGCTCACGGTTGAAGCGCGCCAGCTTTTCCAGCAGGTGCTGGTCCTGGAGGAGGAGCGGACCACCGGCACCCGCGGTGGCGGAGTTCTGGTTGTCGGCGACGGGAGCACCGGACTCCGTCGTCAGCACGCGCTTCGACATAGGGCGGGAGGACCTTCCGTGCGGGAGATCGGGTGGCGCCCGGGCGGACCCAGGGAGCCTCCGATGGCAGTGGGGCGTGGCAGGAGCCTAGGTTTGCCCCGGCGGCAGCGTCAACATTTTGTTGAAATGGAGGGCGGGGTCCGGGCCGTGGCGGCACCTGGGCGCGACAGGACAGTTGTCGGTGCGGCCACGGCCCGGAGGCTTGGTGGGCCCGGGTTGGGCCTGGTTCTCGGTCTGGCTCTGAGGCTGGGTAGGGAAAGGGAGCTCAGGATCCGGCCCCGAGCCCAGACGGCCTGGTCCCGGAAAGGCGGCTCAGGCGGTCTGCGTGCCCGAGAGGCGCTCAACGGCCCGCAGCAGCGCCGAGTGGTCGAGCCCGCCGTCGCCCTGGGCGCGCAGGGACGCGACGAGCTGGGCCACCATCGCGCCGACCGGCAGTGCGGCGCCCACGCTGCGGGCGGCTTCGGTGACGATGCCCATGTCCTTGTGGTGGAGGTCGATGCGGAAGCCCGGCTTGAAGTCCCGGTTGAGGAAGTTGTCCTTCTTGCGGGTCAGCACGGTCGAGCCCGCGAGTCCGCCGTTCAGCACGTCCAGGGCCGCCCGGAGGTCCACACCCGACTTCTCCAGGAAGACGACCGCCTCGGCGCAGGCCTGGATGTTGACCGCCACGATGAGCTGGTTCGCGGCCTTGACCGTCTGGCCCGAGCCGTGCGGGCCGCACAGGACGATCGTCTTGCCGAGTGCCTCCAGAAGCGGCAGCGCCTCGTCGAACGCCTCCCGGTCGCCGCCGGCCATGATGGACAGCACCGCCTCGATCGCGCCCGCCTCGCCACCCGAGACCGGGGCGTCGAGCACGCGGATGCCCTTGTCGGCCGCGGCCTTCGCGAGGTCGATGGAGGTCCCTGGGGTGATCGAGGACATGTCGATCAGCAGGGCGCCCTCGCGGGCGTTGGCCAGGATGCCGTCGGAGCCGTAGCAGACCGCCTCCACCTGCGGGGACGCCGGAACCATGGTGACGATGACATCCGCACCGGCGACCGCGTCGGCGATGGAGGACGCCGCCCTTCCGCCGGCCGCGGCGAGCCGGTCGAGCTTGTCCTTTTCCAGGGTGAAGCCGGTGACCTCGTATCCGGCCTTCAGCAGGTTCTCCGACATGGGAGAACCCATGATGCCGAGGCCGATCCAGGCCACCTTGGGCAGGGGCTTGCGGGGGGAGTCCGTGGGGGTGCTCATGGGGCCATGCCTTTCCTGAAAGCTGTTCTGCGAGGTGGGGTGCGGGGCGTGCCGCGGTGGTGCGGGGCGACGGTGCCTCAGGTGCTGTCGGGGCGGACGGCCCGGGCGTCGGCCGGGAGCCAGTCGAAGGCTCCGGCGCTCGGGAGGCCGCCCGGCTTGTACTCGAGGCCGACCCAGCCGTCGTATCCGGCCGTCCGCAGCTCTTCGAGATGCCGCGCCAGTGGGAGCGATCCGGTGCCGGGCGCGCCGCGGCCCGGGTTGTCCGCGATCTGGACATGGCCGGTCTTGGTCGCGTAAGCGGCGATGACCTCGCCGACGTCCTCGCCGTTCATCGACAGGTGGTAGATGTCGAGCAGGAACTTCGCGTTGCCCAGACCGGTCGCCGCGTTCACCTTGTCCACGACCTCGATCGCGGAGGGGGCGCTCACCAGCGGGTAGTGCGGGGACTCCGGCTTGTTGAGGGTCTCGACCAGCAAGACGGCGCCCACCCGGTCGGCCGCGCGGGCCGCCAGGACCAGGTTCTCCAGTGCCAGTGCGTCCTGGGCCGCGGGGTCCACGCCTTCGATTCGGTTCCCGTAGAGCGCGTTGAGCGCCTTGCAGCCGACCGAGTCGGCGAAGTCCGCGGCGACATCGACATTGGCGCGGAAGCGCTCGGACTCCTCGCCCGGTACGGACAGGGCGCCGCGGTCGGGCCCTGGGAGCTCGCCCGCGTAGAAGTTCAGTCCCACCAGCTGGGTGCCCGCGTCCGAGAGCGCCTCGCGCAGAGCGTCCAGTTCGCTCTGGTCGGGGGTGGGGGTCCCGGTCCAGGGCCACCACAGCTCGACCGCGGTGAAACCCGCGGCCGCGGCTGCGGCCGGGCGCTCCAGCAGCGGGTACTCGGTGAACAGGATCGACAGATTCACATCGAAGCGCTGGTCCGTGACCGCGCCTTCGGGGAAGCGGGCCATAAGGACACGCTCCTTCCGTATAGCGGAAGTTTGTTTCTGCTTAATGGAAGATTGCCTCTCATGGGTGAGGGATGTCAAGGGTCGGCCGTCGTGAGTACGGTCGGAAGTTGGGCTTAACGTGTGGGCATGCGATTGCGAGTGGAGTTCACAACCGAGCCCTTCGACCTGGATGAGGCGCCACGCCATGCCCTGGTGGCCCGTGAGGTCATCCGGTCGGCGGACCTCGACGCCGTGGACGTCGGCCCTTTCGGCAATACGGCGGAAGGCGGCACGGACGAGGTGCTCACCGCGGTCGACTCGCTGCTCCGTCGGACTCTGGGCGCTGGTGCCACTCGTGTGTCGCTCCAGGTCAGCGTGATCGCGGACGAGGGGAGCGAGCGGTGAACGAGCCCGTGGGCCGGCCGGTGCCCCTGGACCACCCGCTGGTCACCGCCGTGATGCCCCTCGTGGATGCCATGGGCGGGCGGATACTCGCGCCGGACCAGGCAGGGGGCGACGATGTCGTACTCGCCTGGCAGGGCGCTGAGGTGCTCGCCGTACGCCTGCCGCAGCTCGCGGAGTCCCTGGACCACATCCTGGCCGCGATGGAGCGCGCGCACGGGATGCCGCTGAAGGCGCTCGACCGCAAGACGAAGCAGTCGGTCGTACGCACCCTCGAAGCGCGCGGGGCCTTCTCCGTGCGCCACGGCGTGGAGACGGTCGCCGGCGCGCTCGGTGTGAGCCGCTTCACCGTCTACAACTATCTGAACCGGGACAACAGCGCCAAGGACGAGTAGGGCGGGTCCGTTTTTCAACAAAGTGTTGACGTGGTGCCGGTGGGAGGCGTTAGCTGTTCGCATCCCGTGAATCCGTCTCACGCACCGCACGGAGGCTCCCGTGTCCCCGATCCCCGCACCGGGCCTGGCCCGGTTGAACACCGCGGCGGACAGCGACGTCGTCGCTGAGCTGCACGAGGTCTGTGCCAGCTCCGCCTGGGGGAGGAGGGTGCTCGCCGGACGCCCCTACGCGGACGCGGAGGCCATCTGCGGCGCCAGTGACGCCGCGATGGCGGAGCTGACGGCGGACGACCTGGCCGAAGCGATGGCGGGGCACCCGCCGATCGGACGGCCGAAGCCCGGGGACCCGACCTCCGCTCGGGAGCAGCGAGGGATGGCCGGGGCCTCCGAAGAGCTCAGGGCCGAGATGCTGGAGCTCAACCTGGACTACCAGGAGAAGTTCGGCCATGTCTTCCTGATCTGCGCCACCGGCCGGACCGGAGAGCAGATGCGGGACGCCGTCCGGGAGCGGATCGGCCACTCGCCCGAGCAGGAGCGCGAGATCGTCCGCGCCGAACTGGGCAAGATCAACCGCATCCGGCTGGCCCGTCTCGTATCGCCCCCGGAGGAGGAGACCCGAATGAGCACCGGCACCAGCGCCGCAGCGACCCCGCACACCTCGGTCTCCACGCACATCCTGGACACCAGCATCGGCCGCCCCGCGCAGGGTGTCGCCGTCTCCCTGTCCGCCCGCGCGGGCTCCGGCGCCGCATGGGCGGCGCTCGGGAAGTCGGCCACCGACGCGGACGGGCGTTGCAAGGACCTCCCGGCCCTGCCGGAGGGCACCACCCATGTACGTCTCGACTTCGGGACCGAGGACTACTTCCTCGGACAAGGACAGGTACGAGCACAACGACCAGGTCCGGCCGGAGCCGCAGTCGACCCGCAAGCCGATGCGCAGCAGGACGCCCCCGCGAATCGGGACAGCGGTGCGTTCTTCCCGGAAGTGGCGATCACCTTCGCCGTCGATCCGGGCGAGCACTACCACGTACCGCTGCTGCTCAACCCGTTCGGCTACTCCGTTTACCGAGGGAGCTAGCAGACAATGACAGACCGATCCCGACCCGCACGCCCCGTCCTCCTGGGCCAGAACCAGTACGGCAAGGCCGAGAACCGTGTCGTGAGGATCACCCGCGAGGGCTCGACCCATCACATCAAGGACCTGAACGTCTCCGTCGCACTCTCCGGCGACATGGACGAGGTCCACTACTCGGGTTCGAACGCCAACGTGCTGCCGACGGACACCACCAAGAACACGGTGTTCGCCTTCGCCAAGGAGCACGGCATCGAGTCCGCGGAACAGTTCGGCATCCACCTCGCCCGCCACTTCGTGACCTCCCAGGAGCCGATCCGCCGGGCGCGCATCCGCATCGAGCAGTACGCCTGGGAGCGGATCGCGACCTCCGAAGCCAACTCCAGGTTCATCGGCGCCGACGAGGTCAGGCACTCCTTCGTCCGCAAGGGCCAGGAGACCCGGGTCACCCAGGTCACCTACGACGGTTCGCGGTGGGAGGTGATCTCCGGCCTCAAGGACCTGGTCGTCATGAACTCCACCAACTCGGAGTTCTGGGGTTATGTGAAGGACAGGTACACCACCCTCCAGGAGGCGTACGACCGCATCCTCGCGACCGAGGTGTCCGGTCGTTGGCGCTTCGGTTGGAGCGACGAGGACGAGCGCATGCCAAACTGGGAGAAGTCCTACGCGGCGACCAGGAAGCACATGCTCGAAGCCTTCGCCGAGACCTACTCCCTGTCGCTCCAGCAGACTCTGTACCAGATGGGTGCGCGGATCATCGATCACCGCTCGGAGATCGATGAGGTCCGCTTCTCACTGCCGAACAAGCACCACTTCCTCGTGGATCTGGAGCCCTTCGGCCTCAAGAACGACAACGAGGTGTACTTTGCGGCCGACCGGCCCTACGGGCTGATCGAGGCCACCATCCTGCGGGACGGCGCCGAGGCGCGCATCCCGGAGGACATGACCAACCTGTGAGCGGGGAGCCCGGGCCGTACCCGTGCGGGTCGGGCCCGGGCCACCGGACTCCCAGAGGTTCTCCAACTCCATGAACTCGGCACCCGGAGCACCGCGGGCCCAAGCGGCAGAGAGACTCGCTCCGGCACTCAAATCCCCTGGGCCCTGCCGTGCCCGCTCCGCCACCGAAAGCATGAGGAAACAGCCCCATGGCAGCATCGGCAGCCCCTGACCAGCCGATCGAGCGGATCGTCATCGAGAACTGCGCGGTCGCGACCGTCGACGCAGGCGACACCGAGTACGCCGACGGCCATGTCGTCGTCGCAGGCAACCGGATCGAGTCCGTGGGAGCGGGCAAGGCCCCCGAGCAGTTGGAAAACGTGGTCCGCCGCATCGACGGCACCGGCCACCTCGTCACCCCCGGCCTGGTCAACACCCACCACCACTTCTACCAGTGGATCACTCGAGGCCTGGCCACCGACCACAATCTGTTCGACTGGCTGGTCGCGCTCTACCCGACCTGGGCCCGGATCGACGAGCAGATGGTGCACTCCGCCGCCCAGGGCTCCCTGGCGATGATGGCGCGCGGCGGCGTCACCACCGCCATGGACCATCACTACGTGTTCCCGAAGGACTCCGGCGACCTCTCCGGCGCGATCATCCACGCCGCGTCCGACATGGGTGTCCGCTTCACCCTCGCCCGCGGCTCCATGGACCGCAGTGAGAAGGACGGCGGGCTGCCCCCGGACTTCGCCGTCGAGAGCCTCGAAGGGGCGCTCGCCGCAACCGAGGAGACCATCGACAAGCACCACGACGCCTCCTTCGACGCGATGACACAGATCGCCGTCGCCCCCTGCTCCCCCTTCTCCGTGTCCACCGAACTGCTCAAGCAGGGAGCCGAGTTGGCCCGCCGCAAGGGGGTGCGCCTGCACACCCACGGCAGTGAGACGGTGGAGGAGGAGCAGTTCTGCCATGAGCTGTTCGGCATGGGGCCGACCGACTACTTCGAGTCGACGGGCTGGCTCGGCGAGGACGTGTGGATGGCTCACTGCGTCCATATGAACGACTCCGATATCGCGGCCTTCGCCCGCACCCGCACCGGCGTCGCGCACTGCCCGTCGTCCAACGCCCGGCTCGCCGCCGGAATCGCCCGCGTACCGGACATGCTCGCCGCCGGGGTCCCGGTCGGACTCGGCGTCGACGGCACCGCGTCCAACGAGTCGGGCGAACTGCACACCGAACTGCGCAACGCCCTGCTGATCAACCGCCTCAGCGCGGTGCACCGGGAAGCCGCGCTCAACGCCCGCCAGGCGCTGCGCCTCGGTACGTACGGTGGCGCTCAGGTGCTGGGCCGGGCAGGGCAGATCGGCTCGCTCGAACCCGGCAAGCTGGCC